>JAVZMD010000001.1:0-9400 GCA_038883435.1 Thermoproteota archaeon
TATTAAACATATGCAGATGCCATCTGATTTTTAAACTGGCATAGCATTGTAAACCAGGCTGTAATAATTTGAAAAATTCAATTCCAATTTGAGAAACTAAACTTGGAATGAAATTAAAACATACGGTTTTTCACATTATTCCAGCTCTTTTTAACGCAGCCTCTATCTCCATAATCCTGTTACGAATATCCTTGAGGCTTACTTCTATATATTCCCTTAAGTCACTTCTTAGGAGCTTTATCTCACTTCTCGTCTTCTCAGACTCCTCTCTCACAACTTCTCTCGTCTTCTCAGATTCTTCCCTCATTGCCCTCAAAATCTCCTCTCCTATGATTACGCTTTTTTCTCCGAGCCCAACACTTTTTTCTATAAGTTTCAGATTCTTTTCAGCCAATTCCACGCTTCTCTCAGCCAATTCCACATTCTTCTCTCCCAATTCCACGCTTCTCTCAGCCAATTCCACATTCTTCTCTCCCAATTCCACGCTCCTCTCAGCCAGTTTCAGATTCTTTTCTCCGAGCTCTACGCTCTTCTCACCTAACTCAACACTTCTATGAAGTAGTCTTCCAGCAGCGTCGAGTCTTTCGAAAAGCTCTTCCCTCCAGTCTCCACGTTTTATTTCGAAATAGCTGAATTCTCCCGTAGCGTCATGCCAAGAAACATCCAATTCTTCAACAAAGATAGGGTATTTCTGAATCTTTAAGAGACCTATGAATTGCCTAAGCTTATCCTCATCACCCTCGGCGACGATCTTAACATTATAGGGCTTTAAATTCTCAACATAACCCGTTAAACCAAGCTTCTTGGCAATCCTTTCAACCTCGTCCCTATAACCTACCCTTTGAACATCTCCCTTAGCGATTACAACCACCCTTTTCATACTGGGGCTTCTCATCCTTTTTTCAACAATATCAAGCTTATAAACGTTCTTAAAAGCCAATAAAACAACGTTTTTAACAAGTTCCGGAGGCTAAGGCAGCCTTTCCCGCTAATACGATTTTACACATCGTCACCAAGTATGCGAGTAGGAGAGAAACAGCTTGTCGGTTCTCTAAAGCTTATTCTCTATTAAATACGTATCGCTCGGGGAAAAGAACCATTAGGTAAGGATATAGTTTTTAGCATTCACGCATCGCTCTAGCTCTACGAAAAACTTCTTTACTATGTTTTCGAGACCCTGATAAGCTATGAAATAGTTATGCTTAAATATTGAAACATCGTTTTTAGAAATGGTTATGGAATATTAAAGGTGAAAGCTAGAGTCTGGAATGTATTTGACAGTACTAAGAAGACGGATGTAGAGTTAACTGTCGACAGCGGATCAACGTATACTGTTTTACTCAGTTCTCTCCTTGAAAAACTGGACGTTAAGCCGATAAGAAGGGTGAGGCTGAGGCTCGCTGATAACAGGGTGATGGAGAAAGAGCTGGGTGAAGTCGGCATTGAAAATCGAGGGATATCGTTTATCATTTACTCCAGTGATTTTCGGTGATGAAGACGTATATTTACTCGGTCAGTTACCATGGAAGGGTTGATCCTGGCGCCTGACGTAGTTAAAAAGAAGCTTGTACCAGTGGAAGCCTTCCTCATGTAACGCTCTTAAAGAAACAGCGTTTTAACCCCTCGAAAAACCATTAGCAGAATATTTGCCAATTTGCATAGGCTATACGTATTAGCATACATACTATGAAAGAACGTTCATTGTTCCTTGTCCTTATTGTTCTTACATTTTGAATATAGTTGAAAACCGTTTCAACGGTGGAAACGGTGATGGAGGTTAATGGAGGCTCATGGCTTCCGCTTCCTATATACTATGCTGAATCCCTTAACGCCTTGGAAAGATGTTCCGAGTATGAGGCTTGTCGGCGTTATGCCTATGTTTGGAATAACCGCCACCACCTCACCGTGATTCTCCTCTATATAGTCCAAGGTTTCTCCAAGTTTCGGCATCTCTTCCTCAAAGCTGTTTATTGGTAGATAGTATATGCCCCAGAATTTCCCATCATACCTATTGTTTCTCGGCTTCGTGGTAGGCTCCTTTTCACCTATGTCTCTCTCATAGAGTTTGTTTATGGCCTCTTCCCTACTCAGACCTTCTTTTATCAACTTGCTTATCTCTCTGTCCACAATATTCTTATTTCCATATATACGTGCATACAGCTCGTAGAGCTTAGAAAGCTTGGCCTCAACCATGCTCCTTACCTGCTTTTTGGTAAAACTCCTCTTATAAATCTTTGTATAAACAGTCAGGTTTGCTAGACTAAAGTTGGGAAAACCGCTAAGCTTAAAGAATGGCTTTTCAACCATGAGGCTGGGGGGAGTGTCCATTTTCCAGCTATAGCAACTCGTCAAACAGCCGTACCCAAACGTTTAACCGGTGGAGGTAGTGCGAAAAACCTCATTTAACATCTTTAAAAAACTACTAATGTTAGTGGAGACTACAAAACAGGAAAAATCCTCGTTTGAAAGAAGTGCAACTAAATTCTGTGAGCTACAAATATGCTGTTATTACCAATTCATCTAAGCTTATTCTCGGCCCAAAAACGGGTCTGGAGGACTGAGGAGTAACATTAGGCTTAGCAGGATTATCAGCAAGGAGAAGTTTGTGGAGGCTAAGACGCTTGGAATGTGGAGAGCAGAGTATGAGAAGATTCGGAGCAGCTTAACAAGGCTAGGATAAAGCTTAAAAGAAGTTTCCCCTAAGGTGGAGAAGAAACAAGGGAAGCAGCCTCCTCGGCACCCCAGCTTATCTCTCCATTCTTAAGCTTCTGCAAATATTCATGCATCTTTATAATCGTATTCTGGTAAACATTACCCTCTGCAGCGGAAACGTAGACAAACCATAAGCGTTCAGGATTAATACCCATCTTACCCAGTTTCTTCTTCAAAGCCTCAACCCTCCTACGAGCCCACTCGTTGCCACTTATGTAATGACAATCCGCGGGGTGACAAGGTGCGACGAGAACCATGCCCGTTCCCTTCTCAAAAGCTCTAAGAATCATCTTCTCGCTGACCCTGCCTGAGCACATGACTCTGATGATTCTCACGCTCGAAGGATACTCTAAGCGGGACACTCCGGCAAAATCTGATCCTGCGTAACTACACCAGTTACAGCAGAAGCTTATTATTTTGTCTTGCGGGTTTTCTTCGAGCGCTGCGTCTATTTGTGCGATTATTTGTTCAGTAGTAAAGTGGTATTGGTTTAATGCTTCAAATGGGCATCCTGCTGCGCATGTTCCGCATCCTGCGCACATTGACTGTGTTACCTGGATTAATTTCCTCCCTTCTTTTTCTACTGGTTTCAGTGCTTGATAAGGACACATTTTCGTACACGCTAGGCATCCCTTACACTTCATTGGGTCTACGTAGCTCGTTATCGGCTCCAGCTCTATGAAGTCTTTTGAGAATAACATTAGTGTTTTAGAGGCCGCTGCGTGTCCTCTTGCTACCGTCATGGGTATGTCGGTGGGGCCTGCGCATGATCCTGCTAGGAATATTCCGTTTACGACTGTTTCAACTGGTTTTAGCTTGATATGTGCCTCCATGAAGAAGCCATACTGGTCCCTGGGTACTCTCAGCATTTCACCGAGCTTGTCAGCACCCTCTGAAGGCTGCATGCCTACTGCTAAGACTATTATGTCAACGGGGGCTTCTACTCTTTCTCCGCTGAGCGTGTCTTCTGCTGTTGCAACGAGCATGCCGTTTTCCTCCCTAACCGAGTCGGGCCTGCCCCTGATGAACCTGATTCCCGCTTCTCTCGCCATTCTAAATATTGTCTCATACTCTTTCCCACCTGCCCTGATGTCTATGTAGAAGACCGTCACATCTATGTTCGGGTTATTCCTCTTCACTAGAAGTGCTTGCTTAAGGGTTATCATGCAGCATATTCTCGAGCAGTATATGTTTGTAGCCTCGTCTCTGCATCCTACGCATTGTATGAAAGCTATTTTCTCAACAGGTTGGTTGTCTGACGGCCTTATTATCTTCCCATTAGTCGGCCCGTTTGGTGTAAGCATTTTCTCAAACTCCATGCTTGTTAGGACATTCCTCAACCTACCGTATCCGTATTCCGGCTTCCTTACGGGATCAAAGAGGTCGAAGCCCGTTGCCAGTATTATCGCACCCACTTTAAAGGTCTCCTCTAAGCCGGGTACTTCTAGGTCTATTGCTTTAAAAGGACATGCTTCAATGCATTTCCCGCATTTAATACAATTCTTATCGTCAATTACTGCGGTCAACGGGATTCCAACTAAGCCGTGTATGTGCATTGCCTTCTCATACCCATATTCGCAGCCTACGGTTCCCTGGGTTTTCTCCACTAAGTATATTGCCTTCCTCTTTGAGAGGCCATGTGAAAATTCTTCCTCAACTTCAACGGGGCATGTTTCAACGCATTTCCCGCATCCAATACATTCCTCTGAGATCTTCGAAGGCCTCCTCTTGACAGTGACTATGAAGTTTCCGACGTAGCCGTCTACACTAGTCACTTCAGATAGCGTTAAAACCCTTATCCCAGGATGTGTTAGAACCCTGCTTATCATCTCGTTTATCAAACAGGCTGTGCAGTCTACCTTCGGGAAGGTCTTGCCAAGCATCGCTGTCTTACCGCCGAGCCTCGGGGATTTCTCAACTAGTATAACCCCGTAGCCTGATTCTGCAACGTCCAGCGCCGCCCTCATCCCGGCTAAGCCGCCGCCTATTACCAATAGGGTTTTCTCAACAGGCACTATTATCGGCTCCAATGGTTCTAGGAGCTTGGCTTTTGCAACCGCCATCTTAACGAGGTCCATTGCCTTACGAGTAGCGCCCTCGGGATCGCTGGCATGAACCCACGAGCAGTGTTCTCTTATGTTCGCCATTTCAAAAAGATATGGGTTTAAGCCAGCCTCAGACACACATGCTCTGAAAGTCGGCTCATGCATCTTAGGTGAACATGCTGCTACTACGACTCTATTCAAGCCGTATTCCTTTATAACTCTCTTTATCTCAGCCTGCCCAGCGTCAGAACACGTGTAAAGATTATGTGAAGCATAGACGACGTTAGGGAGAGTCTTAGCGTATTCCGTTACCTTAATGACGTCAACAACCCCACCGATATTCTTACCGCAATGGCATACGAATACTCCTATCCTGGGCTCTTCGGACATTATAGCTTAGCCTCCTCAACGAGCTTGCTAAGCTTCCTATGGCTTCCAGCGTCTAATTCTCTTGAAATAAGCCTTTCCCCTAGGAGGTTTTTCAAAGCATTCGTCCAAACAGCTGAGAAACCCTCGCCGTGGAACACCCTCCGTCTGACTACAGTTATCGCGTGGTTCCTACAGACATCTAAGTGGGTACAGGCGTTGCAGAATATGCAGTATCTTTTGTCTACTCTAATCTTCCCATTACTCTTAATCAGTGCTTTCGTAGGACATATTTCTACGCATGCTTCGCATTCTTCCTCGCACTTTGATTCGTCAACTATTATCGAGCCTTCGAAAAGCGGATTCACCCTTATAGCGTGCTCGGGGCAAGCGTCTTCACACCATGGGCATCTTAGACACTTGCTCTCGTCAACCTTAATGTTATGCTTAATGTCTATTGTTAAAGCACCCCTAGGACAAGCCTTGTAGCATTCGAAACAATCCTCTCTGCATTTGGATCGATCTACACTGACTTTGGGAAGTGGGAGTGGGAACCCTCTGGATGACACTATCGGGTTTACACGCTTACCGTTAACGGTGAATACTATTGCTCCAGAGGGGCAGAGCGGCTCGCATGCTCCGCATAAGCTACAGTCATCAGTGATGGATAATGTTAAAGAGCCGTCTCTTCTCCTCACCATTCTAACAGCGTTCTTAGGGCATACTTTCATACACACGTCGCAGAAGATACACTTGCTCCTGTCGACCGTTAGCCTAACGTAATCTATGTAAAAACGTCTCTCAACGATGATTAACGGAAGATTATCCTCTATCCTTGTCTCCAAATCAGCTTGGAGAAGAAGCTGTTTTGGTAGTAGAAAAACTTTAGTCAAGTAATAAGGCTTACGAAAAGTCTTTATAATTATGTTATTAATCCTAATTCGTCAGATTGAGCGAGGTCCAAGTGGAATTCGTAGGGAGGTTCAGAGAACTGTTTAATAGTAAGAATATGAAAATCAATGTGGAATCCGAAACCAGTCTGCTAAGCC
Organism: Thermoproteota archaeon; assembly: GCA_038883435.1. GTDB lineage: Archaea > Thermoproteota > EX4484-205 > EX4484-205 > JAAOZP01 > JAAOZP01. The sequence continues at coordinate 6,173 of JAVZMD010000001.1, forward strand.
TCTTGAAGAAGCTTAGTGAAAAAGCTGGTTTTGACGTTGTTTCACACTTCATAGGGCCTAAGGAAGAACCTATGGAAGAGTATTCACTGATAATTCTAAATGGAAAAGCCGTCAACTTAAGGAGGTTAAGCGAATACGTTGTCAAACCTGGAGACAGAGTTGTCTTATCGCCCTCAGTAGCAGGAGGAGGATGAAGTTGAAAGGGTATGCTGGAAAATACTTGACAGTCGACCTGACGCGCAGTAAGACTTCAAGCAGTAAGGTTAACGAGTCCATGGCTATAAACTACATCGGTGGCTACGGATTCGGCGCCAGAACCATTTACGATATGCTCCCAAACCCTGCTCAAATAGACCCATTGTCTCCCGAGAATGTTCTAATATGGTGGACCGGCCCATTGGCTGGGACTGTTTCTACAGCTGGCAACAAGTACTCTGTCTTCGCCAAATCCCCCTTAACTGGAATATTCGGATTCGGAATCTCCTCAGGGCTCTTCGCCTCCGAGTTGAAGAGCGCGGGCTGGGATGGCATAGTCTTCACGGGGAGGTCTGAAAAACCATCATATTTGATGATTGACGATGACAATATTGAGCTTAGAGACGCTTCTCACCTCTGGGGTAGGACAACGTGGGAAACTGAGGAGATGATAAAAGAGGAGCTTGGAGACGAGTCTTTCACAGTGGCGTCAATAGGCCCGGCTGGAGAGAGAATGGTTAAGCTTGCTAACATTACTAACGAGAGAAATAGACAAGTGGGAAGGTGTGGGCTCGGAGCTGTAATGGGCTCTAAAAATCTTAAGGCAGTAGCAGTAAGGGGGACAAAAGACGTTGAGGTCGCTGACATCGAAGGCCTAGTCAGATTCATCACCGACCTTAACAAGCGTTGCCAAGGTCCCGCAACTGAGAAGTACAGGATCTACGGAACCCCCGCCAACATCCTTGTCCACAATAAGCTTGGATGCTTGCCTTCGTACAATTTCCAAAGGGGGACGTTCGAGTATGCTGAGGAAGTCTCCGGGGAAATGATGTTGAAGACTCATGTTAAGAAGATTATTGCCTGCGCCGGCTGCCCTATAGCGTGTGACCACGTTAACCAAGCTAGGGAAGCTTACGCCGGCTCAGTATCAAGCGTCGATTACGAGAGCCTAGCCTTATTAGGCCCAAACTGTGGAATAGGAAACCTCGACGTAATTACTAAGGCCGTTGAAATATGTGATACGCTTGGTGTCGACACAATATCTGCGGGCAATGTTATAGGATGGGCCATGGAATGCTTCGAAAAGGGGCTTTTAAACAAGGATGAGACAGACGGTATAAACTTGAGATTCGGAGATGGTGAAGCATTACTGGAAGCGCTTAGAAAACTATGCCTTAGAGAAGGTAAGCTCGGGAACCTGCTTGCTGAGGGGGTTAGGAAGGCTTCTCAAATAGTAGGAAAGGGCTCTGAAAGATTTGCTGTGCATTGCAAGGGGTTGGAGTGGGCTGCTTACGAATTAAGGTCTCTCCAAACCTCTACTCTGGGTTTTGCTGTCTCGAACAGGGGTGCTGACTACCTTAGGTCAGGCTCATATCAGGTTGATGTAAAAGGCCAAGTTGACAGGCTTAGGCTGGACAAGAGTAGGGGTAGGATAGTCTACGACGGCGAAAACCTGTATGCTATTATAGACTCTTTGATAATATGTAAGTTTACGAGGGGCATATTCAAGTCTGCAGACGAGTTTGCAAAGCTATACACGCTCGTAACAGGGTTGAGCATGACTGGGGATCAAATCATCAAGGCCGGTGAGAGAATACATAATTTGGCAAGGTGCTTCAACGTTAAATGTGGAATATCTAGGAAAGACGATTACCCGCCTCCAAGGGCTTTCGAAGACCCGTTGCCTGACGATGTTGTTAAAGGCGCTGTAATAAAGAGGGAGGAGTACGACGAGGCCCTAGATGGTTACTACGAGTGTAGAGGATGGAGTAGAGACGGCATACCTACTAAGAGGAAGCTTTTAGAACTGGGGCTTAATAAGGAGGCTGAGGAAGTTGGAGTCGAGGCTTAGGAAGGTTATTGTCTGCGACCCGGATAAGTGTAATGGGTGCAGGATCTGCGAATACGTTTGCTCCTACGCCAGCGAGGGCGTTATGAACATTAAGAAGTCGAGGATGAGGGTTGTTAGAATAGAACCCTTCTTAAACATCGCCGTAACCTGCAGAAAGTGCGAGGACCCTGTATGCGTCAAAGCATGTCCAAGAGATGCTTTAAAACAGAAGCCTAATGGCACCATAGTTATAGACGAGAACAAGTGTAATGGATGTGGCTGGTGTATTGAAACGTGTCCATTCGGAGTTATAAGGTTGCATTTAGATAAGAGGAAGGTAATAATCTGCGATTACTGTGAGAAAAACGGTTCTCCACAATGCGTCGAGTACTGTCCAAAAGATGCTTTGAAATACATGACTCTTGACCAGGCTGCTAGAGAACTGAGCAAGAAGGCTGTGAAGACTCTGCTTGAAGAACTTCCGATGGAGAGCAGAATGACTTAATAAAACTATTTTTTAGAACATTATAATAGGTTTCGGTTTTTCTCTGTTCCGTTGTAAGGCTTTTCCTCAGAACCCCTTATCAAAAGTTTCAAATGAGAAAACGATAAGACTTCTCCAACTAGAGTCCTGTCTCCTCCAATATTGGTGATGCAACGTATTTGTTGTAACCCCTGTAAAACAACAGGTCTATTCTTTGCCCTACGGCTCTTCTCCTAAGCTCCTTTATGAGTGATGCTGAGCTTCTAACTGGTTTACCGTCCATTGATACTATAACGTCCCCAGGCCTTAAGCCAACCTTTTCCGCAGGGCTTCTCGGCGAAACCTCAACTATCAGCGCACCATAGTCGACGCCTAAAGAATAATAGTTTGCGATCTGCCTGTTGACATCTATCGACTTTACGCCTAGCCAAGGCTTAACAATCCTGTCGTACTTCTTGAAGGACTCTATCAGAGGTTTAATGGCACTTATTGGTATTGCGAAACTTATGCCTTGGGCAAAGGGGATTACAGCAGTGTTAACCGCCACAACCTCGCCCTTAAGGTTCACTAAGGGTCCACCGCTGTTACCAGGGTTTATAGCGGCATCGGTCTGAATGAGTTCAGGGAAGAACAGTTCCCTTGAGACTATCTGCCTGTCTAGGGCGCTTACTACACCCATCGTGACCGTTGGCTCACCTGCTAGACCTAATGGGTTTCC
>JAVZMD010000001.1:9410-65815 GCA_038883435.1 Thermoproteota archaeon
ATAGCCAGAACTATTTCCCCAACCCTAAGCGAGTCCGAGTCGCCGAGCTCAGCTGGCTTGAAACCTGATTCCTCAACCTTTATTAGCGCTATGTCTAGACTAGGATCGGCACCCACAACCCGCCCCTCCGTCATCAACCCTTCAGAGAAGGAGGCATGAATATGGTCTGAACCTCTAACCACATGATAGTTCGTCAGGAAAAGACCATCCTCGTCTACAACTATGCCTGATCCGACGCCGTGTACTGGGAAAGCGTAGAAGAAGAATTCGTAAACAATTTTAACAGTGCTCACGTTCACAATGCTTGGCTTAACCTTTTCAACAGCCTTAACAATTTCTTCACTAAGCAAACTGCTAAGAGATGTGAAAAAACATGTTTATATATGTTTTCTAATAAGTTTATTTCTCACCTTTACTTTTGAGAAATAGGGGTTGGAGATACTGAAGGCAAACATGGAGAAGGCTATAGAAGTACTAAGAAAAAAAGTTGGAGAAGCTGTTTTAATACATCACGATGAGGCAGATGGAGTCTGCTCCGCCGCACTTGCTAAAGCCACCCTTGAAAAGATGGGTTACATGGTTAAGACAATATGTTTAGATAAGCTTTTCCCAGAGGTTCTTGAAAAAATATTGTCCAGCCATAGGGTTACTGTTTTCACCGATATTGGCTCAGCCCAAGTTAGGAGGATAGAAGGGCTTATTGAAGCGGATAGTATAGCGGTTATTATCGACCATCATGATACCGAGCCGGCAGTTAAAGATAACGTGTTTAACATTAACCCTGAACTCTATGGGTATATGGGGGAGAAGGATGCTTCAGCCTCCACGGTGGCATACCTGTTTGCTAAGACCGTAGATGAAGAACTCAGTAAACTTGCATACTTGGCTGTAGTAGGTTCCGTAGAAGTACCTGGAGAGCCTTCTGGGTTGAATAAGCTTGCTCTGGACGATGCTTTGATGAAAGGTATTGTGGAAAAGTCCGGTAAGGAGTTTAAGGTGACTATCGAGGGTTTCATGCTTTCAAGGACAAGGGTTTCTCAGATACTTACCATACTCGCCTCAGTAGGATACTACAGGGGTGGTGTTGAAAAGGCTTTGGATTCTTGCATTAAAGGGTTTACACCTGAAGTCTTAAAATTCTCTGAAGTATTAGAAGAAGAGAGGAAGAGGGCTAATAAGGCATTGTTAGCAATCTTAGCTAGGAAGGGGTTGGGTAAAACGGAGAACGTTCAATGGTTCGACTCCGGAGAGTTCTTCAAGGGCATGGGTAGTAAAGTCTTGGGGGGATTCACATCCTACTTAAGCTATCGGAACCTGGTTGATAACGATAAGTATCTTATCGGATTTATGAAAATATCGAGAGAAGTACCTGGCTACGGATTGCTTAAAAAAGACTATGTTAAGGTTTCGTCAAGAGCCCCCTCGGAATTAAGAAAGATGATAGAGGAAGGAGTTAAACCACCTTTGTCAAAAATACTTCCAGAGGCTTGCAGTAGACACGGTGGCTTTGGCGATGGTCATAGCGTAGCAGCCTCGGGAATCATACCAGTAGGAGCAGAGAGGGAGTTTATTGAAACATTCAACGAACTAGTTGATTGAATCCTGACATAAGAATTTTTAAAACACTAGAAAACAAAAAGTTTAAGTTTATGTTTAACATGTTTTTTCTGAAAATGGCCACGAAGAAGAAATCAAAGAAGAGTAAGGCCAAGAAGAGTAAGAAGTGCTAAGGCTTTTTCACTTCCCCTCTTTTTTTATCTTATATTTTTGTGAATTAATTGGAAACGAAATTAAAATCTCTAACGTGAAATAGTGTGCATAATACTTGCGGCGAAGCTAGCAAGATGTACTAAGGGCAGGCTTACCGTCCCGGCTCCTTGCGTCCTTCTCTTCTTAATCGCTGAACGTAGCTCCTCTAGGCTTAAGGCGTCTGCCAGAGTATATGCTCTTCCAATCTCCCCCATGGTGTGAGCATCGCTACCGCCAACCTCTGCTTTCCCAAGACTTCTAGCAAGCTTCAGGGCTTTTTCATTTTGCTTTTTAAGAAAGTTTCTAGCGTTTACTACTTCAATTCCCTCTAGTAACTCGTAGACTTTCTTACTTGTACTACCGTGAAGCCTTGGGAATCCGAATGGGTGAGCTGCTATCAAGACACCGTCTTGCGACTTAACCATGTCATGTACTTCGAAAGGATCCTTAGCGTTAACAGGCTCCTGTATGAATAGGGCTAGGAGGTCCCCTGTATTAGTCCTTATTTCCATGCCTGGTATTATAAGTATGCTGCTCGTCTCAACTTTCCTATGGGCTCCAAAAACGTCATGGTCTGTAATGGCAACTCCCTTCAACCCTCTTGACTCAGCTATTTTCGGTAGCAACCTAGGGTCTATCAACGAGTCCTTAGAGAAGAAAGTATGTACATGAAGATCAAACCTTAGCATTCTCACAAATTTTCCAAACAAGCTTCCTAATACGTCTTTACGTCACGGGGAAAACTTTATCTTGAACCTTTCTGCGGAATCTTTTTTCAACAGACTGAGAATGGAAGGATTTAGTTTCGTCCCAAGGGAGGTTTTCTTCACGAAAGGTGTTGGCGTTCATAGGGAAAGACTCGCATCCTTCGAAATAGCCTTGAGAGATGCTGGCATTGCACAGTTTAACCTTGTCCCTATATCAAGCATAATCCCCCCCGGCTGCAAGGTTATAGGCAGAGAGGAGGGGTTGAGCAAGCTTAAGCCGGGGCAGATAATATTCGTCGTCTTGGCGAGGAATGAAACGAACGAGCCAAACAGGCTCATAGCTGCCTCAATCGGCATGGCTAAGCCGCTTGACGATGAGAGCTACGGTTACTTGAGCGAGCACCATTCCTTCGGTCAGACTGAGAAGAAAGCCGGGGACTACGCTGAGGATCTTGCAGCATTCATGCTAGCCTCTACACTGGGCGTCCCCTTCGATATAGATAAGAGCTGGGATGAGCAGAAGGAGATATGGAAGATAAGCGGTAAGAGGGTTAAGACGATGAGCATAACCCAGTCTGCAGTAGGTAACAAGGATGGTCTTTGGACTACTGTTGTTGCTGCGGCAGTCTTCATACCTTAATCATCGAATTCCTTTCCCTCTCCCGCTTTTTCTACATCCCCTTCAGCTTTTAGTATGAGAATTAGAAGGGCAGCGGGAAAATGCTTCCAAAGAGGATTGTTAAAACATAACCCGGCAATAGAAATGAAATTAAGGGTGTTTCCTGCTTGAAGAAGGAAGCCCTACTATTCTCATTCTTCCTAATCACCACGAGATTTAAAGAGACATTACTATCTGGTGAATGCTTTCCTACTTTTCTTTTCCCCCAGTTTCCTGAAGCAAGTTCATAAATCGTTTTTAATAGGACTAGGAAGAGCATTATTAGCTCCGTGTTCCAGAGCATTGTGAGACCAAAGTCAGGGAATAGCCTTATGATGAAAAAGCCTCCTAAAATAGGCTCTGTAGTTGAAATATGGGTGAGGCTTAGACTAATAATTACTATGACATCGCCCAGCTCGTAGAGGTGAAGAAAATAAGGTAAGAGTAGGATTACTAGAGTAATCACAAGTCTTACAATGATGCCTACTGCTCTTGGCGATGTCGCTAATTCGACTCCGAGAAAGACAATGCCCATTATAATCATCGGGAACCATGCTGAGGCGTTAAGCTCCCTATGTCTCAAATCCTGTAAGGCAGCATTGGACAAGAGTACTATCGGAAGGATGGTTCTGAGAAGCCTAAAGGCTTCGAAACCGTGTTCCCATAGGACTATTTGAATCATAACCATACTCATTGATGCTACTTTGCTTAAAGCCTCCACTGAGAAACTTTATTTAGAGCAGGCTTGTCTGAAAATTAGCTTGAACGAGGCTAGACTCTACTTGGTCGAAAACCCATATTGTTTCTCCGGAATAAGACATAATTACGAGGAATCGTGGTTTTCAGTGGTGGGTGTGCCGTTCGACGGCACAACCTCGTTCAGACCCGGCTCAAGATTCGGACCGTCAAGCATAAGGCTTTTCTCAACAGAAGCCGAGACTATAAGCCTAGAAGACTGTATCGATTTAGAAAAGATACCCGTATCAGATTTAGGGGATGTTGCAGTAACCTTCAGTGTAGAAGAAGTTTTGAATAGGGTAGAGATTGTTTGCAGAGAGTTACATGGAGACTCCAAGATTCCAGTATTATTAGGCGGGGAGCATACCGTAACGCTCGGTGCTGTTAGAGCTTTAAAGCCTGATCTCCTCGTTTGTTTCGATGCCCACTTCGACTATAGAGACGAGTATCCACAAGGAGTAAAGGTCAGTCATGCTACGGTTATGAGAAGAATAAGCGAGGGTTTTTGCAGAGTTGTTCACGTCGGCGTCAGGGCGACGTGCAGAGAGGAAGTAGAATACGCTCGCAATAGGGTGTTCTTAAATTCAAAACAAGTATTAGAGGATTTTTCAAAAACCTCTGAAGAATTAAAAAACATAGTAGAAGGAGCAGGAAACCTGTATGTTAGCATCGACCTTGACGTACTCGACCCTGCTTACGCGCCTGGTGTAGGCAATCCTGAGGCATGCGGGCTCTCCACCCGCATGCTACTTAACCTCTTAGAAAACTCCATAACCGATAAGCTAGTCGGCATGGACCTGGTTGAACTAAATCCTCTACTGGACTTCGGGGGGTCTTCAACGGCAGCTGCAGTGAGAATACTTTTCCAAGCTATCGCTAAAACAGCCAGGAGAAAGGGTCTCGTCTAAACCTGCTTCCTCTGCAAGTACCAGCGTTCAGCCCCTTCTCTCATCTTCTTCTCCGCTTCTTCTAAGGTAGAAGGCGGTGGAGTTACCATAGGCTCCCCAGGCTCCCAGTTTGCAGGAGCTAATAGCCCAGATTTAACACTGGTCTGGAAGGCTTTCAAAACCCTAGCAAGCTCTTTAACATTCCTGCCTACTTCAGGAGGATAATGGGCTTCAAACCTTAACACGCCAGCCGGATCCACTAGGAATACGCTTCTTGAAACATTTCCGTTAGCGTCTAAAGCACCGTACGAGCTCAATATCCTATTATCCGGGTCTGCCACGACTGGAACCAGTATTTTCAAACCATACTTCTCCTCCACATCCCTTATCCAAGCAATATGGCTCTGAAGATTTCCAGAGCATATTGAGAAGACCTCCGCTCCCATCTTCTTGAAATCGTCCATACGCTGCGACAACGATATGATCTCAGTGGTGCAAACAGGATTAAAACCTGAAGGATGCGTCAAAAGCAGTACCCATTTCTCTTTTAAAGCGGAGAGCTTAACCCTGCCCTTTGTCGTAGGTGCTTCGAAATCGGGAGCTGGCTCACCTAACCTAGTCATCCCGACTGTTTAAAAGCCTAGGAGTTTTAAATACTTTTACTAGCCCTCTCTAGAAGCCCCCTCGTAAGTCATGGTAGATTTACCATTCTAATGGTTCAGCATATCAAAAGTCCGTATAACCTTAATAGGCCATGCACATAAAAATTGAAATCGAAACTTTGCCTAGACAGCTGATGAAGAGAGGTCTAAAAGAGAAAATAATAAAACATCAATATCATTAATTGCTTTAGGGTTTTAGTTTAAAGAAAGCCCGCATAAGTCTTCTTGTAAATTTCCCCCAATTCAAGCTTCTTAACGTCCCTCTTGTACTTCACCCTGTCGCCAACAGTCCCAGGCTTAAGCCTACTCCACTCCTCAAGGCTAACAGAGAACACCCTCTGAACATTATCCCTGTAGAGCTCGGGGAGAACGTTGAAAGTACAGAACGGGACAACATTCGGCTCAGGAGTAACATAGTGGACACCGCAATGCATAACCCTCTCAACATCGTAATTATACGGATCCATAAAATGCATCATGCCAAGATAGAGGAACTTGTAGTGGAATATGCTTAATGCGCCGTAGCTTCTTCTGAGGATGATGTTGGTGAGTATTTTTCCGAGGTTGAGGTCTTTGGGCTGTTTCTCCTTGTCTATGAAGCTGCCTAGTTTTCGGATTAGCTCAAGCATTACGAGGTATCTGCTTCTACCCTTCTCCATCTCGGCTGTTTTCTCCCTCAAGTATTCTGAAAGGCTTTCTACGTCGACGAATCTAGTTATGGGTACAAACCTCATTCCACCGTTGCTTCTATCAAGGTAAACATAAGTGGCCATTCCGCAGGCGGGGTGAATAGGCATATGCCACCTTTCCTTCCCCTTTGTCAGCTTCTCCAGGAACATTGTTAAGACTAGGGTGAATGGAACAGGATACCAAGCGTCTCTGCCTATTTCCCCATTGGTTTGATCTTCTAAAAGTCTAATCACGTCGGGTATTGTTATCCTATGCTTCTCTCTCTCACTCCTTGGCATCTGGCCTACGAGGGAAACTGGTTGGAAGTTAACTCCTCTGACAATGTCGCTGTTAACTGCTGCGAACCTGACTATCTTACCCAGTTCCTGAGTATTCCAACCGTTTATGACTGTTGGCACTAGGACTACGCTAGTCATACCTGCTTTCCTGAAAGCTTCGAAGATGTATGGTATTTCCCAATGGTTTTTCACGTTTATCTTAGGGTCGAGGCCGTCGAAGCTAAGGTAGACAGTGTTGACACCAGCCTCCCTCAACCTTCTGGCTAGGTCTACACCACCATCCAATGCGAAGAAGATTCCGTGAGTGTTTAATTGAATATGCGTGAAGCCCTCTTCCTTGGTTATCCTGACTATGTCAACAAGATCGTCTCTCATCAAGGGCTCGCCGCCAGTAAGCTGAATCGCCTTAGCACCATAGGGATACTGCTTCCTCAAATGCTTCATCATCATCCTATACTGCTCCAACGTGGGCTCATACACGTAACCAGATTTTTCAGCAAAAAAGAAACAGTTGCTCACTAGAAAACCGTCTGAAGCTACAAACGAGTGGCTATCGCTTTCCACTTCCAAATCATATACGTAACCGGTATAGTGCTCCTCCTCTATAGATTCTACAGTATCCAAGTAGAAGTCGCCGAGCTTCAATACTTTAGCTTCCTTCCTTTCCCCGATATAGTCAAGCCTATACTTACCAGGAGGATAGAGATCATAGAAGTGTTTTAAAGGCATTGAACCATGATGCTTCCAATTATAAACAACGTTTCCATGCTTCCTCCTTAACAAGAGGACATTAATATTCTCCACACCTCTAACGTAGACTTTCTCCTTGTCCTCTTCTGGAAGTGTTTTAAACTCTTCCAAAAGGTCGACTTCTCTAAGGCTGTTATCACTATTAAAATTCCAGAGTAGTATGAGCTCGCTTCTTCCATCAAGCTCATCAGCCCGCTTCTTCTTTATCTCACCGTTCTCGTTAACAAAGACCATATGCTCCGGTGTTAGTCTAATCTCGCGCCCAGTTCGTGTCCTAATCCTTAAAACCCTCCTATCATACTTCCTCCTGAACACTTTTCTAACCCTCGTCCACTCTGCCCTCCCTCCACTGAAAGTTAGAACATGCAAATCATCGGGAATAGCGTATTCCCCAGAAAGCCCTCCGATCTCAGCCCTGTGGTTAAAAACGAGGTTTTTTGAAGCTTCTTCAAAGCTTTCCAGCTTTATTCCTCTACTCGTCTTGAATAAAACTTCCTCATCTCCTGGAAGACAATACCAGCAACTGAAGTTACACCTGTTCGTTACGACAACGTTGGCTAGTGCTGTTTGAGTAGTATGTATGGAGCATATGCCGCATGAAAATGGACAAGGATTCTCAAGCTGCTTGTAAGCATATTTCACCCTCGTAGGGGGGGCTTCGAACCTCATCGCTCTCCTATACATTTCAGCATCCCCCCAGTAGAGGTCTTCAACCTCACCGTGTTCAGGACAGGTCTTCCTTATCCAGACTTTGCCTTCCTTCTCGTATACAACTGCCGGTAGTAGCCTGTAGCACTCGGGGCAGACTGACAAGGTATTCCTTACGAGAACCTCCTCATTCCTCAACTCCGGCTTGGGGCCGCCTATCGCTATATTCCTCCCAGCAACTTCTACAGTTTTCTCATTTAACTCCTGCTGGTTCACATCCATTAGCACCTGAAAGTGTTAGAAGAACATTATAAAGTTTCTCCGAAGCGTCATTCAGACTATCGTTGACTCATAAAACACCTGTTTTCCCTTTCCAACCTTCTTTATTAAACCAACCTTTTCAAGTTTAGATAAGTATCGTCTTATGCTTCTCTCAGAGAGCTTTAGGAGGAGCTCACAATCCTTCCTACTAACTGTTCTCCTACTCTTTATGAAATCGAAAAGCATCTTTTCGTTCTCGTTTAACTCCGATTCGAGAGATTTTAAGCTCCTTATCCATGTTTTGAAAAAACCCTTGCTTTGAGAAAATTCTGGATTTGGAAGCCCAGCGTTTCTAAGCAGTTTTATCATCTTGAGGGTTCCTGAACCCCATTCTTCGAAGTAACCCATGTAGAAGAACACTCGCGAAATCAACGGGTTCCTGGGGATTGAAGGGTGCTCCTTGCTCAAGTCTTCAATCTCTAAGGGTGGTGGGAGCTCCCCGGGGTTTTCGACAATAATCCCGAAATCGCCGATTTTAACTGAAATTGGCGAGTTTGAAAAATAGTCACGGTGAAGCACAGCATTAACCAAAGCCTCCCTTACTGCTTCAAGAGGATATTCCCAAGTTTCAACTCTCTCAAGGCCTCTAACCAAATATCCTTTCCCTATGTGTTTCTGTACGAACTCCATTGCTTCTTCAACTTGTCTTTGAATGGGGCCTTCAATTACAGCTTCATCCAAAGCCTCTTCATTCTTAAAATACCCGATTTTAATTACCGCCTGAGGGAAATGAGACGAGCACTCTTCCGAAAAAAGTAGGACTGCGCCATTCCTAAGCTTCCCCCTATCCATAAGATTCAGTTTTTTAAGGACGATAGTTGGCTCTGTGCTCTCAATCCTCATCCCTCTTCTTTCTCCAGCTTTCTTCAAAAAGTCTTCAATAAGCCTATTGCTTATTTCACATTCTCCTTCAAAGATTATAGAATCGAAAGAAACTTTATGCGAAACCAATTCTAGAATACCGTCTCTGTCAAGTCTTCTCGTAACCTTTTCCTTCCTTATGTAGCAAGCTCCGCGATAGAAATACGGCTTATTGAATCCTTCTTTAACATCAATCTTCAACACAAGTTTTCCTTGATGAGAAACTATCTGGAAATCAGGATATACTTTAGGCTCGATAAGCTGGTTAATGGAATTCTCAAAATCCTCTATTTCACCCTTTCTTAAATCCACTCCAATTACATTGCCTGAGTCATCAACACCAACAAGTATCGTTCCACCGCGAGTATTAGAAAAAGCAGTTATAGTTTTCAGTATCTCGTCTTTTTCAGCCAGGCTTTTCTTGAACTCTAATTCAACGCCTTCTCCAGCTCTAATTAGGTCTTCTACTCCGGACAATTCCGGACACTGTCCACATAATTCATAAGTTTACTTATAAACATTCCGGACAATTCCGGACACTGTCCGGCAAGTTCAATTCCTTTAAAATGATTTTTGGAAGACTATCCCTGTTCTCGAATGTTACGACATAGGTTTTAACACCTGCTTTAGACAATATGCTTTTGCAAAAAGAATCTTGAGAAGCCTTGTAGTGTATTGTTGCAATGGTCTTCTTTGGAGAGGAGAATACTCTGGAAACAGCTGTTTTGAAAGAATTGGAGTAGAGCTCCATCGGCCCTATCTCATCGATGATAACAACCTCATCGCTACTCAGAGCGTTTTCAATAGCTTTAACGCCGACTCTCTCAATCTCAGCAAGGTTAACGCCGTACTTCCCTACTCTGAGACCAGAAGTGTAGTTGATACTCGCCATAAGACCTTTCAAGCCTGTTTTCAAATCCTCAATTACAAACCCTGTTCTAACACCGCCCTCCCTAACCTCATAGGTTATCATACCCCCTACCGAGACATTTCTGCTTTTGAGGATATTGAAAATCTTGGAGACAATGGTTGTCTTGCCTATGCCCGGCCTCCCGGTTATAAGGATCTTCAAAAAGCTAGACCTCCAGTAACATCCCCTTTGGGCCAGGGTTTACGACAAGCGTGTTTCCAATTCTATCTGATAAGCCTGCTCTCTCATGAACATGGCCACATAGGCAGAGCAATGGAGACTCTTCTTCTATGAACCTCCTAAGCTCAACAGAGCCGATGTGCTCACCAGAGTGAGTAAGGTCTAGAGCAGTGTTGAAAGGCGGACTGTGGGATAGGAGGATAAGGTTCCTAGAGCCCTTGAAACCGGAGAGTATCTTCCTGAAACCGTCTTCATCCATTTCAAAGGGGGTTTTGAAAGGAGTGTAGAGACTCCCACCGACACCGGCGAAAGTAAATCCTTTAAATTCGACCTTCCTTCCATGGACAAAGATAAGCCCCTTGGCAATAGCCTTCTTCCCCAATTCTTCAGGAGACTCATTATTCCCAGGTATTATCATCACATGATCGTTTAGACTCCTAAGGCTTTCCAAAGCAACATCCAAGCCCCTGTTGAAAACAGTGATGTCGCCAAGGCAGATGGCGGCGTCGACATCTCTAGATTTTTGAAAAGCTTCTTCAAGTAAGTTGAGCTTCAAGTGCAAGTCTGAGCATGCGAACAGCCTCAAACCATAGGGTTCTTCCTAAAACTCGCTTTTATGCTTTTAACATCGGGCAAGAATACCTAAGGAAGTTGAACAGTCATTTTATAATCGATATTGTTTGAAGAACGGAAGCTCAGGCTAATAGTCACACCGCTTGTTAAAACCCCTCCCCCGCATGAAGCACCCAATGGGAGCGTGAGGTCTACGTCGACATTCACGCCAGTATTCAATGGTATGGGAAAACTGTTTCCAGACTCGCCGTTTTCAGAAACCCAAGAGAGAAAAGCCCCCTCTATATCTTCAAGCGGGACATTGTTTACTAGAACAGTACTGACTCGAGCTAATGATCCTCCAATATTTTTCAAACGTGTCCTTATTTTGAACGATCCTCCTTCCAAACTGCATCCCTGTAAGCCTGCTTCTATCTTCTCATAGCTCGCAAACGATCCTACTAAACCAGTTACCCACAGCATGACGGCTATCGCAATAGCTATCCCAACAGCCGTTATGATTACTGCCGTGATAACTGGGCTTATTCCTCTTTTATTACTTAAAGGGGTAGGGGGCAAACTTAGTATAAGGGTAGAGTAAAAAGGTTTTAAATTTTTTTAACATGAATAAAGCAATCTTGTTAATAGTTAATTAAATGACATTATCTTCCAAGTATGACTCTAACTATTACAAGTGCTAGTTGCAAGAGAATATCTCCGTATACTAGGCGTATAGCAAGGCCGAGCAATATTAAAACTTGAAGTGGTATTAGGAAGCTGGTGAAAACGTAATCCTCATCCTTAAAGCCCCTAACAGCCCCCTCCCTGAAATCTTCAATGAACACTATCCTTCTAACACCGCGTCTACTATACTTCTCAGCCAGTACAAACTTAGAAGGGTTTGAACGGCAATGCGAGAACCTTATCTTCATCAACAGGAATAATGCGAAAAACCTCCGATGAAGTCCCTCTTCTTCCAATCCCTTAAAAAGCTCAACACCCCTTATCTTCATGGAAATATTCCAGAGGAAGTTGAAAACAGGGAATATCAGGCTAAGTATTAAAGCATTGTTTAAAGCGGAAAGCGGTTCGGTAAGCCTCCCCATGCTAAGCTCAACCATGAAGCCAGTTATGGAAGTAGGATACATTATGCTTAGGCATATCAATGATTTTGCGTCGGCACCGCCGAAGGCGCCTGCGAAAGCACCAAGATAGTATAAAGCTATGAAAAGCGCCGATTGCACCCCTGCAAACAGGGCCCAGCCTAAAATATCAACAAACCCTTCTAAAACCCCGGCTAGGTTTATGAACAGGGCTAAGGCTATGAACACCATCCAAACACGGTTATCTATCTCCCTCTTCTTAACATCTTGAAAAGAGCTTATTGAAAGGAGAATTATTGAAACTACGCTCCTAGCGTAGTAAAGCGTATACTCGTCAAGCAATTCATCTCAGTTTAGACAGGACCTCAGCTCTCTTAACGTGGAACTCCGTGACCACTCTGGCCACGTCCCTGAAGTGAGTAATATTGTTAGCCATCATCCACCTTATAACGCTCTCCCTAACCTGAAGCTCCCTGACATACCAGTCTGGAGGCATGCCTGATTTACGGCAGATATTCGGAAGGTGAACGGACTTGCTGAAGTCGATTTCGAAAGTGTCTTCAACAGGGTTCCATGATGCCACGTTTATCCTATTGCCCTCAGGGTCAAGCTCCCAGACCTGCCTAACCCTCCTTCCAAACGGCACACCCGCCTTCTTAGGCAAGACAACCCTCTCGACGAGGACTGCAACGTTCATCAGCGGGATATAGGATTCAGCGATGTTCATCGGCGGGCTCGTCATCCTTTTGATAGCGTACTCGATGTTCTCTGCGTGTACTGTACTCAAGCCACCGTGGCCAGTAGCCATCGCCTGGAACATGACGAATGCTTCAGCACCCCTGATCTCGCCGACGATCAGGTAGTCAGGCCTGTATCTCAGAGAGGTCTTGACGAGGTCGAACATTGTTATCTCACCTATCTTAGACGTTCCAAGGCCATAGCTCTCCCTAGTGACGAACTGAACCCAGTTATCGTGCGGTATATTAAGCTCAGCCGTCTCCTCTACGGTAACTATCTTGAGACCGGGTCTGAAAAGATTGGTTAAAGCATTCAGGAAAGAAGTCTTACCAGCACCCGTACCGCCTATGATTATGATCGTAAGCCTATTATCAAGGATGAACCAGAAGTATGCTGCGAGAGCAGGGCTTAACGAACCCAGGTTGATAAGGTCGATGACGCTGAAAGGCTCCTCCCTGAACTTCCTGATGGTGAACGTTGAGCCGAAGGTAGAGACCTCGTCACCATAGGTTGCGGCAAGCCTGTGCTTACCAGGCAGCATAGCGTCAACAATCGGGAATGCTGCACTAATATGCTTCCCAGCAAAATGCGCCAGCTTAATTATGAAATCGTTGAAATACCCCTTGTCCATTATCTTAAGATTGGACGGTAAGCTCTCATACCTCTTATGCCAGACGTAAATAGGCTTGTTAACACCATCACAGGAAATGTCCTCAATATTCTTATCCTCGATAATTGGGTTTATAGGGCCGTAGCCTATGAGGTCCCTCCTAATGTAGTACTCTATCTTCTGAATAGACTCTTGGTTGAGAGAGCCTAGAACCCCCTTATACTTCTTCATAAGCCTCCTAGCCTCTTCGAAAACATGCCTCCTAGCTTCAACAGACATGTCCTCAGGCGGGCGGAGCTCCCTGCTGAGAATATCCTGAAGCTTCTCGAAAGCACTCTTCTCCTGCTTAGTCAAAGTAATCTCGTCGATGAAATAACCCTTCTGACCACCCCTGCCAGGTATGGGCGCTATAACAATCTTAACGAAAGGCTCCTCAATCCAGTAGACGTCTACGAAGTCGACACCAGTGGGGAGAGGCTCGAGAACATATTCGACAACCTCCCTCTCCTCCTTCTTCTTTTTCTTCTCCTCAGGCTTAGCCTCTTTCACAGGAGGCGGGACAGTCTTAGCCTCAGCCACAGCGGGATTAGACTTGTTCTCCTCGGCCTTCGCAGAGCTCATTCAAAGACTTTAAACACAGGCAGGGCTTATAAAGTTTGTCAACAAAACCGGGTTAAAACTGAAAATAGTTTACGGGTTGAAACATCGTTAAATAATAAACAGTAAAATGATGTTTTTAAAATAAAAAAAAACAGGGGAAACAGGAGCCTAAGGCAGAACCACGCTGGTGAAGTATTCTTTCCCACCGGTCGAGTGGAGCTTAATAGTCACAGTTACGCCTGCGTTAAGAGTCTGGCTGCCTGAGCTAGCACCAGCGGTTATTGTTATATTTGCCTGTTTTTGTGTTCCAACAGGCGCGTCCCAATACTGGTTAGGAGGACTTATCGGAGGATCTGGTGTTATACCCTGCCATCCGTCAAAGGGAATATTGTTGATGAAAACATTGTCTATCTTGGCTGGTGTGGAGCCAGTGTTTATGTAGGTAATTCTAATTACCCATCCTCCTCCTTGTTGTTGAGGATCGGCGTACGCGCTCCTTATCTCAACCTTCTCATAGCCCATGAATGCTCCAACCAATCCTGTCATCCATAGTGCTACCGCTATGGCTATTGTTATGCCTACTGCGACGATGATTACTGTTGTGATAACTGGGCTTATACCCCTCCTGTCTTTCAGAAGCCTCAAACCATGTTCACCTCTCCGCGTGTTTTAACAAACGTTAAATTAGTATTTAAGTGTTTTTAATGCATGGAAAATACTTACGACGAACTATATACCTTCACTTTTTTCTTCCTGTTCACGACATTTTGTCTCGCAACGAATGCTGGAGAATGAGCAATTTTTCAGTTTAAATCTGTTTTTAAAAGTTTTTAAAGATTCAATTTTCCCATTTCATCCTGTTGTTTTTCTAATGATTAGAATTGTGAGTATCTGCACGCTTTCTGTTAACACTCGTCTTGTTTAAACCCTGCTTGTTCTAAAATGATTTTTACCATATAATTGTTAATGAAAATTGAAAAAGAATATAAAGGGTTTCAAAGATTCTAATATTAAGGTTTGTCGCTTACCGGGTTTGCTACGATGATGTTCGGCTCCCTGGGGGATGCTGTTGCAAAGCTCTGCGGAGACCTTGAGGCGTCTGGCATAAGGCTCTACCCCCGGGCATACGGCTCTCTTGTTCTATTCGCAACATTCATGACAATCATAGTCTCAGTCATCCTATCGAGTTTCTTCGTAGTCGGCTACACGTTCTTCTCCATAAGGCTGGGTATCTTCGGGGAGATTTTCATCATACCGGCTTTGATAATGAGCCTGCCTGCGATAGTTTTCCTCATAGGTATTGGTTGGCCTAGGATGAAGGTCTCAGGCATAAGCTCATCCCTCTCTTCAGAGGTTCCCTATGCTGCAGCGTATACCGCGGTGATGTCTACTGGAGGAATCTCACCCTATGCCAGCATTATGAGGCTTTCAAGGGTACCGTTGTTGCCGACTTTCTCTAAGACTGCGAAGCTGCTCGACCTGATGGTTAGAGGCTTGGGTTATGACCCTGTTACCGCTTTGGAGGAGATTGGTAAGAAGCTTCCCTCTAAGGATTTTAGGGAGCTCTTGCTGGGCTATGCTTCAACGCTTAAGACTGGTGGCGACGTTGTCCATTATTTGCTTCGAAGAACAGAGTTGCTTTTCCAAGAGAGGCTTGAGAACCTTAAGATGATAGGCGGCAGGCTTGGTCAGATAATGGAGGTATACATGGTTATAGCGCTCCTCCTACTACTCGGCATCTACACGATCTACGCTGTCCAACTCTCCGTCGGAGAACTTTTGGGTGGTGGTGGAGGCTTCTTCGGAAGCGTCTACGGCTTCATGCTTTTCAGCTACGTTTTCCTACCCTTCATCTCCCTCATCTTCCTCTGGATGATCGACGTTGTCCAACCTAAGTATCCGATGGAGGACAATTCTCCCTATGTTGTTTTCGCAGCCACGGGATTGCCGATACTTGCGATACTTGTTCCAAGCTTCTACCTCTCGTTCATCATGCCGGGCTTGAGGATAATCCCCGTCTTCGATATTCTAGCTAGAATAATGGAGAGATTGGTAACTCTCCTTGGTCTTGAAAAGGGCTACGAGCCCACTATCGGTCTTACGCTAACTCTCATGATAGCAACTATTCCAGCAATGGCTTACAGGATTGGGATAAGCATTAGGGAGAAGGGTATGGATATTGGCTTCTCAGGCTTCTTGAGAGATCTTGTTGAAATCAGGAAGTCCGGCTTAAGCCCTGAGAAGTGTATAATCAACCTTTCAGAGAGGAACTACGGTAAGTTATCAAAGCATATTAAGACAATGGCTACTCAGATCTCCTGGGGCATAAGCCACTCTAAGATATACGAGACCTTCTCAAAGCATGTCAGGTCTTGGTTGACTAAGATAAGCATGTTCCTACTGTTGGACGCTATCGAGGTCGGTGGTGGAACACCTGAGACGCTTGAGACGCTTGCGCAATTCAACGAGTCTATTATACTCATGGAGAAGGAGAAGAGGAGCGAGCTTAAACCATTGCTCTCAATACCCTACATAGGGACTGGTGTATTGGTTATAACGGTCATAGCCTTGTTAACATTTTTCAGATCCATGCTTCTAATGGCTGGCAGGTCCATGGCATTCGTCGACATATTGCACCTGCTATTGCCTCCTGTGATAATCCACGTTTACATGATGGGCCTCGTAGGGGGTAAGATAGCCTACGGAGAGGTCTCTCAGGGCTTCCTCCACTCATTCCTCTTGCTAATCTTCACACTCGTCACGATAATCCTCTCGCCTTACTACTCTTTCGCACCTGTGCCAACGGGCGGGGGGACGATTGGTTAAGCTAATAAAAGATGGTAGAGGAATATCCGACGCCATAGTGACAACCATACTTTTTGCTACGTTCATAACGATATGTGTTTCAGCGCTCTTCTACGCTCAGCTCAATCTCACTATACAGAGCGAGCAGGTGGATTTGGAGAATGCTAAGAGGAGCATGATCAGCCTAGCCGATACTATTTCAAGTTTAGGCAAAAAGGGTCAGGCAGCGTACGTTAAACTATCTTCGAAAACCGGAGGACTATGGGTTACTAGAGAAAGTAGGATCAGGATAAGAATCGGAGGCGAAACCTACGAGTACGATCTCACGTTATTAAAGTTCAGGAGTAACGCCCCCTCCGGAGGATTCCAGGTCTTCAAGGGTCTTCAAAACTACAATCCGGCTGATTTTTTAATAGTCAGCCCCGACTCACCAGGCCCCTTGGGGTGGGTTTACCTAAACCGCTCCTATGGAGCATGGATAATAGTCGACTTTGGAAGGGTTAGAATAGTGCCAACTGGAAAGATTAGCGTTCAGGGGAGTAACTACACGGTGGTTGACGTAACATACTTCAACATAGTTCCAGGGTCTTTCAGCGGAACAGACGTTTTCAACGTATGCGTGAAAGTAAGGGATGTTAAGGTTGAAACAATATATACTGCCCCATCTGCTAGGATAACTGTTGAAAGGGGAGTGTACAGTAAATCGTACGATATCCCTTATGAGAATGATGTTCAGGGGGCCATAGTTTTCCTAAACATTGTGGAGGTTGAGGTTTCAACGGGGTGACGTAAATGCTTCCAGAATCAAGATTTTTATCAATTACATCTGATGGAAAAGGAGTATCTCAAGCAATAACCACTGTAATACTCGTCATGGCAGTAATGTCAGTGAGCCTTGCAGCCTTCTTCTTTACTCAGTTAAACCTAACTATGCAAAGCGAGCAGGCTGAGTTTGAGAATGCTAAGGAGGCAATGGTTAATCTAGCTCGGATTATTGAAAATCTTGAGGAAGGAGATGCGCAATATCTCACTCTATCGATTAATAATGGTGGGCTAGAACTAACTAGAGGATTAGAAAATATTCGGATTACAATCTGGAGTGAAGATGATTTGAGCAAACCCCCTGTATCCTTGAATTTGGGTAAAGTTAACCTTATTAAAATAAGAGGTGGTGCAGGAGTCTCTGGACCATCTTTCCGTGTGTTAAAAGGAGATAGAAGTATTAATGATAAGAATACTCTCTTAAACAGATATATTATTATCAGTCCTGACAATCCTAGTCCCATGGGTATAGTGTATCAGGAATGGGACAGGGGAGCTTGGATTATTATTGACTTTGGAAGAGTCAGAGCTATGCCTTCTGGTACAATCCTCCAAACAGATAATGGGGAAAAATGGTATAGGGTCAGTACTGTCGATATAGTTTACTTCAACATAACATTTGGGGAAATCAGCAGTAGTGGTGGAACATATAACTTTCATGTGAGAATTAAGGATGTGAAAAGATATGATCCAGAAAAATTCCATTCCTCAACGGTAAATATTCATGTTGAAAGATGGTCTGAAGATGGTCTGATACACTACGAAAATAGATGGGAGTATGAATGGAGGCCAAGTGATTCTGATACTTCATCAAGTGATAATAGATGGAATCTTTATTGGACTCTAGTTTACTTAACAGTAGTGAACGTGGAGGTCTCCGTGAGGTGATTTGAATGCCCTCTTCAGCCTTTGAAACAGCCATCTTGACGACAGCCCTCTATGGTATAATGCTGATAGTCATAAACATGTTTTCAATAGTCTCTCAATGGGTCTTCATAGACTCGTTGAAGATAAGGCTCAATGAAATAGCCAACCAAGTTGCCTATGAGATAGCTGAAATATACTCAATGTGCGTACAGTCTAGGGAGGAGCTTGCGTTTTTCAAACCGATCGAAATACCCGTCTCCATATCTGAACACGGTTATGCAATAGAGCTTAAGAAAATAGGGGAAGTATGGTATGTGGTTGTTTACTTAGAGGCCAATAGGGCGATAAACGCCTCATCGCCAATATGGGAGGACCCGGGTATTGCTGTTCACATTGGACCCAGGCTTATGGATGGGGATTCTTTTACAATCGTCAGGAACCATGGCCGATACACCATATACTACGTTAAGGAAGATGGGGTCTTACATTCTGGAGTAAGTAAACCGGTCGTATGGGCCCGTAAATACAGGGCTGGAGACATGGTTGAAATCAGGGTGGGCCTAGGATGGCTAGTGGTAGGAGGCTGATAGTAGAATGCACGTGACCTTGGACAATGCTTTCGCCTTCTCCATCCTCGTACTCATACTCATAACCATCATGGGTTATATTATCCCTTCAGCATACATGTCTTTCACAACAATTAAGGAACATCAGCTTGAGGAAGTTGCACAGTCAATAATGGACAAGATCCTATTCAGTCCGGGGGTTCCTGAGAACTGGGGAGATATAAACATAGTAAATTCGGAAAATGATCTGAAGGCCTTTGGCCTTCAGAAGGCAAACGGCTCATTATATGCGCTTGATGTTGATAAGATTCTTAGAATAGCCTCAGTTAACACTACTACAAGTGTAACGTTGCCAAGCACCGTTAGAATAAGCCCAGATACCATAGCTAGGCTACTCGGCTTAGGTAATGAGTATGGCTTCAGCATAAGGGTAACGCCAGCGCTAAACATAAGTTTTGAAGTATTAGCTCTACACTGCATTAAGCAAACGGGTCATGATTGTGTTTATTCCGTCCCAAGTAGGATAAGGGTTACTGTTAAGACTCCTGAGGGCAGGCCTGCAATAGGTGCTAATGTAACGGGGCTTTACATACTTACAACCCTAGAGAAGGATCCTGGCAACCCTAACGATAGATTAGCCAATTTCACGTTTTTCTTCGTAAGGGATGTTACAGATTGGAAGGGTGAAGCCGAATTAGAATTCGAAAACCCATTGGAAGGTGTTAAAAATGAGAACAGGGATTTAAAAAACACGTGCACTAGCATGGTGGTTTACGTGGATTACCATGGTATTAGGGTTGTTAATTCTCATATTTTCCAAGACTACAGTGATTTCGATGATTTCCTTAACTCAATGATTATCGACAATTATCTGGTTTTAGAGTTCGATGATGCACCTATTATTCCAAATGGTGCTAGGAAACTAAAGCATAGTGGAGTTAGAGTACCCGAGGTAGGGCTAGCAAATCCACCATACTATATCTACCTCAGTGAATTAAAAGACATAACGGAAATCCCTCAAGGCTCCGGAGACTCAGGATGGATAATAAACCATGGTAACTTTAGGATACGTGTTTACAATCTTTCAAAAATTGTTGACGATAATGTGGTCCTAATAATGTTGCCAGTGAGCGTGCCCACTTCGGGGGGTGGACGCCGTTGGATTCTCGTCAACTTCTTCAGAGAACCCTCTAACGTTATTTGTCAAAAGGGGGTTGCTTCCGGGAATATTAAGACTAGCGTATTGAGGAGGATGGTTAGGATCGGCTCTTTCCACTATATTGTTGAGGTTAGGGTTTGGAGGTGGGGTGAACGTTGAACAGTAAGGGTCAGATGAGGGTTGTTGAAGCGCTTTTGGCAAGCGGGATAATAGTTATAGCGATGATTATGACGATAAGCCTAACCAGAGCCCCTAATCCTTATAGTGCGAAGTCCAGGGTTGAGCTTGAGAAGTATTCTTACGATTTTCTGATGAGCCTGGCTGAGCAGGAGGTTTTCGACAAGGTAATTTTTAAATCCGAGAATATTAGAGATGACTGGGAGGGTTTAATGAAAAACATGCTTAACGCTCTCCTGCCTCCCAACATCCTATATAACATGACTGTTTATAACATGACTGAAGTAAGGATAGAGATTGGTGGAACCAATACTACTATTGTTGTACATAAACCGCTGGGGACTGTTTCAAACGCTTCGCCGGAGGATTTCAGGATTGCTGGAGAGGCTGCCGGTGCGGACATAACATATACAACAAGGAGGAGATGGGTATTGAAAATACACCTTGAGCTCGCCAGGAGGTGAAAAGAATTTGCCTGAAAAAAATTATTGGGATAAGGGTCAAATAATACTCGTAATGTGCATGACGCTTGTTATAGTAATAATTTCCGTTGCTACAATAATATACTTAACCTCAACTCACCACCTTTTCTTTAACTACAACCCCAGCAGAGAGATAATACTGAGCATAGATGCTGATTTCGAAAGAGCTTTGACAAGGATTCTTGCAAACGCTACTATGCAATACAATAAGACAAGAACTGTTGATTCAGATGTGGATGAGATGGAGGAAGCTAGGTTATTAGCTAATAAAACATTTTCATACTGGTTCTTAGCCACTCAAGCAGCATATTCAGGTAAGGGAGTAAATATTGAAGCTGATTGGATAGATGACGTAATACAGAGAGAGAAGGATATGCCAATAAGAATCGGTTGGATCTCCAAACAAGGCCATCCTGGACAAATTAATCCTATTCCTGTTCAACATTATCCTACTAGAAGCCTTGAAAGTAAACTTGTAAAATTATTCTGGTACAGGCCCAGTAGTATCTCTGCCATAGGCTCTAGGATTAAAATAGACTCCGTCATTAACGGAATAGTTGGATGGGAATCCACTCATATCGTCCTGCTAAACCTAACCATAACCTCAATATGGTCGGATGAGAGAAATGAACTTGTTTACTATAACGTGGTTGTTTTGAGGGAGAACGAGGAGCCTGTTAATGACCTCAAGGAGGAGAGCTTCGAACTATACTGGTTCGACCCAACTACTCCGCCTGGAGTATTTTGGTGGAGGAGAGCCAAGGGAGATGAGATAACCGCAACATACAACGGTGGAGGTAATTATACGCTCACGCTTAAACCTAGATTTGCTAATGATCAAAGCGATAAGAAAAAGTTCTTTTGGAATTGGGGGGCTGATAATAATTATGTGCCCGGCTACTACCGGTTTGTAATAGTCAGAGTCAAAGACAATAGGGACATTATCGTAGAGGCATATAGCTACTCCGGTATAGAATACGTAATACAGGAGAAAGCTGTTGAACCACATTATCCTAATAATCCCGCTAAGACAAAGGAGACATATGTCTTCGAGCTTCTTCCAAACGGGACTATGTATTGGTTTGAAGATAAGCTTATTTGTAGTTCTAAAGTCTGTCCAATACCTTTTCCTCCAGTTAAACAATTAAGAGTAAACGTTACAGTCAACTATGATGAGGATATTAGTAATTCTAGAAAACTTAGATTCATAGAAGCGCCTTACCAGGTTGAAATCTGGGACAACAGGTATCTCTGGCCGAGTAGCACTAATTTCTTAGGGTGGAGAAAAAGGTTTATGAATGGGAGCAAACTGGTCTTTGAAGTTACCTATCCGCCAGGATGCGCGAGACAAGCAGTAAGGGTATTTTGGGAGGATGATTGTGATGCGAAAATTCCAGAGTATAGGATTGAGATGAAGGTAATCGATGGGGTTGGGAGAATAGATACAGGATCAAAAACTTCTGCTAAAAATAGCTATATTATATGGGTTCTTGTCGACAAGTTGAGGGCTCAGAACATTTTCGAACATCTCGATTGGTCGATAAGCTTTAGGGATAGGGCAAACGTGTCTCACGTCGAATACATTTTACCAGCGTATGATTCTTATTTATCAGATCATTACTATATTCCTATTAAATTCCCCGAAGATATGTGGAATATAGTCCCTGAACCAAAGGAGGATCCTGAAAATCCCAATGTCAGAATCTCGAGAGCTCCAGTCAGGATTGTGTTATTCAGAAGGTCAGATAGAGTAGTTTACACTTCTCCACATCCGCAGCAAGGTAAGGAAGTATTGCCAAAGGAGCTCTATTATGAGGATATTATCTACATTCCGTATAATGTTTCATACTTCCTATACCGTATTAATGCGAGTTGGCTAAGAGACGTGAAAATAGAATACAGCTATCTTGTTTTCGCAGGCATAGTGGGAGGTTTTCCCGATAATGATGATATTCCACTGACACTAAGATGGTTTAAATGGGGGTCGTTGCTTAAACCAGATGGTACAGTAATCAATGGGACTTTCAATAATGAAATAAGGCCTAATGTAGGGTATTATATGCCTCACAGAGGCCATGTTTTAGGTCAGAAGTATGGAGACGGAAGTTACTCTTACTGGATAGCGTTGTATAATGAAAGCTGGGGCGCAGGCTTATTTGTCTCGCAACAATTTCTAGATATGTTAGATCTTTATGGAAAAACGTATAAGAAAAGGGATAGAGAAACTGACCAGCTTTTCGTATGGACTAGAGACTTGGGTGCAAGTCGCTTTATGGAATATGACGCAATAACTCTCGAGAGATATGGGGATTTTCAGCAGAGTGTAGAGATAAAACGTGATAAGACACCTAAGATAGAACTTAAATTCGCAGGCTTCATGCTTAGAGGAGGGGTGGCAGACGAAAACACAAAATATGATAATGATAATGATTGGAATGATGGTGGAAGAACTTATGCAAGGCCTTTTACTGTACTATATGATTCTGCTGGTAGTGCCGGTATTTCAGATATTCAGCGTGAGGGCAGATCTGCTTTTGCCTATGATGATTTCTCAGAGAACCCGTTCTCCAACGGTAAGCTTATCACATCTAATCCAAATTATTGGACTTATGATCAGAACAATGGTTTAATAAGCGGAATAGCTCCAGATGGTTCCTTCACTACAGCCCATTTCTCTCAGAGCATTAAACCCGGAACTAGGACTGTTAACATACTTGCTAAGGAGAGACACATTACATCTGCCAGTGGCCAGTACTCAGGCTTAATGCTTTCAGAAGGGGTTTCTTCACAAAGTAGGTTCTACACTCTAAGCTTCTTCCGTACTACAAGAGGTACTAATAACAACTTTAGAAGACTCGGAATATTGAGGTATTCTCCACCTAACTCTTGGAATCTTATTAGTCAAACACCAAACTCTGTGAGCTTAAACCTAGGAGATAATGTATGGTTCATTTTCTACGGGAGTAGGACACTTCAAGGAACTGGATGGGGTTCTATGGCATTAACAGTCTACGATTCTCAAGGTAATCCGATAAATGGTGCATCACTAAGTTGTACGGATACGAGTATTCCTAGTTTAAGTTCAGTGGGTCTTTGTATACGTGACGAAAATAGTGACAGTAATGGGAATACAATAAGAGCTGATTTCGACTTCTTCATAGCCTGTTCTGATGCCGATCCTCGAATAGTTACTGTTAAGAACGTCTGCTCAGGATACAGAGTTATCATTAGGGATAGATATGGCAACGTTGTAGCTCAGGCAACAGCTACTTCCGATACTGTAACACTAAATGTGATTAAAAATCCAGTAATTAGAAATGGATGCATTGAGATATTAAATAATCAAGGCAATCTGCTTTTCTCAAAAACTTTTGAAAATGATTTTATTCTTGGAGGGGATGTTTATAGATGTATTCTAAGCGAAGCCCCACTAAATCCTGTCAAAGAATGCAATATGTACTATAGAATGTTTACATGTAGATCACAAGATATGCCTGAGATAATAGATATCGGAGCAGCATATTAAGCTTAAAGTATTGGCTTTACATTTGAATTAGCGAAGAAGCTGATTAATGTGAGTGGGTGAGTTTTAAACTATATGATCATGCTTAAGTTCTTATGGTAACTTTAAGTAAATGACGGCAGTAGAATTAGAAAGGCTTTGGAAATTGTGAGGATGATTTCCTTGAGCTTGATAGGAAGCTGAGAAAAAGAGGATTTCAACAAACCCTTCAAATTCCATATGACGGATGAAAAGACGTTCGGTTTTTACTGTAAGTTCATCGGGGAATTAAGAGAAATTTAATCAAGCATACGCTAAACGTTTGAACAGGCTGCCTTAAACTTTCTAAGTCCAAGGACAAGGGTGATAACGCCCTTTATTCACTAGCTTTTTGGGTCGATGATAAAAGTTTTATAAGACACAAAATGGGGGATGTAGAGCATCATCGTAAACTTTCCAAGGAGAAAAGGGGATGCTGCTTTTGAAGAATATAAGGTACACGGTTGTTGGAGGCCTGGCGATTAAAGCCGTGGAGCAGGCCATAGAGGCACTGGCTTCTCTCGATGGTTTGCATTTCCACACTAATCCTAGGAATGCACATGCCAATCGGATAATGTGGGTTAAGAAGAATTTTCCAGGGCTCTCGGGCTACGTGGACATGCTGTGGGGTGCGTATGGTACGCTTGGCTACGAGGGGGTTGATGGTGAGAGAGCTGGGAGAGTATTGGAGGCTATGGAGGCGATTCTAGATGGACTCGAAGAGGAGACTGGAATACGATTTAAGTAGCTTGATCGAAGAGATTTCCTCTATCAGGGAGGTTATTGCGATAATACTTTTCGGAAGTAGGGCTAGGGGGATTACGACGAGTATTCTGACTACGACCTGCTCGTGGTGTTCACGGATAGGGAGAGCATGTGGAGAAGGTGGAGCGAGCTTTTCCAGAAGGTTGGTAGCTTCAGTCTTCTGGTTCATCTGATTCCGAAGAGTCTCAGCGAGTTTACCAGTAGTGAACCGACTTTCCTAGGAGAGGTCTTAAAGCATGGAAGACTGCTTTACTCCAAGTACCCGTTTCAATCTTCCCTAGTGCCTTTGAACCTTCAACGCGTGAAGATCATTGCATACAGCATGAGGAGGCTGAAGCAGGAGGATAAGATGAGACTCATCTATAGGCTTTACGGTAAGAAGGGGGATGAGAATAAAGGGCTCGTCAAGAAGCTACGTGGTCTAAAGGTCTGTGAAGGATGCATAATCATGCCTGAGGAGAATGCTGGAGCAGTCTTAGAGGCTTTGAGGAAGCAGGGGGTGGAAGTAAAATCCTTCGATGCTTACATTCCTAGAGACAAGTTGGAACTCGTGGAAAGCTGGTATGCTAAGCATGTGGTTAAAAAGTAACCGGCCGATTAGGGTTATTTATTCCCCATGACTTTTAAGTCCTTTTGACTATCTTTGCCCCCGACGTGTTTCAGACAGTTCTATCTAGAGAATCGGTTTAACCCATCTGCTCGTTTTTCTCAGCATCAGAAAAATCCTCATCATGAAAAATCGATTTCTCCTCTATGACTGTAGAAAGCACTTTAGATAACTTGCTTATGATAAGATCTGGCTCAGCAGCTTCAGGCTTGGCCTAGTTCTATTCCTTGTACTGTTACTATGTGTGCCTACAGGACCTCATTGCTTCAACATCGACTACATTGCGAAAATCCCTCTACCGCTCCTCCCTTCTCTGAATGGGCTGAATGATAAGGGAGTTATTTTTCACTCCATCCTTCTCAATGCGTATCTGTATATTAAGTCGGTGATTTTGTAAAGCCCGTTTTCATCCTTCATTATTCCAATTATAACCAGTTTGGAGAATAGGCTTCAGATCATTGAATGAAAAAGTTTAAAAGTATAACCATGATTATACTTTTTATGATTATAGAAAGGCCGGAGGAAGCCAAGAGGATTAATGAGTTAAAGAAATGGATATTAGTTTATGGGAGGAGGAAGACAGGGAAAACTTTCCTAGTCGCTAATTTTGTCAATTACGATGAATATTTTTTCGTGAAAACGAGCAAGAGTGCTTTAACGAAGGATGGGAAGTCTATAAGCTATGAGGCTTTTATAGAGGTCCTTAAGAGGGCTTTAGATGATGGTAAGACCGTTGTGGTAGATGAGTTTCATAGGCTGGGACAGGATTTTTTGGACTTTCTCCATTATACTAATAAACGTGGTAAACTCATATTGATTTCCTCAACCCTATTTCTCTCCAAAAAGCTTGTTTCAACAAGGTCTCCTATTCTAGGTCTGTTTGCTGAAGTGCCCATTGGGCTAATAAGTCTTAAAGATTGCTTGAAGGCTCTTGGAAAATATGGTTTCTCTAAGAAGGATAGAATGGAGCTTGCCATAATGCTTAGAGAACCTATTTCTATAGATTATTTCGATGAGAAGAAACCTGTGAGGGAAAATATAGCTCTCATTCTTTTAAGCTCTGTAAAGACTATCCCTGCTCTAGTTGGCGAGGTTTTTTACGAGGAGGAGAGGGAGCTATCTGCCATTTACGAGGGGGTTTTGAGAGCTGTAGCAAGTGGTAGATCTGTTTCAGGAGAGATAGCCAGTTATCTGTTTTCTAGGAGGTTGATTAAAAAAGATGATGCGAGCATAATCCAACCTTACTTGAACAACTTGACTTCACTAGGGCTGGTTAAAAGGATAGAGGTTTTAAACAAAAGGAAATATGTCTACAAGCTTACTTCCCCACTGTTAAGAATGTTCTTTTACGCTGATGAGAAGTATAACATATCTGAAAGGAGGCTCAGCAATAGTGAGGCTTTGATGATAGTAGACGAGTTAATGCCTAGGATTATTGAGGATAGCATTAGAGAATTCTTTGCGGAAAAATACGGATTGCGTGAAAGCGTTTTGCAAGCTAAGGATTTCGATGTTGACGGTTGTCTTCTGAAGTTTAACAAGCCTGAGATTGTTTTAGAAGTCAAATGGGGTAGAATCAACAGTACCGATGTAAGGAAAGCTGAGGAAAATTTAGGTAAAGTGCCGTCTAAAAGGAAGATACTCTTTGTTCCAGATAAGAGACTGGTTAAATCATCGAAGCTGGAAGTCTTAGATGTGGATGATGTTTTTTAAGAAGTGTATGAATGTTTACCTCGTTCTTCTCAACGCATGTCCGTATATTGGCTTTGCGATTTTATAGAGCCCGTTTTTCCTTCTCTACCAATCCGATTTTAACAAGTTTAGATAGTAGGGTTGAAAAGTCTATTCGAGACCCACTTAAGAGCTGAGCCTCATCAAAAGCCATTACTACTTTCTCGAGGAGTTCAGGCAGTAGGTTCCTAGACTTGCCCGCTGCTACTGAACTCTAAGACCAATTACTTCAACTCCTCTTATCTTCTTTAAAACTTTTAAGAAGCCTTTTTGCTTTGAGATGAATGCATTAAGCCCTTCTTCTAAGAGTGTTGCTAATTGCGCTCCCGGAATACGTTTTAGCCTCTCGAAAGAGCGTAGGTCAAATATCAAGCTTGGTTTACCCAGGCTGTTTAATACGGCTCTCAGCAAGGAGGTTTTCCCAAGCCTTCTGAGCCCGAGGATAAGTACAATAGCGCTACCCTTCTCTAGCGCATTTATTAAAGCCTTTACTTCTTTCTCCATAGTGTAAAGCTCTGAGAGGTTTGTTTTCGGTCTGTCTGAGAATAGCATCACTACTATTAGATAGCAGTACTGCTATTTAACACGCTATGCTGAATCCGAGATCGTTTAAGTAAAACGAGGGGAGTTGCTAGACGAGTTATGGAGACTTAGGCTTTCCTCCGGAGCGATTTGAGTATACTCGTAATAATGACGATTACTGCTAGGAAGATGATTATCGTAATCCACGGTTGCTCATACCATTTCTTCTCAGGCTCTATTACCGTTACTGACAGGGGAGCTTCTCTCACGTTTTCGCCATAGGTTGCTCTAATAGTTATAATATGTGTTCCTACGGGCGCGTCTTCAGATGCCCTTAGTGTTAGAGTCGTGTAAATCGGCGGAACATCGGTATCTACGAGAAATCCGTAGGAGACTCCCTTCGGTACTCCTACAATTGAGAGAGTGATTTTCTGACGGGGTTCTCCAGCAGTGCGTTCAACGTAAACGCTAATCTCTGTCGACTTCCCCTTTTGCAGAGTTATACTGCTTGGAACCAGCGTCACCTGATAGTCGAAAGCTTCAGCGAATTCCGCTATCAAGCTCGCCGGCCCGCCTATCCAAATAGAAGTGGGATTGCTGAAACGATCATATGCCACGTTGTCTGCTACGATTGTTCTCCACATTTTAAACTCATACTTTGAATATGGGATTGCCGTTATGTTTACAACAGAGTATTCGTCAAACCAGTAGACCCCGGGTCTTGGGTCAGTTGTCCCCTTACCGGCTTCAGCCCCTATCTCAAGCCTGTACTGAACCCTGTAGGATGCTTCAATACAGCCACCGCCAAGAGGGACTGTCAGGAAACCCATAGAGGAGTTTGAAAGACCGCTTACTGAATCAAGCCTGTAACGCCTATCTTCAACTGTAGATTCGACGAATTCAATCCACCTGTATGCATGTGTCGAACCAGTTTCCCATGTGAAGCTTACTGGCAGCTGGTAAGCCCCGTAAGATTGGTTATCCACTATTAGGATTGAACGGGCTTTAGGAACTTCTCCTAGCCCGCTTGCCTTAAAAGTTACAACAGCCATTTGCAACCCGCCTCCGGAAGGCGACTGTTTCCCTTGGGCATACGTGGTGTAAAGCGTGTACAGGACATCGGTAACATAGTTTACCGCTAAGTTGATGGAATTTAGAACCCTCTCAACGAATACGGAGTTGTTCCAATCGTAGTTTCTATCCATCCAGACGCATGTTAATCCTCTTCCAGAGTTGCCGAAGGTTGTATCATATGCTAGTCTTACAGTTGCTTCGTATGCTGTGATTATCTCCAATTCGCCGTCGAAGACCAGATATCTACTCCACTCTGAATTGTAACTTGAAGTCTTAGAGTTCACATAATTCTCATAGTCGCTATGATGCTCTTCAGCACCCCAATCTGTTCCAGCGCCCATAACATGACCGAATACAGCCATATCCACTATGTAATGAGTCATGGCTCCGGCATATTTCGCAGCTGAAGCAAAATCCCCAGAGAGCATAAGGGTCAATGCTTGATTGAAAGTTGCATTAGCCCGCCGCGCAGCTGAATCATCTACTAAAACCCCCTCTGCATTGAAGTATACGTGATGGAGGTTCGTGTCTCCTATTCCGTCTGGTGCTCTCCCATTATCCGGGAGCTCCGTCCCGTAAAGGTACCAGTTTAAGTTGCTGACCACCCATTGCCTAGCCTCGTTTGGAAGCCAATCTAACGCTTGCTCAGCTATCCAATCGTGAGTACCATACTTAGGGTTATCAGGGCTTGAGCTATATCCTCCATTGCCCCAAGCATAGCATGAAACCGCTAAATAGGATTTTGTAATCAGAAGGAATGCTAGTATGGTAAGGATCTTTTTATTAAAATGGATTAGTTTTTTCATCCCTCACCCCTCTTATATCCTAAAATTATTGAAGGGAAGCATATAAATGGCACCGAGAAAGTTTCCCCAGTTCACTAATTTATGCTTTAAATCAAAGCATTTCGGTATTGAATATTAAGACGATTATATTCCGGGTAAAAACCTCCTTGAGTCATGGAGGAAATAAATGGCATTTTGGGTTGGAGGATTATCGTTATAAATATATCTGAGAAGACGGAGCCTATGATAAGTACCTAGGATGTTTCTGAGACAATTCTGGGTGTGGCATCTTCCTTCCAGCTTAATACCCATATGCCACGTTCTCTGGCTAGTTTTACAGCAGCTGGGGTGGCGTAGTCTGCGTAGATGACTTTTACAATCTTTGGCCTAATCAATTCTGGTTTCATTCTCTTTAAGATTTCTATTTTCTCTTCCAATTCGTGTATTAGGTTTATTCCAAGTCTTACTGTCGCCTCACCAATTATACAGATTTCATCCGTAGCACCATAAATGTTTATTTCCTTATCGCCAACGAATATCCTTCTTAATTCAACCTTTAAACCGAGCTCGTTTTCCAACCTATGCCTAATAACATAAAGCCCTTCTTCTTCAACCGATATTGTTAATCTGTCAAGGGTTGTTGCAATCCTATTTTGAGTTATACGTATGTCTCTAACCTCCTCCCACAGCTTCTCCTGCCCTTCCCACAGCTTGTTCTGCCCTTCTCTGAGTAGCTTAACCTCCTCCCACAGCTTCTCCTGCCCTTCCCACAGCTTGTTCTGCCCTTCTTCAAGTCTATCTAGCCTTTTCAAAATTTCTGACAATCCTAAGTAACCAGCTACGGTATAACGGAATTCCCTATCCTTGTCCAGTAGTTCTATGAATTCTTCTTTCAGTTTACTCATCTCCTCTAAAATTCTACGGGAAAGTATTTAAGCATACCCGTTTTTTCCAAGTCTTAGAGCCCAGTGTCCCTCCTATTTCTATGGAGTATTATGAGGATTTCAGATAATTCGTTGACGATAAAATCCGGTTTGGCAACTTCCAACTCGAACCTTGGCCTTACTCCTCTGAATACTGCTATCGTATATGTGCCTGCGAGCCTTCCTGCTTCAACATCTTCCGGCCTGTCTCCAACCATGGTAGCTTCAAAAGGTCTTAAGTTTAAAATCTCAATCGCCTTTAAAACGGGTTCGGGTGATGGCTTAGGGTTCTCGACATCGCCAGATGAGATTGCTACGTCGAAAAACTCTCTTATCTTAAAACTATTCAAATAATGCGGGAGCTCCTCCTTGCTAGTGTTTGAAACAACGCCTAACAGATATCCTCTATTTTTTAACTCGTTGAGGACTTTCAACGAATCTGGATACAGCCTGCCATGTTTAGGCATGTAATTATAAACCCATTCTCTAAACATTATTTTAGAGAATTCCTCAAGACTGGTCTCCAACCCGGTTTCTCTAAGAATAGTCTCAACTATCACCCTAGATGGTTTTCCAACTAGCTTAACGTTCTCATTAAAACTCCTCTCGGGGATACTGAATTCCCTAAGTATATTGTTAACCATATTGTGGAATGCCTCCATTGTGTTTACTAGAGTCCCGTCCAAATCGAATAAGACTGCTTTAACACTTTTCAACGATTCAATCACACCCCGTAGCAAAATCCTGTTTTATTAAAGTTATTCCTGTGTTTCTTGCTTTTCATTAAACGGTTTCATCCGGAAGAACTACACTCCCAGCATAGATCTCTTTCTTCATTCGTCCAGAAAACCCTGCCGCACTTCCTGCACGTGATTCTCTTTAAGCCTTTTGTCCAAGGACTTTCACACATCCTAAAGCTCCTATGCAAGGGGAATTCTATCGCTTTCCTGGGACAGAGCGGCATGCATGATACGCAGCCCTCGACGCAATTCTGAGGGTTTGCGACAAAGGCCTTCCCGCCTCTCAACGCGAAAACATTATGGGGACAGAAATCTATGCATTTGGGCTCTGACCCTTGACACCCGTCGCACCGGTCTGGAAAAACGATTGGGTACCATGTTGTAGTCATTAACGTCGATAAATAGCAGTTTTGATTTTTTAAGGCTTACTCGAGGAAATACATTTATTAATAGGCTCTATCCAGCCAGATAGGGCTGGTGAGAGAAATGAAGCCTGTTTCAACAGTTTCTAGCGTGGGGAAGAACGTTAGACTTAGGAGAATACTGAAAGACGGTAAGGCCGTCGTCCTAGCCATGGACCATGGTATTGAACATGGGCCAAAAGACTTCATAGAGCCTCACCTCGACCCGAATGTAATAATCGACAAGGTTGCCAAGGCTGGTGTCGACGCTATAATGCTTCCCAGGGGCTTGGCCAGGCTTACTTGGGAATCCTGGGCAAATAGGATTCCGTTGATCGTGAAGGTTACTGGAAAAACCTCGCTGAGGCCTAAGGAGAGGCAGTATACTCAAAACCTTATAGCAACAGTTGAAGATGCTGTCGCACTGGGCGCCGAGGCCGTTGCGGCAACGGTCTACTGGGGTGCTCCGGAAGAGGAGCAAATGCTCGAGCAGTTTACTGAGATAGCTGCTGCATGCGAGGTCTACGGAATGCCTCTTCTAAACTTGGCTTACCCGAGGGGGCCGCATATGCCTAATCAAAACGACGTCGAAATAGTCAGGTACGCTGCTAGAGCTGCTGCAGAAGTTGGCGCAGACCTGATAAAGACATACTGGACTGGTTCCGAGGAGACTTTTAGAGAAGTTGTTAAAGCCACCCCTGTGCCTATCCTAATGTCCGGTGGGGCCAAGACAGAAGAGCCAAGACAGTTCTTAGAGGTTACGAATCAGGTTATGAGAGCTGGTGGAAAGGGCGTCGTAGTCGGCAGGAATGTTTTCCAGAGGGAGAACGCTACAGAGATGGTCAAGGCCATAATGAAAATAGTACATGAAGATGCTACAGTAGACGAGGCAATGAAGCTCCTAAAGTAGACTTTCCAAGTCTCTTTCAAATATTTTTAGTAATTTTTTCTCTATTGCAACTCAGATTCTGGATAGCAGTACAACGCCACTCGGCTCGAACTCTCCCTTTTTCACATAGCCGGAGGCCTTAGAGACTTTCTCGGAGAATGAGACTATGTCGCTCATCCACGGCATCGCTTCTTTTGGAAGCCTAGACTGGCTTTCACCAACCCATTCGTAGGCTTTTACTTCAACGTAATCTGGCTTGGATACTTCCATTAGCCTAGAGTATTCCTCAGGATTGGAGTCGTTAAACCCTTTCACAACGGTTATCCTCAGTACACGTCTTGTTCCAATGAGACTTGGGAGGACCTCCAGCGTTTTAAAAAGCCTGCTCCAAGCATTTTTCATCAACGGCCTCGCAATCCTTTTGAAAACTTCTTCGTTCGCAGCCTGAATGCTGACGTACAATTGGTCTGGAAGAGGACTAAGATTCTCAAGCACCTCGGGCATGCTCCCGTTGGTAACAAGATATGTAACCATCCCCCTCTTCCTAGCCTCTTCTATCAGCTCACCCAGCTTAGGGTATAGGGTCGGCTCACCAGTAAGACTAAAGGTTACCATAGTGGGATTAAGCGATTCTTCAAAAACCCTCCCGTCAACGAGGGGGTTTGACTTATAACCTGTGAGTAGGCTCCTCCTAAGCCTAATTGCCTCATCGATGATGCACGATGGCTCATCGGCTTCAACCTCAACAGGATATTCCTGCCATGAGTACCCTGGCCTATCGCCTGAGTGTATCCTCCAGCAGTATGTGCACCTGTAGTTGCATCCTAGAAAGGGGGTCATTTGCATACACCTGTGGCTCTGAACATTACCGTACCAGAGCTCCTTGTAGCAAGCCATGCCCTTCGTAAGCCTCCTCCTAGTCCAGAAGCATATCTTTACTGCAGAGTGTTTCCCGATTATCCTGTATTGTTGTTTTTCAAGCAGACTTCTAACGTTTTGGGGAAGCACAGGTTTCATCCACATTTTTTCTAATTAAAAAGTTTAGGAAAATCGAGGTATCAATATTGACCTGTGTAATTGTGACATAGTTTGTTGCCAAGGGGAAAATTTAAATACACATACGTGTATTTATTTACAATGGGACATAAGACAATCACTATTTCAGACGAAGCCTATGAAGCACTATTTCGTCTTAAGCGGGATAAAGAATCTTTTACAGATGTGATACTAAGACTAACAAAAGGTAAAGCTGGCGGGACCCTCTTAGAATACATAAGGTCACTAGAGCCTGATGAAGATTTCGCTAAGATAATGGAAGAAGTGGTTATGGAGAGGAGAAAAATCCGTCTGAGGACTCCTGAACTATAGGTGTTCTTGAATGGTTTGTTTGGATACTAGTTTCATAATTGCTCTCATAAGACGTGATCCCGCAGCCGAGAAGAAATTAGAAGAGTATATAAGGAATAATGCAAGAATATCTACAACATACATAACAGCATGCGAGCTGTTTAAGGGGGCTTACAGGTCGAAGAGAAAAGATGTAGAGGTTACAAAGGTTAGGGAGATACTTTCTCGATTGGAAATTTTGGATTTTTCAATAGATGCTTGTGAGAGATATGGCAGGCTTGTAAACGATCTCGAACGTAAGGGAATGCCAATTGACGATTTGGATGCTATAATAGCCAGTCTTGCCTTAACCCATAACGAGTCTTTGGTGACTGCTGATAAGGAGCATTTTGAAAGAGTTTCAGGATTGATTGTTGAATCATGGTGATTTATAGACTGTGGTTATTTAATGTTTAATATTATCGAGACTGCTTCACCAAGGCTTCTCACCGTAAACTCGGCATTACCGCATTTATTCCCTCTCCTCGAAACGAGTATGAACCTCATGCCTGCCTTACTAGCAGACTCATAATCGAAGCAAGTATCTCCCACAGCAAAGCATTCCTCCGGCTTAACCCTTAGCAACTCTGCTGCCTTGAGGAAGACATCGGGTTCAGGCTTTCTCCTGGCAACTACGTCGGACCCGACGAGTACGTCAAACATATTTAAGATTCCAAGATTAAGCAAATACTGTTTTAATCTCCTGGATGTTTGAGAACTTGCAACCCCGGTTTTAATCCCATTGCTCCTAAGGAGGCTTAGAGAAGGCTTAGTATCGTCGAAGAGCCTCATCCGCGGAGCGTATTCGGACTCGTAAACCTGGTCCTTAAGCCGCCTGAGCTCAGCAGCCTTAGCCTCGTCCCCACCTGTTATTTTCAGGGATATCTCCGGGCCAGCTAGGCCAACATAATCCTCAACCTCCTCCAGCTTTATGCTTATGTTCAACATGCTCGCAGCCTTAGCCCAAGCCTCTGCTAAGGGTCTGACAGTATCCACAAGAGTGCCGTCGAAATCGAAGACAACTGCTTTAACTCTATTCAACTTAATCGTCTCAATATACTTGAGTTACCATTCCGTAAGCTTCCTAACCGTTTCAGCGTCAAGCCTCTTAACCAGTTCTATCACCAGCTTCACAGCATTATTAACATCGCTGAGACTTATTATCGAGGCCGCTGAATGAATATGCCTCGTCGGAACACCTATGACTAGACTCGGGCATCCCACTTTATGTATGTGTATCCTCCCGGCGTCAGTACCGCCTTTTGCAACCAGTGATAACTGATATGGTATATTGTTCTCTTCAGCAACTCTTATCGCAAGGTCTTTCAAAGCTTGATTGGGTATCATTGAAGCATCCATCGTAACTATACAGGGGCCCTTGCCCATCTTCGCCTGAGCCTGGCCAGCTGGTATACCGGGGACATCCCCGGCTATGTCAACCTCTAACACTATGGCTACGTCAGGGTCGACTAGGTTGGCGATCGTAGTAGCACCTCTTAAACCGACTTCTTCCATAACCGTTGCCGAACCGTAGACAGTATTGGGATGCGGAATATTCTCTACTCTCAGCCTCCTAACAACCTCCATGGCTATCGCGGCACCAACCCTGTCATCGAAGGCCTTGCCCATAGCAACCTCCCCGTTTTTCATCAAGGTGAAGTTTGAATACGGTATGACTGGGTCTCCAATTCTAACACCCATGTTCTTAGCCTCGTCGAGTGATGATGCTCCTATGTCTATGAACATGTTATCCTTAGTTATCACTTTATTGGCTTCTTCAGGCGGAATGAGATGCGGCGGTTTAGCAGCTATAACTCCATGGAGATCCCCTTTCTGAGTCCTAACTATGACTCTGGTAGACAATAACACTTGGTCGAACCATCCTCCAAGTGGTGCGAAGCTTAGGAAGCCTTGTTCGTTCATTCCTGAGACGACGAAACCCACCTCATCAACGTGGCCGGCTAAGAGTACTCTAGGCCTTTCCGAACCGCCCTTTTTAATGAAGGCTAGGGAGCCGAGTTTATCAGACATTATCTCGTCAGCATAAGTCTGCATATAACTCCTAACCTTGAAGAGAACTTCCCTCTCGTAACCGGCTGGTCCAAAGGAGTTCGTAAGGTCTTCCAGTACCTTTACAATCCACTCTCCAGACAATGTTGGAAACAATTTATTGAGGCTGAATAAAAACTTTGAGAATAGCCTTCATAGAGTTTTCCCACAATGTTTTTCAGGGAAAGATTAATATATTTACTAAGGGC
The DNA here is from genome assembly GCA_038883435.1 of Thermoproteota archaeon. GTDB lineage: Archaea > Thermoproteota > EX4484-205 > EX4484-205 > JAAOZP01 > JAAOZP01. The sequence goes on from JAVZMD010000001.1 coordinate 45,553, forward strand.
GAATTTATAAAGGAGGTGGTTTGAATGTCTGAAGACTGGTTTGACGAATGGTTTGAAAAACTCGAGAAGGATTTGAAGAGAATGATGCGGAGAGCATTTTCGTTCTCGCCTTTCGAAGAGGATTTCTTTGACTTTTTCAAGCGTATTGAAGGCGAATTCCCCAAAGAGCTGATAAGGGAAGAGAAGCTTCCAGACGGTAGCGTTAGGAGAGAGTACGGGCCATTCATATACGGCTATTCTGTAAGAATAGGACCTGATGGAAAACCTGTGATAAGGGAATTTGGGAACGTTAAACGTAAGGTTTCTCCAGTTAAGCCGGTTGAGGTTAAGGAGTCTACTGAACCGCTTGTTGACGTAATTACTGAGGAAGATAAGATTAAGGTTATAGCAGAAGTCCCTGGGGTGGATAAGCAGGATATTAAGCTGAACGTCGTTGGGAAAACACTGCACATAAGGGCAGAGTCGGAGAGGAGGAAGTATAGTAAAGATGTCGAGCTTCCCGAGGAAGTCGACCCTAAGACAGCTAAGGCAAGCTATAAAAACGGTATTCTCGAGGTCACTCTGAACAAGATTAAGAGGGAAGAGAAGAAGGGCGAGGAAATACCAATAGAGTAGTCAATGGTTCCAAATCTGGTGCTAGCCGGGACGCTATTAATCCTATTGGGCTTCATAATCATCTTCTTAACCATATTCCTAAGCTTCCTTCAGAGTATCAGGAAAAGTGGGCAAAGAGAGGTTAAGTCGGAGAAACACGGTGGTGCAGTTGTCATGATAGGCCCGATTCCAATAATCCTCGCCTCAGACCCTAAAACAGCTAGGATGTTGATTATTCTGGCAATAATACTGACCATTTTGCTTGCTGCAATAACTATTACATACGGGTTGATGAGGCTTGGATAGGCTTAGCATACTGTTCCTAATCGGCTTTCTGCTAATAATCATCGGCTTCATAACAGTTTTTCTAGCATCTATAACAGGTGATGTAGCTGGGGGAGGAGCACTGGTGGTTTTCATAGGTCCCTTTTTCTTTGGGACAGGGTTTGGAGAATACGCCCCAATACTTATTTTAATAAGCGTAATGATTGCTATAGCAATGGTATTGATTACACTGCTCAGCGTCAGACGCTGGAAAATAGAAAGAAGAATGGAGGAAACTGATTAATCCTCAGGCTCCATTACAACAGCTTTTTCGCCGACAATGCTCTTGAACCTCTCAGCATCGCTCTTGTCTCCGACTATTGCGCCGTAATGCATCGGTATGAATATGCCAGTGCCTATGTCTATAGATGCTTGAGCCGCATCTTCAGCATTCATCGTATAGGTTCCACCAACCGGTAGTAACGAAATGTCCGGCTTAATGTTAGCCATTTCAGGAATCCTATCAGTGTCTCCAGCATGGTATATCTTAACACCGCTTACTGTGACTACGTATCCCACTTTACCATCCAATTTAGGGTGGAAAGACTTACTAACATTGTAAGAGGGGACAGCGTCGATTCTAACTCCTGACAAATCTAAGCTGACGCCCGGCTTAACTATCTTATGCTCCATGTTTAGTGTTCTAAACTTTGCTTCACACTCCTTAGGGCCAACTATCACCGTACTTGGAGTAGATATCTTCTTAATATCGTCTACACTAAAATGGTCAAAATGATTGTGTGTAACAAGGATTATGTCAGCAGCTGAGCCGCCTTTAATCTTGTAAGGGTCTATGTAGATCGTCTTCCCCTCACCGACTATCCTGAAGCCAGCATGTCCCAGCCAATATATCTTCACACCCTTAACCTCTATCAAACTGAAACTAAGTATTTCGAGAAGGGTTGGATATAAAGTTATGCCTTAACGGTTTAAAACAAAAATTAGCAGTGCTTCTGTCTCAAAGTTAGATGGAAGTGAAGGATAATTATTTTCCTGATTCTTTTTTACGCCGTAGGATTATCAACTCGTATACTCCAAAGAACCCTAGAACCAAACCTATGAGTGAAAGTGCATATACGAAGAAGCAGAAAACTATTGTCAACGAATCATCGAAAACAAAAACATTAATCGCCATAAGGAATGAAAGGATAAAACTTAATAGCATGAGGAAAACTCCGAGTGTTGTTTTAAAGCGTGGCTCACCCAGTTTTCTCATATAACCAGCACTTCACATAATGGTTCTTATTAACCTCTAAGAAAGCAGGCTCCTTAATATCACATATTCCTTTCATGAAGTTTGGACACCTAGGGCTGAAACGGCATCCGGGGGGCGGATTAATCAAATCCGGCGGTTCTCCTGAAGGCACCTCCTTAATGGAAAAACGGTTCGATGGATCAGGGTCAGGTATCACATTTAACAATGCTTTAGTGTAAGGATGCAACGGGTTTCTCAATATCTCTTTAGTATCTGCACATTCAATAACATGGGCAGCATACATGATGTAAATTTTTTCTGAGAAATATCGTGTTGTTGAAATATCGTGTGTAATATAAATTATGCTTAACTCGTATTTTCTCTGAAGATCCTGTAAAAGCTTCAAGATTTCTATTCTTACTGAAACATCCAACATCGAAACCGGTTCATCTGCAATTATCAGCTTCGGTTCAAGAATGATCGCTCTGGCAATAACAAGTCTTTGCTGCTGTCCTCCACTAAGCATATGAGGATATTTTCTAATAAAGTCCTCAACAGGGGTTAATCTAACTTGCTCTAAAGCATTATGAATCCTCTTCTCCCTCTCACTCTTATCTTTAATGCCTTGAATTACCAAGGGTTCCTCCAAAATCCTTCTTACTGTCATGAACGGTGGTAATGCACCAAACGGGTCTTGTTCAACAAGACCCGTTTCCCTTCTATACCATCTTAACTCATTAGATTTCAAATGCGTTATGTCTTTGCCGTCAAAAAATATTTTTCCATCAGTTGGTTCATATAGACGGAGTATTGTTTTACCAAGCGTAGTTTTTCCACATCCGCTTTCGCCTACTACGGATATTGCTTCCCCCTTTCCGAGGCGCAGATCCACTCCGTCCACGGCCTTTATGTAAACCCGGCTGAAAAACCCTTTCCTAACTGGAAAATACTTTTTTAACCCTTCAATATTCAACAATGCTTCTCTCATAGTGTTAACCCCTCACGTGTAGCCAACACCTTACGTAGAAATCTTTCTCCAAGAATGTTATAGGAGGATCTTCGACGCATTTGTCGAACCTCCATGGACATCTTTCTCTAAACCGGCATCCTTTAGGGGGGTTCAGGAGGCTCGGTGGGGAGCCAGGTATGGGGTCGAGCTTCTTATCTACTCTGAGTGTAGGAACGCTTTCCATAAGTTTTCGAGAGTAAGGGTGAGCAGGATCATTGTAAAACTTTTCTGCACTGTTGAATTCGACGATTTGCCCAGCATACATCACCGCAACCCTGTCTGCCAGCTCACTCGAAAGGCCTACGTCATGTGTTATGAAAATCATACTTGGGTTATACTCCTTCTTAATTTTCTTCATCAGATTCATGATGTTGGCTTGTGTCAACACGTCTAGAGAGGAGGTAGGTTCATCAAGAAGCATTAACTCTGGTTTAACCATAAGGGACATTGCTATTATAACTCTCTGCCTCATTCCGCCGCTCAACTCGAAAGGGTAGCGATTCAAAAATTCCTCGCTTATTCCAAGTCCCCGCAGTGTTTTTGCAGCTATTTCTAAGGCTTCTCTCTTACTGGCCTTGTTTTTTACGACAAGTGGTTCAATCATCTGATCACCTATCTTAAGAACATCGTTCAGCGAGTTTAAAGCTGCCTGAGGAATATATGTAATCTTAACCCATCTTATTTCCTTCTCGAATATTTTCTCATCGAGTTCCATCAGGTTTATGCCGTCCAGTAAAAAGATGCCTTTATACACAGACACGTTTCTAGGCAGTACTCTTATCAGTGATTTAGCTAGTGAACTCTTTCCACATCCAGATTCCCCTATTACTGCAATAGTCTCTCCCTTTTCTAAGGAGAATGAAACATTATCGACTGCTTTAACCTCGCCCTTCGTAGTCCTATAATACATCACGAAATCCCTTATATCAAGGTGTTTTCCATCCATTAAACTACATCTCCTTAAGCTTAGGGTTGAATATCCTGTCAAGCGTGAAGCCCAATAGAGCAAAGCCCATGCATGTAATCGCAAGCATGACGGACGGTTCTAAGACCCAGTAGTATAAACCCTTATAGAGAGCACCATACCTAAATGCATCCTCGATTATTTTTCCCCATGTAGGTGTTAACGGGTCACCCACGCCTAGTAGGGCCAACACAGCTTCTAGGAACACGAAGTCTGGAACTGAAAGAACTATTGATGGAATAAGCGTAGGTAAAATCTTTGGTATCAGGTATCGAGTTACGATTCTAAAGTTTCCAGCACCATAAGCTTTAGCAGCCTCAACATATGGAAATTCCCTCACCTGCAGGAATACAGCTCTATATGTTTTAATACTGGCACCAAAGATGCTTAATGCAATAACGGCCAGCAGTAAGGTAAGGAGAGACGGTCTGAAGAATGTAGCTATCATTACCATCGTTGGTAAAAAGGGCAGTATCATGAAGATTTCTGTAACCCTCTGTATGGAAACATCTACATATCCCCTAAACCATGCACTAATAGCAGCAAAAATAATTTGTGAAAAAGCTATTACGAGTGATGCTGTTACACCAAATGCCAATGCAACCGGAGCGCCCCAGAGAAGAGCGATTCCGATGTCTCTTCTCAAATGGTCTGTTCCAGCCCAGCCGTAAACCTTACCGTAAACATTCAGCTTTGCATCAAGATCAGCATCTGTTTCGAAAGTTACACCTTCTATCCATAATTTGTAGACGCCCTTCATGACTTTAACAGTATCAGAATTAAGTATACTCTCATCTTCAACTGCAAACAGGGAGACTAAAACAGGTATATCGTATTTTATAGGCTTATTTAGTTTCCGCGAAATACTATTTTTAAGTTCGTTAGCTAACCCATAGTCCACAGAGATATAATAGTTCTCCTCCTGAGATATGGAGAGTGTTTTTAGAACAATATCTTCACCGTTTGGTTTAACCCAATGTATTGTTAAATGCGGTGATGAAACATTAAATCTTGCCTTGAAAAATAGATTCAGCTCACTCGGGAACTCATCATACTCATAGTTAAATGAGAACTCGATTCTAATAACACTAACTTTCCCAATTGCTGGAATGATTGCTTTGGAGACGCCTGCCTTAGGTTTCTCAGTACTTAAGATTATTGTCTCGGGCAGTTTTTTAACTGAAAAAATATTTACCCAAGAGGGCAGTGCGTTGCGCGGATTATCCAGCCAGTATTTTTCGCCGCTTCTCCAGAGCTCAACAGCTGTATCATAAGGTAGAGCAATAAACGTATATATAGATATAATTATTAGTATCAGTATGATTAATAATCCAATTAAAGCCGATTTATAGACAAACAGTTGCTTAACCGCTTCCCTAATTTTATGCGATTCCAATTTCACCACCTTCAGCTCTAATTCGCGGGTCTAGAACCCCATACATAGATTCCAGTATGAAAAGCGTTATAGCTAATAAGTAGGCATATATCACTACAATCCCAACTATTACAGGTCCGTCAAACGCATTCGTAGCAGCGTTTAGCAAGCTACCTATACCAGGCCAAGAGAAAACTGTTTCCGTGATGATTGCACCCATCCAAGAGCTGATCAGCATTAGTGAAAAATCTGTTATAATAGACGGCAATACTGTCCTAAGAACATATCTCCTCTGAATAACAGATTCAGGCAAACCCTTAGCCTTAGCAAGATCAATGTAATCCTCGCTTGCGAACATTAAGAAGAATGTTCTTCTTGAGTAAACGTTTATGAACGTGTATGCCATAAGCCAAGATAAGGTCGGTAGAATCATGTGTTTTAAAACGCTTAACGCGTATTCGAATCTGTCAGATGGAGGAGGCACATCAACCATACCACCATATGGCAGTATCCTAAGAAATGATGCGAATATGAGTATCATAAATATTCCGTAGAACCATCCGGGTAGCGATGAGAGCGGTACAAGCATGGTGACAATCCTGTCTAGGAGGCTGCCGTGCTTTCTCGAGAGAGATAAGCCTCCGATTAGACCAGTGAAGAACAATATGATGTTTATTGTTGTGAACAGCAGTATGGTAGGTGGCAGCCTCTCCGCAATAATTAGTCGGACACTCCTAGAACCGCTCTCACTACTTAAAAACAATGCTCTACCCAGATCCAAAGTCAAAGCATCCTTCCAGTAGTTGAAACTTCTGTATATGAATGGTTGGTCAAAGCCTAGTCTTCTCAGCTCATTATTATAAATCTCCTCAACCAGATTCCTGTATTGGGTTTCGTTTAAATACTTAAAGGCAGGGTTCTGACGTACGCTTTGAGAAACATACATGTATACCTCACTCTTAATTATCTGATCCACGTAGCCTCCCATGTTGGCAATCAGAACAGTAGCATAAACAGCAACCAGTACTGAGAAGAGAAGGAGTGCCCCCCGCTTAAGCATATGCCTTATAAATGCCGGAATTCTCATCGTGGCCATAAAGGAGAAAAAAGGAGAATAAAAAGATAGCGGTTACTTCCTTCTAATTATAAATGGCAACGCTAATGCAACTACGGCGATTACTATGGCTACGATGGCGATTGTCATTAATGTGTTTATAGTGCTGTTTAGCGAATTGACTGAAGTCTTTAATTCATTGATGGTTGACTGTAAGCCAGATATTTTAGCCTCATAGTCTGCCTTGGTTTTAGCCAGTTCACTGGCGACATATCCAGTTATACCTATGGCGACACTTGTTCCTTTTGCAGACATAGGCATTCCTACGAGTTTCGACACTGCGATGGCGGATATACTTACCGTGGCCACAGGTACACTCTCAGAGGTTAATTTGGAAGTGTCTTCAGCAGTAAGCTTGATCCTCCACTCGCCGTCCCTAACAGGTTCTGCTACACCTACTAGAGTTGAAACGGGACTCTTAATGATGTATTTCACATACTGAATATTATCCACCGCATAAGGCTTTCCTTCGAATGTTACTGAAACGGGGATTTCAGCAGGTGAACCAGGCGTGATTGCAGGTATTGAAGCTAATCCGACTTCTGGGATCGCTGGTTTTGAAAACATTAGCCACTTATCAGCATCATCCGGAAATTCTCTGAATGCCTTTAACACGACTATCCTTGCAGTTGTATCAACTTTATCTATGTAGAATGGCCCTATGCCAACAAGGAAGTGGCCCTTAGCATTATACCAATTCTTTAGATTATTGTACCTTTCTAAAGCCTCGTTTTTGCTGACATACTTGCCCAAAACGTTTTCATATGGAATAAACTTTTCTGCAATAGCCTGATCCAAGTATTTCTTAAGTATGGGGATTGATGGACCCGCTATGTAGCTTGCCCATTCTACTTTGAGCAGATCAGCTTTATCCATTGTGAAACACAGTTCATTATTTGCCTCTGCCAGCCAACCGATTGCAATAGTATGCCAGAGCCCTGGGCCATACGCGTAGTCCACGAAGAAAGCTCCTGCAGCTGTTGCCGCGATCCATTCAGCATCTAGGTACACAGCATCGGAATAGTATTCTATAACCAAGGGGTTCTCGCTCACGATCCTGAACCCTTTGAAGTATTCTCTAAAAGCTTCAAAGGCAGGAACAGCGGATTCGTCGTATACTGGGCTCTTAGGATTAGCCCTGTCGAAAGTAAGTATGTATGCAAAAACGATGTCTGCCAACGATAGCTTACTACCATCATGCGCCTTCATATTGAACAAGTTTTCATCATAGTAAACAACGGTCTTTGTCTTAGCAGTTGTTCCTGCAGGTGCATAGACTATCTCCTGTTTTTCAGCATCCCAGTCATACCATGCGTCAGTCGGCACAGTTATGCTGTCTACAAAGTTTAGTGAAACCCAGTCCAGAGTAACTCCTACTGGCAGGCCTTTCAAAACATATACTTCTGCATTTTTGACTCTTTGAGGCCAGTATAGACCTGTGAAGGGATCAGGCATTACTGCAGGATCTGAGGTAGCCCTGTAATACATTGAGTCATATATCCAGTTGCTTCCACCAACCGGGTTAACAGGGTCAATGAACATATCTGAGGAAGCAATCTTAACAGATCCCCCAACTGTATCACTGTATCTGATTGTGTAAGGCCACAGCCTAGCGCCTGAGAAGCCAGCTGCTAAGTCATATGTTAGTGAAACATCCTTCCTAGCAGGCCAAGGTGCTACTTGGCTTACCAGCCACACTCTCACAGAGTCCTTCATTGAAAGCTTTAATGCTTTAACCATCATTTCATCTCTCTCTTGGATACTGGTAAACTCTCTGTTCCACAGTTTACCGGCAACGGAGTCAAACTCCGGATCAGGCTTGTATGCTTGCCACAGCGGGTCACCTCGTCCTCTTGACGTGTAGAAATAGCCGAAATTATCTGACTCATCTCTGGAGACAACGGTCGTAATCCATCCTGCAGTGTATAAGTGCCATAGACCATCTTCAGGATTGCTTCCTATCCATATTGGAGAAGCCTCCCTACTCCTCTTATATTGCCGGTCTACAGTGAAGCCTAGTTTCTCAAGCTGAGAAGAAACATAGTCACCTATTGCCCTCCTTTGATCCTCTATCCTAATAATGAATATCAATTTAACGGGCTCACCCTTATAGTACCATTTGCCACCTCTCATCTCTGCACCCAGTTTAATCATTTCCTCGGTAATTACTGTCTTCGCTTTTTCGAAGTTGTAACTATACTCCTCCTCGATCTCTAAAACAGTGTCTGCGTACCTAGCGTAGTCTGGGAAGGCGGGTGTAAGAGTAGTGTACTTTGGCACAGCCATTCCAGCCATTATCTCGTCACATATGTATCTTCTGTCAACCAGCCAGTTAACGGCTTCCCTTATGCGAGGAACGGAGAACGGGTTCAGCTTCCCGTTTTTGAATTCAGGTCCTGAAGGGTTGAAAGTTATTTCAAAGTAAAGCCCGTAGGATGTTACATACCACAGACTTGGTGAAGCTTTTATTCTACTGAACAACTCTGGATCAGTTATATCCCTGAAGTATACTTGCATTTCATTCTTTAGAAGCATGTCGACAACCTTCGCCTCATCTTCCTCTACGAAGAAGTCTATCTCGTCGACCCAGGGGCCTTTGGGGATTTCTTGAGCCACTACATTGCTTATGGGAAGGCTTGCGAGCAAGAACATCAAAAGTGTTAAAGTCAAGACGGTGGCTTTTAGCTTTCTTATCTCAAACATGCTTATCACCGCATCAGATTGTTGCCCAGTTGTTCTTTATAAATATTTGTCTAAAGAAAATATGAGCTACTTTACTACGTTTGAAAAAGTCTTATTCTTAATGCTTCAAGTTGATTAATTTCTTTTCCAATGTATTCTGCAGCAGTAAGTAGAGCAACGCTAAGTTTCTCAGCTTCTTCAAAAACACTGTTAAAATGCATCTCCCAATCTAAATCTCTCAACAAATGATGATCTAGAATTATTGTGGAGGGGAAAGCTTCTCTTAATACCTTCAAAGTGTTTTTCAAACTTAATTCTAATGCTTCAAGAGGATAGTTTACACCCAGCATGTATGTTGAGGGGCCGTCTAAGAAGATTATATCTGGCTTCTTATCTATCACGAATTTTGTTTGAGAATCAAGTGGGAATCCTTGTACATCACTCGTGTAGAGAAGGCTCTGGTAAGAATCCTTGACCCTCAGCTCTACCACGTAGCCAAGCTGGTCGTCGGGCCCATGGGGAACAGGATGGGAGAATTCTAGGCTCGTCCCACCGAATAGATATTCCTTTCCATCCGCAGTCAAGACTTGTGCTGCAATGGGCTTGATTTTTTCAAGAAAGATCCTTGCCCTAGTCTTCTGGCTGAAGTTTATCATGTTCTCAGGATCCTTGACTATTATTATTCTCCCACCGTAGATCTCTTCTAGAAATCTCGTTGAACTATGATGGTCATAATGATAATGCGTTACTACGATGACTTCACAATCCTTCGCTGCTGAAGCTATTTTCTTCCAATACTCTTCGAGGAGCTCAAGCTCCTTCTGGTGTGGTGGGAGGCCATATCTGCGAGGTGCAACGGCTGCAGCCGGGTCGATAATTAGCTTAAGGTCTCTGGTTTCAACCATTGTCGCCATGCTTCTTACACCCATCGAGTCGGAGCACAGGGGCTCTATCTTCAACTGTATGTTCTGAATCTAGTTTATCGTGAAATAAAATTGTTTCTAAATAGAAGCTAGAGATGCCCTCTTATCAGTTTTACCTACTCGATGCCCTTTATCCATTTCGAGAACTCTAGGGCTTTCTTTAAAATTCCCTTCTTAACCAGTGAGCAGTAGACCTCTCTCCCTTTTTTAATGGTCTTAACTAAACCGGCGTTTTCAAGAATCCTTATATGGTATGATACGGTTGGTTGGGAAAGGTTGAATTTTTCAACTATGCTTGTTATCATCATGCTCTCGCTCTCTATTATGGAGAGTATTCTAAGCCGGGTTGGGTCTGCGAGAGCCTTAAACACTTTAGCTGCCTGCTTATATTCTTCATCCTCTTTTTTAACCGACAATCCTATGTCATTAATAAAATTCTAGAGATTAATATATAAATCTTTTGGAAGGGGTTTGACAAATAAAAAAGCCGTTAAAAGTATTGTTTGAAAATAAAAGTCTTAAGTTAAATATATTTTCAAATCTATTTTTCAACCTCGGGCGATTTCGTCTATTAGCTTGCCATCATGATCGTAAAGCTGAATCTTAATTGGCATTTCTCCTATAGCATGTGTTGCACAACTGAGACAAGGATCTAGAGCGCGTACAACGGCCTCAACCCTATTAAGCATCCCCTCGTTAAGCTTTTTCCCATTTACATATTTCTTAGCAACCTGGATTACAGCCTTATTAAAAGCAATATTGTTATTTACAGTTGCGATTATTAGGTTGATCCATGTTATTCTCCCCTGCTCATCAACTTTGTAATGATGGAATAATGTTCCTCTTGGCGCCTCAATAACTCCAATGCCTTCCCTCCTGTTTAAAAAGGCCTTTGCTTGAACATTAGTATCTAGGATATCTGGATCTTCAAGTAATTCTCTAACCTTCTCGATGCAGAAGACAATTTCTATTAGACGTGCATAGTGATACATGAAGGTATTTTGAACGACACCATTCTTACCAAGCTTCTTGAACTCTTTAAGGAGACTGTCTGCTTTTTCTGTTCCGCAATGTGAAGCATTATTCAGCCTAGCTAATGGGCCTACTCTATATGCTCCATCGGGATAACCCACGTTCTTCAAATATGGGAACTTCATGTATGACCAGTCTTCAACAGCCTCGCCGATGTATTCGAAATATTTAGAAGGATCCAGTTGGTCTGCAACTATTTTACCATCAGGACTTAGGATCCTTATGTTACCATCGTAGTGCTCGAGCCCACCATTGCTTGTCACTAGGCTCATGTAATACGTTGGAAAGTCGCCGAAGTCTTTCATGTCGTTCTTGAAGCTCTCAATATTTTTCCTGAAAAGCTCAATACTATTTAGAGCAATTTCAATAGCCTTGGGTACGTCGGCAAGTATCTTATCAGCCTTATCTTTCGATAATGGGGTTTTAACCCCACCTGGTACTATCCAATCGCTTGAATGTATCCTTCTTCCAGAGAGGGCTTCGATTATGCCTTGTCCAAACTTCCTAAGCCATACTCCCTGTTTAGCAATCTCAGGATATTTCTCGGCAAGCCCAAGGATATTTCTCTTGGAGGGTTCAGAATCCATGCCGAGTAGAAAATCTGGAGAGGAGAGGTAGAAGAAGCTTAACGCGTGCGACTGTATTATCTGACCCATATGCATAAGCCTGCGGAGAAGCTCTGCGGCACGTGGTATTTCCACCGCGACAAGTTCGTCGCAAGCCTTTGCTGAAGCAAGCAGGTGGCTTACCGGACATATACCGCATATCCTGGACGTTATCCCGGGCATCTCGTAAAAGGGTCTGCCCTCGCAGAATTTCTCAAAACCTCTGAAATCTGTCACGTGGAAACGCGCGTCTTTAACAGCATCTTTCTCATCCAAATATATGGTTATCTTAGCATGTCCCTCTATCCTCGTCACAGGGTTTACAATTATTTCCCTCATCTCTCAAAACCTCCTCTAACCATATTTGAACTTCCCCTCTAAAACAGGGGTCCTACCTTCCAATAATTCATTTAACACATGGTTTATCAAGCCTGCGGACGGTGGACAGCCCGGTATGTAAAAATCTACTTTAACTGCCTCGTTTAATGCAAGGGCTTTTTCGATAAGTCTAGGAACTTGTGAGGGGGCTTTTTGATTGATTGCGGCGTTATCAACATAGGCTCTTCTCAAAATCTCTCCGCTACTATTGTTTAAAACATTTCTCAAAGCCGTAACGTTACCATTTACGGCACAGTCTCCAAAAGCCACAAGTATCTTAGTTTTCTTTCTGATTTCCTTCAATAATTCTAGCTGCTCTTCGTTTCCAACTGCCCCTTCAACAAGCGTTATGTCAACGTTCTCGGGGAAATCCTTAATGTCCGCGATGGGACTGTAGACAAGCTCAATCCTATCCGCAAGTTCTAATAGTTTTTCATCTTGATCTAGGAACGACATGTGGCAACCTGAGCAGCCGCTTAACCAGACTGTTGCAAGCCTTACCTTAGCCAACCGTCTTCTCACCTCTTCTATTAACTATGAATGAAGCGAGTTCTTTCCTCTTAGCTTCTGAATGCGGCTTGCCCTTAACGTATAATGAGCCCACTGGGCAGACAGAAGAGCATTTTCCACAAGATGTGCACGACTCGGCAAAGCCCCATTTATCGTCGAGGTCGAAAATCACTTTAGAGTTCTTTCCTCTGAGCATGAGGTCTATAGTGTGCACGCCCTCAACCTCGTCGCAAACCCTTACGCAACGCGTGCAAAGTATGCATCTATTGGGGTCGTAGGCAAACCTCTCATGCGTAAGGTCTAATTCGTAATTGGTCCACTCCCTTTCAACCCTGAGATGGTCAACCCCAAGCTCGGTTGCAAGCTGCTGGAGTTCGCAGCTCCCATTGGCTACGCAGACCGAGCAGACATGCGGCCTCTCTGAGAGTAGTAGTTCTATAGCCCATTTTCGATATCGTCTAAGCCTCTCCGAGTTGATAATAACTTCCATGCCTTCTGCGACTGGTGTAACACAGGAAGCGAATATCCTTGGAGAGCCCTTTATCTCGACGACGCAGACCCTGCATCCTCCGAATGATGAAACACCCTCAAGATAGCATAGTGCTGGGATGTATATGTTGTTTTCCCTAGCGATCTTAAGTATGGTGTCACCTTCCTTAGCAACAACCTTCTTACCGTCTATTGTAAGCTCTATCATTTTACTCAACTCCCGCTCCTCCCCTATTCTTAAAACACTTTCCCGCACTACACTTTTTCTCAACGATATGTGCAACATACTCGTCTCTGAAGTACTTTAGCGTAGTAAGCGTTGGATTAGGTGCTGTCTGGCCTAGGCCGCATAAGCTGGCTTCTTTAATGAATTCACAAAGCTCCTCTAATTTCTGAAAATCATCTGCAGTGCCTTCTCCTCGAGTAAAGCCGTCGAGAATCTTGTAAAGCTTGTAAAGTCCTACTCTACAGGGTACGCATTTTCCACATGATTCATCTACACAGAATTCCGTGAAGAACTTTGCTGTGTCAACCATGCAGGAAGTATCGTCTAGAACAACTATTCCCCCGGAGCCCATTATTGCACCAACCTTAGTTAGAGACTCGTAGTCTATAGGAAGGTCTAAGAGCTGCTCCGGCAGAAAGCCTCCGGAGGGACCGCCGACTTGAACTGCCTTAAACCTTCTGCCTGGTGGAACACCTCCTCCTATTTCAAAAACAACCTCTCTAAGTGTTATTCCCATCGGGACCTCGATTAGTCCTGGGTTGTTAACCTTGCCCGTTAGAGAAAAACACTTAGTGCCAGTGCAGTTCTTAGCCCCTATGCTTGCGAACCATTCACTGCCCTTAAGCAATATTACTGGAACATTTGCAAGTGTTTCAACATTGTTTATCAAAGTCGGCTTACCCCATAGTCCTGATTGCGCCGGATAGGGTGGTCTAGGTCTAGGCATTGCCCTACGTCCTTCGATTGAGGCAAGTATCGCTGTTTCCTCACCTGCTACGAATGCTCCAGCTCCGAGTCTAAGCTCGATGTCGAAGCTAAAGGTTGTTTCGAAAATCTTTTCTCCCAGGAGGCCCATCGACCTTGCTGCTTCAATAGCTTTCTTCAAAGTCTCAACCGCCAGGGGGTATTCACTACGAACGTAGATGTAGCCCTTGCTCGCGCCTACAGCGTAAGCGGCTATAGTCATCCCCTCTATTATTGCATGCGGGTCTGCTTCTGCCAGAGTGCGGTTTGCAAAAACACCTGGGTCGCCCTCATCGAGGTTAGCTATAACGTATTTCGGAGAGCCTGTTGCCCTTGCAACATATCTCCATTTAAGCCCAGTTAGGAATCCTGCTCCACCCCTCCCCTTCAAACCACTTAAAGCAACCTCCTCTATCACACCTTCCGGAGTCATTCTCGTTAAAGCCTTTAAAAGAGCGTAATAACCGCCTACAGCAATATAATCCTCTATTCTTAAAGGGTCTATCTTACCAGCGTTCCTTAAAACTATCCTAAGCTGCTTTTTGAAATATGCCTCATTGCCATATAGCATGCTTTTAACAGGCCTGCCGTTAACAACATGCTCCTTAACTATCTCCCTAACCTTATCTGGAGTTACATTCTGATACAGATAGTCGCCAGGTTCAACCAAGACTGCGGGGGCTATGGAGCATGTTCCTATACAGCCCGTCCTAGCTACGTAGCATTCTTCCTCAACTCCAAACTCCTTTACAGCATCCTTGAAAGCACTGAGTACTTTTAGAGCTCCGAAAGGCATGCAGCCACTTGAGCAGCAGACGTTTATCCTATACCTGTAGGACTTCCGTATCTCTGTCTCTTTCTGGGCTAGGCTACGTAATTCATCTGGCTTCATCCTTCTCAGCCTCCATAACGGATCTGATCTTCTTCAAAACCTCTTCTGGCGTGGCCTTCCCAACCGTTTCCCCATCGACAATCGCATTTGGCGCCATTGCGCATGCTCCTATGCACCTGGTTACGAAGAGAGACAGTTTCCCATCGGCAGTTGTTCCACCTCTTTTAATGTTAAACTCCTTCTCTATTGCTGAAACGAGGTCTTCAGCACCCTTAACATAACAAGCTGTACCCATGCATACCGTGACAACATGTGTACCGGGCTTCTTCAACTTGAAAAGATTGTAGAAAGTCGCCACGCCGTAAACATGGCTAGGAGGCAAGCGTAGAAGCTTAGAAATATGGGTTAAGAGGTCTCTGTCTAAATAACCATAGAGCTCTTGAGCTGTATGAAGTATTTCAAGCAGAGCATCCTTCTTATACTGATGTTTCTTGATCGCTGCTTCAAGAAGCATTAAACGCCTGTCTACCTTTAAACCGGTTTGCTGAGCCGCAACATCAGGCATTTCACAGCCCTCAGACCCATGAGTTAATCGTATTTAAGAATTTGCTTTCCATATTCCTTAAAGCAGGGCTCCAGGCTCAAGTACAAAAGGTTTATAAAAAAGACGGTTGCGACTCTTTGGGGCTGGAAAATGGCATTTGTATTGAAGAAGGAAGAGCTCTCCCACTTTTCTAGACATTTAATATCCAAAGGCTATAGCCTCTTCGCACCCGTTAAGGGAGAATATCGAAATACCTTCAAGAAGATAGGTGAGAACCATGTCGAGGAGGTTTCACTGGATTATGTCAGAACCACAATGCCTCCTTTAAAAACTCTCTTAATACCTCCTAAGGAAACAATGCTGAGGATTAGAAACGGGAAAATCGAGGAAGTGCTTCCCGATCCCGAGGACAAGACTGCAGTACTTGGTGTCCACCCTTGCGATGTTAACGCAATGAGCCTGCTTGAAAGAGTATACATGGATCGCCCTGAGGATCCTTACTTCAAAGCCAGGAGGAAAAACCTCCTTATAATAGCTTTAAACTGTAAGAATGCAGATGAATATTGTTTCTGCACGTCTCTGGGAACAGGTCCTTCTTTGGAAGAGAGTTTCGACATTCTCCTCACCGACTTAGGCGATAAGTTTCTTATGGAGGTTGGTTCGAGAAAGGGCTCTGAACTCGTAGGAGACTTCTACATGCCAAAAGCTTCGAGCACAGACCTTGTGGAAAAGGATGAGACAATAAGAAGAGTAAAGGGGATGATAAGGAGGCACGTTAACACTGCGGGGCTCCAAAGGATAATGAATGGGGCGCTCTACAACCCCGTTTGGAACGAGCTTTCAGGCAAATGCACTGGTTGCGGGGCCTGCAACATGGTCTGCCCAACATGCTTCTGCTTTAACGTTGTTGACGAGCCTGAGCTGGATTCAGGCAGCATTTTAAGGTCGAGGACATGGGACGGTTGCCTCCTCTGGGAATATGCCGAAGTAGCACTCGGTGGGAACTTTAGGAGGGACCTTTCCGCTAGGATAAGGCAATTCGTGAATCATAAGATGAACTATTGGTTGAACCAGTATGGTGCGTTAGGATGCGTAGGCTGCGGTAGATGCATAGAGCAGTGCCCGGCGAAGATAGATATTACTAATATAGTTGCTAGATTAAGAGGTGAGTTGTTATGAATGCTGAATTTGAAAATCCGTACGTGCCTGCTTTCGCAAAGGTAATAGATGTTAGAGACGAAAACTCTACGACTAAGACTTTCAGACTAAAAATGGTAAACGGTGAAGCATTGAGATTCAGACCGGGGCAGTTCGACATAATCTCCTACTTCGGCGTCGGGGAATCTGCATTCTCAATCTCTTCAAGCCCTGAGGAGAAGGATGTTTTCGAAAACACTGTCAGGAGAGTTGGTAGAGTGACTACTGCGCTCTTCAACGTTAAACCAGGTGACACGCTTGGGGTAAGAGGCCCATACGGCAAGCCCTGGCCCCTTGAGAAATTGGTGGGGAACGACCTTATACTCATAGCCGGAGGGATGGGGCTGGCACCATTAAGACCAGTGATACACTACATTGCTAGGCATAGGGATCTTTACGGTGCTGTCGACATTCTTTACGGAGCCAGGACGCCGGGAGACATGATATACACTTACGAGTTTGAATCCTGGAGGAATATTCCAAATACACGTCTCTACTTGACTGTTGACTACGTTCCACCGAATGTAAAGTGGGAGCATGATGTAGGTGTTGTAACAGAGCTATTGAAATATGTGAAGCCGAGAATGCGTTACACTAACGTTTTTGTCTGCGGCCCAGAGATCATGATGAAATTCACCTCCCAATTATTACTTAGAATGGGATTCTATCCTTCAGAAGTATTCCTATCCCTAGAAAGAAGGATGAAGTGTGGAATCGGGAAGTGTGGTCATTGCCAGATAGGCTACAGGTATGTTTGTAAAGATGGCCCGGTGTTTAACCTAGAGGAGATAGGGCTTCTTCCGGATGTTATTGAATGAGGTGTTTAAAAATGGTTGATAAGTTAAAGGTTGGCGTTTTCAAACTGGCTTCATGCTCAGGATGCCAAATGGTTCTAGTACACCTGGAGGAAAGCCTGCTTGAAGTTCTGAAGCACGTTGAATTAAAATACTTCAGGATGGTTAGCGACGATGATCTTCCGAACGAGCCTCTCGACGTGGCTCTGGTTGAGGGAGCTGTTACTAACGAGGAGGAGGCGACCATGGTTAAGAAGATAAGGAAGTTTTCAAAGTTCCTGATAGCAGTAGGGGCGTGTGCAGCCACGGGCGGGTTGAACGCGATTAAGAACGTCATTCCAGAAGGCGAGGTTGAGAGTACAGTGTACCCCTACCCGGAGTATGTTAAGTCTGGAAAAGCCTTTGGCCTTAGCGAATACGTTAACGTGGATGCATGCCTCTACGGGTGTCCAATAGACAAGAGGGAATTGGTTAATACGGTGATGTCGCTTGCTCTACGCGTCCCACCTTATATACCTGGTCTTACAGTCTGCATGGAGTGTAAGATGAACGGTAATGAATGCATATTCCTAACCAGGGGGGAGCCATGCCTCGGGCCAGTTACTACGGGTGGCTGCGGTGCTTTATGCCCCTCAAACAGTGTAGCATGCGAGGGATGCAGAGGCATCTTGAAGGGGACTAATCCGAAGGGCTTAGAACTAGCTTGGGCCAGTTCTGGGGTTAACCCAGACCTAATCCGTCTGAAGCTTAGAAAATACCACGATGCCTACCAGGTTTTAGGAAGGTGATTACTGATGGTTGACAGGACCATAGTTTACGATTACATAAGCAGGGTTGAGGGACAGGGCTCGTTGGAGGTTACTGTTTCAAACGGCAAAGTGAAGGATGCGAGGCTAGAGATATTCGAGGCCCCCAGGTTCTTCGAAGCGTTTCTGAAAGGCAGGAAGGCTCTTGAACTCCCCGAGTTAACCTCTAGAATATGCGGCATATGTCCAATCGCCCACGCTATAACGGCGGCGAAGGCGGTTGAGAATGCCCTTGAAATATCCTTAGATGAGAGGACCATAGCGTTAAGGAAAGCACTAGCCCTCTCAGGGATGATGCAGAGCCACGCTCTCCACATATACTTCTTAGCAGCACCTGATTTCCTCGGCTATCCTAGTGCAATCGCCGCCTCCAAGAGCCTTCTAGATGTTGTAAGCAGAGGATTCAGGCTTAAGAGGATAGCCAACATGGTTTCAGAATACATAGGTGGGAGGGCAGTGCATCCTGTTACGCTTACAGTAGGGGGTTTCACGAGAAGCCCACCCGGTGAAAAGCTCGACGGGATTGTTAAAGCCTTGGACTCTGCTATTCCAGATGCTTTAGAAACGGTTAACCTTGTTTCAGGATTTAAATACCCTGAGTTTGAGCCAGACCACGTTAACATTGCGCTCTCAGATAATGACGGTTATGCAATAACGGAGGGTTCTGCCAGAACTAATTCAGGAGAATACTTCAATGGCAATGATTACAGGAAATACGTAAGCGAAGAGCAAGTTCCATACTCAAATACTAAAAGGTCCATGTTTAAAGGCAACACTCCTTTTGAAGTAGGTCCTATTGCACGGTTCAACATTAACTATGATTCATTATGCGATAGGGCTAAGGAAGCCGCTGAAAAAGTCGGCTTAAAACCTCCCGTTAAAAACCCGTTTAAATCCACGATCGTCAGAGCCATAGAGATAATCCAAGCGATAGAGGAGATGAGGAACATATTGAAAGACGGTGTAAAAGTTCCACCGCCTCGTAAAATCAAATTACGTCAGGGCATTGGAGCAGCTTTAACAGAGGCGCCTCGTGGACTATTATACCACTCCTACGTTATCGATAGGGACGGTAATGTTTCTAAAGCAGATATAGTCACTCCCACCGCTCATAATTCTTGGAGGATAGAGAGGGATGTCTTCGAGATAGTGCCTTCAGTTGTGGATTTAGACGACAATTCTCTACGTGGCCTCTTAGGAATGCTTGTAAGAGCTTACGACCCCTGCATATCCTGCTCAGTCCATGCCTTCACTGTAAGGCTTATCAGGAAATAGGTAAGCTGGTTTCAATCAACCGCCTCTTTCAAAACACCCGAGCTTACTGCAGCCTTAAGTATAGCTTTAACCACTTCATCAACCTTCTTAAGACACTCGTCTGAAACTTTTTCTCCGAAATCGAATTTTTCAACGCCTATTCCGAGGATTTTTATACTCGTCTCTAAGGGTTTCCCAAAGGCTTCTAGAAGCAGTGGAATAGGTATGTAGTGTGTGGAAGTGGGTACGTGAGACTCTAGGTCTGCCGGGTCTAGAATAGCTAATCTCCCTCCATCAGGGAAAGCATCTACGATTAAAAGATGCGAAGGCCTCTTCTCAAAAGCATAATCAATACATGTTTCAATCGAAACACCGCATTCAACAGCTTCGAATTTTTCACTGTTGAAACGTTTCAGGGTCCTGGCTACGAGTAGACCTGCAGCATCATCGCTTCTAAACTCATTGCCGAGACCTAAAATGATGAAGCGCTTCACGTCAATCAACCATTTTTCAAGAAAAACCCGTACCTCCTCGATTGAATAATAAGCCACGCTTAAGTTTTCTACTTTTGGCTTAAAATATTTTCTGAAACGCTTATAGGATGGGAGGTTTGGACAAAGGGATTAAGGGTAAAAGATATATACGTTCTTACGATCTTCTGATTGATAGAGT
>JAVZMD010000002.1:0-38958 GCA_038883435.1 Thermoproteota archaeon
CTAGACTATGAAGAATCTTCAAATGACGTTACCCATTTATTATATTCATCAAACCAAAACGATGTCCTAAATAGTACTGTTCAATTAAAGTTTAATAAGTACGATTAATCGTACTTATTTTTTAGAATGATTGAAAGAGTAACTGAGGTAGTTGAGGAATATTTAGAATGTATATACAAATTGCAGGAGAGAGAGGGGGTTGCTAGAACGAGTAATATAATTAGGTCTCTCAAAGTTGCTCCTGGAACAGTTACAAACACTATAGAAAGGCTTGAGAAGGAGGGGTTTGTAAAACACGTTTCATACAGAGGAGTTAGCCTAACTGAGAGAGGAGTTAGGATAGCCCTACAAGTCATTAGGAAACATAGACTATGTGAGAGGTTGTTAACTGATATTCTGAAAATGAATTGGAGTATTGTACATAAAGATGCTTGCATGCTTGAACACAGTTTATCTGAAGAGGCCGCGTCACATTTAGAAGAGGTTTTGAACTATCCGAAAACTTGTCCTCATGGGAATCCGATACCTACTAGACAAGGCAAGATCTTAGAGGAGAAGACTATTCCCCTGCTTGAGCTTGCCGTAGGTAAACGGGGAGTCGTAGCAAAGCTTATTGAGGAGGATGTTGAAACTTTAGCGTATTTCTGGACTCTTGGTATAGTACCTGGCACACTCATAGAGATTCTTGAAAAACCAAGGCCAGACGATTTGGTGAAAATCAGAATCGGTAGAGAGAGACATGCAGTAAGCAATCGCTTAGCTTCAATAATACGCATTAGGGAAGTAAGGAAAAAATGAGTATTAAAGAATTTGATAGAGCCGGAGTCCCCCTGACCACTTTAAGGGAGGGGGAAAGCGGCGTAGTTGTTTCAGTTAAATCAGGTTATGGGAGGGCTTGGGGTCTCAAGAAGAGGCTCATGGACATGGGTATTACACCCGGCACTAAAATAACGGTTGTAAAGTCCGCCCCCTTCCAGGGACCGTTGGAGGTCATAGTCCGTGGATACAGGCTGGCTATAGGAAGGGGGATGGCTGAGAAGATTTTCGTAAAAGTAGAACATGTTGAGTGAGAAAAAGCTTGTAATAGCTTTAGCCGGTAATGCGAATGTGGGCAAGTCTGTAATATTCAACTATTTGACGGGCTTGCATCAGCATATTGGGAACTGGCCCGGTAAGACTGTGGAGAAGGCTGAAGGCACCCTCCACTTCAAGGGCTATACGATAGACATAATCGACCTCCCGGGAATATACTCCTTATCCACATACTCCATAGAGGAGTCGATTTCCAGAAGGTATATTGCTGTCGAAAAGCCGGATGCGGTAATAAATGTTGTAGATGCTTCGATTCTCGAGAGAAACCTGTTTTTCACACTCCAGTTGATGGAGCTAGAAACCCCCATGGTCATAGCATTAAACCAGGTCGATGTAGCTAAGAAAAAGGGTATTGAGATAAATGTTGAGAAGTTGAGTGAGATACTGGGAGTACCAGTTATACCCACCGTAGCCATTAAAGGAATCGGGATATTTAAACTCCTGGATAAAGCTGTTGAAGCAGCTGGGAAAAAGACCAGGCCTATGAGAATAGAATATGGAGAAGATTTTGAAGATGCGATAAGGAGGATTGAAGAATCATTCATCGACTACGACTTGTCTTATCCTCGAAGATATGTGGCAATTAAGCTTCTAGAGGGAGATAGGGAGATTGAAGAGGAAGTCGCCCAGAAAAACCCTGGCATAATTTCCATAGCTAAAGAGATAAGTAAGAAGCTTGAGGAGAAGTATGGGCACTCTTGCCCAACCCTCATAACTTCAGAGCGCTATCGCATAGTTGGCTGTATAGCAAGAGAGGTTCAGAAAATAGTATCTCCTCCTAGACCAACCTTAGCAGAGAAACTCCATGAGGTCACTACGCATAAGGTTCTCGGATATTTGGTGATGGGCATCATCCTCTTGTCGATGTTCTTTTTCGTATTTGTCCTCGGAAACTTCCTCTCAGAGATTTTAAGTAGCCTCCTATATGGTCTCAAACCGTTTCTAACATTTATTTTAGAAACTGGTTTCTTAGGGGAGCTGTTTTGGGGAGGAATCGTCGAAGGCCTGATAGCAGGCGCTACAATAGCATTACCCTACGTCATTCCATTCTACATCGCTCTTTACATCCTAGAGGATTCCGGTTACATGAGCCGTGTAGCATTCCTCATGGACAATGCCATGCATAAAATGGGGCTACATGGTAAAGCATTCATACCGTTAATATTAGGCTACGGCTGTAACGTCCCAGCGTGCTTAGGATGTAGGATAATGGAGACTCAACGTGAAAGGCTCATCGCAGCCTTTGCTACCACGTTAGTACCGTGCGCTGCCCGCACTGTAATAATCCTTGGCCTAGTGGGAAGGTTTATTGGTATTCAATGGGCTCTTGCTCTTTATGTCTTTAACCTGATAATAATCTTCTTGCTTGGAAGGCTTGCCTTTAAGGCGCTCCCAGGAGAACCCACTGGGCTTATTATGGAGATGCCTGACTACAGGCTTCCACATCTTAGAACAGTTTTAAAGCAGACTTGGTTTAGGCTTGCTGAATTCCTGAAGATCGCGTTACCACTTATAATTGTTGCAACTTTTACAGTTAAGCTTTTTGAAGAAGCCGGGCTTCTCGAAGCCGTTAACATTGTCCTAAGCCCGGTAACAGTCAGATGGCTTGGCTTACCTGAAGCCGTGGGAGTATCCTTGATATTCGGCGTCTTAAGAAAGGAACTTGCCTTGATAATGCTTGCAAACCTGCTTGGAACCACAGATTTTTCATACGTGTTAACACCTATTCAAATGGTAGTTTTCACAATCGTATCAATGTTTTACATACCCTGTATAGCCACTATAGCAACATGCGTCAAAGAATTCGGTTGGAAAAAGTCTTTCTTCCTAACAGTCGTTGAAATACTCTTTGCGTTAGCATTGGGAGGGGTTGTATTCAGGGTTTTAAGCATACTCGTAAACCTGTTCTAAAACCTGCTTCTCCACTGAGGAATGGTTAAAAGTCCTGAACTAGATTAGAAGTTCACCTATGACGACTCAAATGAGGGCCGCTAAAGAGGGCCGTATAACTGAAGAAATGAAAACAATCGCTTTAGAAGAGGAAGAGTCCCCCGAGAGTATTCGCCAACGGATAGCAAGGGGCACAGTTATAATAACTCATAACAACAGGCGTGAAGCGCATCCAATAGGTATTGGGGAGGGGTTGAGGACTAAGGTTAACGCTAATGTTGGGACGAGTGCAGATCTTTGCGATATCAACCTTGAAATAGAGAAGGCGAGGATTGCAGTCAAATACGGTGCCGATACTGTAATGGACTTAAGCACAGCCGGTAATATAGATGATATTAGGCAGAAAATACTGAAGGAGATTAATGTTCCCATTGGAACAGTACCTATCTATCAGGCTACGATTGAGGCAATTAGTAAAAAGGGCTCTATCGTAAGCATGACTGAGGACAATATCTTCAACGTGATAGAAAAACATGCTAAAGACGGTGTCGACTTCATGACTATACATTGTGGGGTTACTCGTGAAACAGTTAAGAAGATCGCTAAACACCCTAGGTTAATGGGTATTGTAAGCCGCGGAGGCACCTTCCTAGCGGCATGGATTCTTCACAACGATAAGGAGAATCCTCTTTACTCAAACTTCGACTACCTTCTCGAAATGGCTGCTGAATACGACTTTGCATTAAGCCTCGGCGACGGCCTTAGGCCAGGATGCATATTCGACGCGTCAGACTGGTTTCAAATACAGGAGCTGTTGACAATAGGAGAGCTCGTGGAGAAAGCTAGGAATACTGGTGTTCAAGCAATGGTTGAAGGACCTGGCCATATGCCTCTAGACCAGATAAGCGCTAATGTGAAGCTTGAAAAAACTATTTGTAAGGGGGCGCCATTCTATGTTTTAGGTCCAGTCGTAACCGAGATAGCACCCGGGTATGACCATATTGTCGGAGCCATAGGCGGGGCTATAGCCGGATTAGCCGGCGCAGACTTTCTATGCTATCTTACCCCGTCTGAACACCTTGGTCTTCCCAGTATAGAGGATGTTAAAGAAGGCGTTATAGTGACTAAAATAGCTGCCCACGCAGTGGACATTGTTAAACTCGGGGATAAGGCTAGAGTCAGGGATTTTGAAATGGCTAAAGCAAGGTCTCAACTAGACTGGGAGAAACAGTTTAAGAACGCGATAGACCCTGAGAAAGCCATGGCAATACATAATAGGGTCAAACCCAGGTCTTCAGGAGCATGCTCAATGTGCTCAGATTTCTGTGCGATAAAGATTCTGAAAGAAGCCCTTAAGACTTCTGGCGAGTGTTTTTAAAAAGAGCCTAAAGAAAAAGCTTTATCTTTTAAAGACCCTAGTTTCCTAAACGTGAAGCCCTGTCCAGGCAAGTACGACTATCCCGACCATACTTCCGACATTTACGTACAAGCGTATGGGAGGGATTTAGAGGAGGCTTTTGAAAATGCAGCACTGGGATTAACAGGCGTGATAACAGACGTCTCTTTGATAAGGCCTGAGCAAGTAGTTGAGGAAACGGTTGAAGCTGAGGATGTTCAAATGCTCTTATACAAGTGGCTCGAAGCAATACTGGTTAGGCTTGATGCTGAGCAAATGGTGTTCTCAGAATTCGACGTTAAAATAGAGAAGGGTGAGGACAGGTATATTCTTAAAGCATTGATGAAAGGTGAGAGGTTCAAGCCAGGCCACCATACTAGTGGCACCCACGTTAAGGCAGTAACCCTCCACGATATGGAAATAGAAGAGTCTCCGGGGAAGGCGAGGGTTAAGGTCCTTCTAGACATATAGCCTTACGGTTAAGGATTAATTAGGTTTAAAAAAGCAAGTAGCAATCAAACCTCTCCCTCAGATAACTTGCCTTCTTCATATTGAATCTGGAAATTGCAGACTTAAGAAAAGCTTCAAGACATGTCTTTATATCACTAATATCACTAGTTTAGTCTTAAACCAATTAGGCTACAGCGATCCGCTTAACACTCCATATAGTAGTCCGAAGGTTACGCTTCCAGCCCAAGCTATAAGTATGTATGTGAGAACAACTTTCCATCGAACTATCCTTGAAACTGCTAGGGCATTCGCAATATCGTAAGGCTGTCCCATAAGCCAGCTTAGCAAAGCACCTTTTGAAAGTATGACACCCTCCTTAACCCATATACCTCTTCCCAGGACTATTTCAACCAGCGTCGGTGTATATAATGGCCCACCTAAAACTGAAGCCAGCAACACTCCACCCACTCCCGTCAAGTACTCCTTTATAATTTCTTCCGGAAGGAAAGCTTCTAAGTAGCCTACGGCTATTAAGCCCATTATGAAGAAGGGCAGGATCTGCTTCGCCAGATACCCCCCAAACTTTAAGGCAGACCAAAGCCTCTCATCCAAGGGAGGCTTAGCGATTTCTACTTTAGCAGCCGAAGCCAAGCTATCAACTTGATGCTCCTTTTCAACTGCTTTTCCCCATGGGGTTTTGGATATAACTATACCTGCGACTAGAGCTACAGTAACTGACGCTATTATTCTAACGCCTGCTAGCTCCCATGATATGAGTTCGCCCGTAAGCAGAATTGAAAGTATGTTTGCTGCTGGAGCCATTAAGAGGAATGATATTGCTGGGCCTATTCCTGCGCCAGCGTATAGGACTCCGCCGAAAAGCGGCACCATTGTGCACGAGCAAACCGTTAGGAACGGTGCCATTCCAAGGGCAAGCCCATACCCTAAAACCTTACTGCTTCCCATGTATTTTGTGATAGCTTCTTTTGGCACGAACTCGTAGATAATGCCGGCGATTGTGAATGCGAAGAGAAGGCATATCCACCCGTGGCTAAAATAGTCGTAGAGATATACTATTGGAATAGCCCACAACGGATAGCCCCTCAACTCGATAGGCGTAGAAGTTGGGGCAAGGGAATATGCCTGTATGCGGCTGTTGATTAGAAGCCCAATAACAATTATCACAAACGCTAGGATTACGCTTGCTCTAACAGTCCTCTTAGCCTTCTCCTCCATGTGTCTTTCGCCTTCTATTTAGCTGCCTCCTCTAACAGTTTTTCCACCTCGCCGGGATTCGGAACCCTTCCCATGATTTTAACCGTGCCGTTTATTGCTATGGCTGGGGAAAACAAAACACCGTATTTCTGCACAATTTCCTTAGACATTATGTTAGCCTTTTCAACGTTCACCATTACGCCTGACTGCTTAAGCTTCTCAGCAGCTTTTTCCACAGCCTTTCTAACTGCTTGACAACGCGCACAAGGCGGCTCAGGACCTATCACTTCAACCCTAATCTCCTTTGTAGGAACATTTCCCCTATTTTCATCCATAATTTTTCACCCCTAGAAACGGCGGTGTCCTAAAAAACTCATATAAAGCTTTCCCGTTTTCCATTTACATAAGCAGTCCTCATCTATTTTCTATTCAAACCATTTTTTCAGGAAAGAAAAGTTTAATGCATTAAACTTTGCATAGTCATTAGCTGATTACAATCCACCTTATCAAGATCAATAGTGCATTTTACGCTACACGTGATTCTTGATATCTCACCTACGTACCTGAGATCTGGGACATGTATCTTTTAGCAGCCATTCTAACGTCTTCCGCGCGGATGGTTTTTCTCTTTGCAAAGACAGCCAGTTGAGCAGCATCTCTCGCTATTTTTAAGCCGATTTCTTCTAGTATTCTAGATAGTTCTTCTGCAGCCTCCTCACTCACTCTCTCTCC
The DNA here is from genome assembly GCA_038883435.1 of Thermoproteota archaeon. Taxonomy (GTDB): domain Archaea; phylum Thermoproteota; class EX4484-205; order EX4484-205; family JAAOZP01; genus JAAOZP01. The sequence goes on from JAVZMD010000002.1 coordinate 6,776, forward strand.
TCCTGACTTACGGAGAATCCTGTACATAGCCGCTAGGGACAGTTCCTCTGACATGATTTTTACCCTCTTTTGGCTCAGATTAGCATGTTAATAAGTCTTTTCTTTGAAAAAAGACTAGAATTCTGGACCAAAAACGTTAAAAACGTTATAAACAGCCCCCTTTTATAACTGATAGAGGGTGGAATAAGCAATAAACCTTTCGGGCCAAAGACATAAGAGCCCGTTTTAAAATAGCGTTTGCTCGATTTTTTCAAAAATGTCTTGAGACCATTGGACGCCAAATCTTTTCTCCATGAATAACGTTATCATTTACTAGCAAATGACAGTATAACACTAGTTACAATCGAATTTTTCACTTGAAACGCCATTGAAAATTATATTTCAAATGAGGATTTGGAAGAGGAGAAAATATCCCACGAGAAGATGCTTCAAGACTGTTTGACGAGTATGAGCCTCAACCCTTGGGAAAAATTAATGATTATAAAAAGTTTTTTGAGAGAAAACGAGACCCGAGGGGTGAGAAGGCTCAGTTAGAAATAAACTTGTCCAATGTAATCAGTTTTAAAACCCATTGAGACAACTTCAAGACAACTTGTAATCATTTTAAACTTCACCTGACCGAACATCATGCCCTGCCATAGGTAGTTGAGAACCGCTCTTGGCTGCTTAGCTCTTCCTCCTTCTCCTACGCTTCTTTCTCAGTCCCCATTTTTCTTTGAATTCTTCTTCGAATTTTTTTCTTTCTCCCCAGTTATGGTTTAAGTTGTACGCGTCGTAGACCATTTTCACCCTTTTAACTATTTCTTCGAATATCTGGTCTTCGCTCATGCCTTTTGGGTCGAATACCGATGTGTAGCAGGTCCTGCCGACGGGGCCTACTATGAATTCTATGTCCATGCCGTACTTCTCCCTTATTCTTCTCGCAACTTCCTCACCCCAGTAGAGGTCTATGAAGGTCCCATACCTCCTCCTCAAACGCTCATCTTTAAGGTATTTCTCCCACCTCTTGTTTATTAAATCGTCTAAAACCTCCTCTATCTCCCTTTCCCTCTCCTTCCTAATCCTCTCCTTCTCCTCTTCGCTCTTCGCCTTCTCCAATCTACGCCTGTAAAGGTCTGCAGTTATTATCTCCAACGCCTCCCCATAGTGCTCTCCTAAAGCATGCGAACTCACCTCGATCCTACCATCGGAGAGCCCATGTACTCCAATGCCTTCATCCAAATCCGTATTCACATGCCATTCCACACCCCTCAGATAGGGTACGGGCCTATCCACTATCTCATAGGCTAAATCGGGCCTAGTTATCTTATCCTTAAACATCTCGTTCAAGAAAGCCCCAATCCTCTCCAAAAGCTCCCTACTAACCATCTCCCACAAGCCCACCTCTTCCGAATACTTCAATATAAGGATTTTCATAAGGCCCTATGTTGCCAGGGTAAGACGGCTTTTACCATCTATTGCTATGGACGTATTCCTCTCAGCCATTCCGAGCTTTAGCTCCTTTCATTTTTCCTCATTTTACAATCTTTTATAATCTAATATAATCTAAGTTGCTCAGGCCTCTTATAGGCCCTTCCCAATTTAACTGGTGGTGGCAATGACTTCCTCCTTAGAGAGCGAGATTAGGTGTGAAGTAGGTAAATGCGGTCACTGTCATTTCGGGAGTAAACACGTTTGTATGGATGGCCTAGTCTTTAGGTACGGTGAGATGACCACTCTACCAAAAGGCATATCTCCTTTTTAAGGGAAAATTTCCAGATAGTTGACCCTGCAACTCCCCACTTGAGAATAGCATTGGGGTAATGGTAGCGATTTAAAACTTAAAAAACCTTAATTTAGGTACAAGTGTCTTTAGCGTTTTCTCCACATGACTACTATAATGGCTATTAGGACCAGCATGACTATTAGGCTTACATTCATAATGTTCAATTCAATCCTCCAGCTCGCAACTAGTGTTACTGGTTCTCTTATAGCGAAAGAATAATTAGAGGAGGTTGAAACTATGCTTCCATTGACCTTCCAGCCCTCGAAAACGTAGTTAGTGAAGAAATCCCTCGGAATAGCTGTTGGAGATATTGAAACGCTTACCGTTGAGCCGTTAACATATTTCCCAGCTCCCGTTATCACTCCTCTTTCACTGTAAACCTTTACTTCGAGTATCGTCGGCTTAACAGCTATCGTCAGAGGAAGCCAATTGATTTCCCCCTCATCATCCCTTACTATAAGGCTTACCGTGTAATTTCCTTCCTTAGCATACGCGTGAGTTATGCTCTCCCCATAGCCTTCACACCCGTCTCCGAAAAGCCACATCCAGCTAACGATTCTACCATCTGGATCGATCGAGTTACTAATGAAAGTAATGTTTTCATTCGAATGGGGCTCCTTCGGCGAATATGTGAAATTTACTATCGGTGGAGAATTGTAAACCGTTATTACCTTTTCGCAACTATCTTCAAGCCCCTCATCGTCCTTAACCGTCAGTCTAACAGTATAATTTTCCCTCTTCTTGAATATATGCATTACAACTCTTCCAGTCGCATTTTCACCATCTCCAAAATCCCACAGCCAGCTTATTATTCTACCATCTAGATCGGTTGAATTATCCGAAAAGTAAACTTTATCTATGCAGGTTATCTTTAGAGGGAAGTGAAAGAAATCTGCCTTTGGTGGCATATTTCCGTATTTAACCAAGGGAAGATAGTCTCCAGGCCCATGTGGAACTTGAGTATCTCCTATCCCGTCTTTATCCTCATCAGCTCCTGTATAATCGCTCCAACTGTTTCCACCAATCCAAGGTCCACCAATGATGTTCTCGCCTTTGGTCTTAGTTATATTCCATTTATTTCCAGTGTGGTTGCCGACAATGTTCCAATTCACCTCATTACTAAACCTGTTATTGAAGATCGTGTTATTGCTTGAAAAGTAAAGTAGAATTCCTAAATAATTTTTAAGAATAGTACAGTTTGCAACGACGCTACTAGAGGAAGAATCAAACATGATTCCGTCTTTATTATCGGATAAAGTACAATTGTCTACAATGCCGTTAGAGGAGAGTTTTAGGTAGATGCCGACATCATTACTGAAGATTCGACAACTCTTTATAACGATCTTGGAGGAAGAGTTCTGAAAGACTCCGATCGTCCCATTACTTATCCTACAGCTAACTATCGTAACGTTAGATGAACCATAAACCATAATCCCAAAGGAATTGTTATGAAGCTCGCAATTCTCTATCTTTACGTTCTTCACGTTGTAAAGACAAATTCCAGCATGACTTTTATTCCCCTCTATAACCAGGTTCCTTATGACGAAGTATGAGCTAGTGTTCCAGATCTCTATTCCATTCATAACAATAGAACTTATACTTAGATTCTCTAATACATATGGCCTCTCTCTTGAGCCATCTCCGCTTACTATTATACTCCACATCTTGAAATCCTTATCGCCGTTAATGCATATTGGGCCATGCTTTTTATTTTCCCATTGAGGCTCTGTCTTTATAGGACATGAGAATGCGAATAATAATATTAAGGAGAATGTCAGGACGAATACTACAGTGGTATCTTTCATCTTAGCTATTCTACCTCCTATGCTTAATCAAGAGGTAGGCTGCGATAATACTCACAAGTATTATTGGAACGGAATATATCGCCCACATGGAGGGTTTTCCCTCTTCTTCAACTAGGACCTTAGGCTTAATAAGTGGGTAATTATCCATGCTATATTCATCTATTACATATGGTCTATCGCCTACTCCATCATCATCTATATCAGTTCCATTGTAATCGTCCCAATAGTTTCCTCCAATATATTTCCCTCCCACTATGTTTTTCCCCTCGTGCTTCTCTATGTTCCACTTGCTCGGATAAAACATCGCACCAAAAGCTTCACAGTTCTTCGCCTTTAGAGTAAAATTGCCGTGGACTAATATCTTCGTATTGTTAAAGAAGTTGTTGTAGATTAAATTGTCTTTTGCGAAGTCGAGTTTTACTCCTATCTGGTTGTTTCGTATTATGCAGCCCGTAACCGTGTTATTATGAGAAAGCAAAAGGCGTATGCCATAACTGTTTCCATATAGTTCGCAGTCTTTTATGACGTTATTCGTTGAATACAGAAGGCTTATTCCCTCGTAATTATTATAAGCTTTACAGTTAACGATAAGGGTGTTATTAGTTGGAGGAAACCTCAGCTTCATTCCAAGGAAAGATGCCTCTCCATCCTTTAATTTTATTCCACTATATGAATTATTGTATACTTCACAGTTTATTATGATTGCATCGAAGGTAGAGGATAAGTAGATGCAGTTAATGAAGCAGTGACGCTGATTTACGTGAAGGAAGGGTCTGTCTGCACGCCCGTGTATAGCCTTAAAGCCGGAGACATTAAATCCGCCTTAAACAGGGCGTTTAAGTGGAAGGAGGATACGAAGGGGAGGGAACACATAGGCCTGAAGGAGAAGCTCCTCGTATTGCTCGGCTACCAAGCCTACCAGGATTTGAAGGAGGGAATAGGGAGCAAGTACGGGATCCTCGTAGAATTCGACAACGGCAGGAAAGCTTACACCGGAGACGAAAGCATAGCAATCCACGTGCCAGAGGGAGCAAGCAAGATGGAAACGATAGTCGTGACATCAATAGAAGAAAGAATGCGATACGACCTTCATGAGATAATAGAGTGTTTCGCTCGGGGAGAAGAGAGGGATGCAGCTATTCCAATAGGGCGCGTCGGCGAGCACATCATATACACTAAACATCTCGATGAAATAAAGGAGCTGATTGTCCAAAAGCTCAGGGAAGACGGAGTCCCTGAGGAGCAGATTTGGTATTTCCGCGAGAAGGTGGTTTCAAAGAAATTAGGGACAGATGCTTCTGGAGAGAGGGTGACAGACATAGTTTTTAGGGCTCAGGAGGAGATAGTCCTGGGGGGAAAGAGGTTTAAGAAGGACGATGTCGTCGCGATAGTGGAGATTAAGAGCACCACTAAAACATACTCCGAGAGCGAATTCAAAGAGAGGTTTGGCGAAGCAGTGGGAGACCTTAAGAATAAATACGTCAATATTGAAGACTATAAAACCGCCATGTATGGTGTTGCCGTCGCCTTCGGTTTCGAGCCCGAGGAAATGCTGTGGAGCCTAACGCTATTCAACGAGTTATCTTACCCTAGTAATATAGGGCCTTATGAAAATCCTTATATTGAAGTATTCGGAAGAGGTGGGCTTGTGGGAGATGGTTAGTAGGGAGCTTTTGGAGAGGATTAAAGATTACTTGAGCGAGATGTTTAAGGATAAGATAACTAGGCCCGATTTAGCCTATGAGATAGTGGATAGGCCCGTACCCTATCTGAGGGGTGTGGAATGGCATGTGAATACGGATTTGGATGAAGGCGTTGGAGTGTTTGGGCTCTCCGATGGTAGGATCCGGGTGAGTTCGCATGCTTTAGGAGAACATTATAGGGAAGGTTTGGAGATAATAACTGCAGACCTTTACAGGCGTAGATTGGAGAAGGCGAAGAGCGAAGAGGAGAGGGAGAGGATTAGGAAGGAGAGGGAAAGGGAGATAGAAGAAGTGATGGACGATCTAGTCAACAAGAGGTGGGAGAAATACCTTAAAGATGAGCGTTTGAGGAGGAGGTATGGGACCTTCATAGGCCTCTACTGGGGTGAGGAGGTTGCGAGAAGGATTAGGGAGAAGTACGGCATGGACATGGAATTCATAGTAGGCCTCGCGGGCAGGACCGGCTACATATCGGTATTCGACCCAAAAGGCATGAGCGAAGACCAGATATTCGAAGAAATAGTTAAAAGGGTGAAAATGGTCTACGACGCGTACAATTCGTGGTACGATTTAGGAGAAAGAAAAAAATTCGAAGAAGAATTCAAAGAAAAATGGGGACTGAGAAAGAAGCGTAGGAGAAGGAGGAAGAGCTAAGCAGCCAACGCAGCATCGGAATATTCTTGGATATCCCTTTTAAGGAGGATGCTGAGCTGGGAGGAATGCTTTTAAGGAGGAGGGTTAAAAAGATGTTTACGAAGGGTAGCGGAAAATGTCCCACGAAGAGTTCTCAAAGCTATTCGACGGCGAGTATGATATGCAATTACTTGAGAACAGAGTTTTGGAATTCTGGGAAGAGAACAAGATACCAGAAGAGCTTAGAAAACTGCGATTAGAAAGAAATATAGGAAAACTTGGATACGTCGAAGGACCGCCGACATTAAACGGTCGTACACACCTAGGCCATACGTGGGGCCGCGCAACGAAGGATATGTGGTATAGGTGGAGGTCTATGCAGGGCTATTATGTTCTCTTCAGGGCTGGTTGGGATTGTCAAGGTTTGCCTGTTGAGATCGAAGCTGAGAAGGAGCTTGGCTTCTCCAATAAGAAGGAGGCTCTTGCTAAGCTTGGTGAGGAGAGATTCATTGAGGAGATTAAGAAGATTCTTCACAAGTATCATGCTGACTGGAGGAGGGTTGATAGGAGATTTGGAATGTTTATGGATTACGATAAAGAATATTTCACATATAAGGATGAATATATTGAAAGAGAGTGGAAGTATCTTAAGAGGGCTTATGAACAGGGTCTTCTTGGAAAGGGTTATAGGGTCGTAGCGTATTGTCCAAGCTGCCAGACTTCACTAAGCAATGCTGAAGTCGGGCAGGAGTACAGTATGGTTGAAGATCCTTCTGTCTACTTTAAGGTTAGGCTTGAAACGGGAGACTATGTCTTGGTTTGGACGACGATGCCTTTTACAATAGTCACGGATGAGCTCCTAGCTGTGAATCCTGATGCGGAATATGCTAGGGTCAGAGTTGGGGATGAGAGATGGATAATGGTTAGTAATCTCGTCGATTCTTTAATGAGCAAGCTGAATATCTCGGATTACGTTGTTGAAGATACTTTTCCTGGAATAGAGCTCGAGGGGAAGAGGTATGAGTATCCGCTTATGGAGGAAGTGCCCCGTCAGAAGATGCTTGAAGAAGAGGATAGTAGGATTCACAGGATTGTTACTGCAGGATTCGTAGATGTTACTACTGGGACAGGCGTAGTCCATATTGCTCCAGCTAACGGTGAGGAGGACTTTGAGTTGGCACAGATGCTTAAGATACCTATCTTCTCGCCTTTCGACGATGAGGCGAAATTCACTGAAGACGCTGGTTTCTTCAAAGGGGTTTTCGCAAGAGATGCTGACCAGATTGTCCTAGACATTCTTGAGAAGAAAGGGCTTTTAGTTAAATCTGAGAGAATAGTTCACGAATACCCGTTATGCTGGCGTTCTAAGCATAGGCTAATATGGCTGGCTAGGACAGAATACTTCTACTGGCTTGATAAGATTGTCGATAAGCTTGTAGAAGCAGCTTCTAAAGTAGAATATTTTTACAATCCTCCTAAGAACAGGTTCCTCTCGTTCATAAAAGAGGGTAAGCCCTGGTGTATTTCGAGAGAAAGAGTCTGGGGTACTCCGATGCCGATATTCGTATGCGAAAAATGTGGAAAGGAGGAGCTCTTAGCATCGAGGAGGGAAATTGTGGAAAGGGCCTTAAGCCTCCCAGACGGTGAGAACTTCGAGCTCCATAAGCCTTGGATGGACAAGATCAAGATTAAGTGTTCATGCGGGGGAGTTATGCATAGGGTGCCGTTTGTTCTCGACACTTGGCATAATAGCGGCGCTGCACCCTATTCAAGCCTTACCGACGAGGAGTATAAAGAGTTTGTGCCGGTCGATTTCCTCGTCGAATCAATAGACCAGACGCGCGGCTGGGCTTTCACACTGCTTGTGGAAAACGTAATAATGACTGGCGAGCCGAAGGCCCCTTACAAAGCTTTTCTCTTCTACGGTCAAGTCCTCGACGAGAAAGGGAATAAGATGAGTAAGAGCCTTGGAAATGTCATAAATACTGAAGACGTTATTACAAAGTATTCAGCAGACCTCTGTAGGTTCTACCTTCTTTGGAAAACTAATCCGATAGAGAATATAAACTTCAGCTTCAGCGAGATGATGGAGAGGCCGTATCAGGTTTTGAATACTTTCTTTAACCTCGGCAAGCTTTTAAAGCAGAATGCTGAGTACGATGGGTTCGACTATGATAAATATAGTTTGCAATGGGCTCTAAGTAATGGTGAAGTTAAAGATCCTGAAAGATGGGTTCTATCATGTCTTCAGAAGCTTGTGAAAACGGTGACAGAGGGCTTCAGTACGATGAGGATTCATGAGTCTACAAGAGCCTTGGAGAAGTTCATCATAGAGGTTTTAAGCAGACAATATGTGCCAATGGTTAGAAAAGACCTTTGGAGCGATGATCCTGCTGAACTTAACCGTAGAATGACAATATACGCTGTACTATTCCACTGTCTCACCACCATAGGCAGACTTATGAATCCCATAACACCATTCCTAGCTGAAGCCTTCTACCAAGGGGTTGTGAAAAAATTCAGTAGGAAAACATCAGAATCAGTAAATTTTGAAGAATGGCCCAGGCCTGATGGAAAACTCGTGAACGACGAGCTTGAGAAAGACTTTGAGAAAATAAACGAAGTAATAAGCCTTGGCAATTGGGCCAGGATGAAGGCCGGAGTAAAAAGAAGATGGCCGTTGAAGCAGATAGTTCTAATACTAAGAGAGGAGTATGCTGAAAGCGTAAGCAAGAATATTGAAGTCTTAAAGGAATTACTTAACGTCAAAGAAGTACTCTTAAGCAGAAGCCTTGAAGATGCAGGTATTAAAACAATAGTGAAGCTAAACTACTCCACAGCAGGCCCAAAGTTTAAGGATAAGGCTGGTAAAGTAGCTTCACTAGTAGCAAGTAAAGCGATGGAAGTCGTCAAGGCCATAGATAAGGAAGGCAGGTTTCTGCTGAATGTCGATGGAGAAACCGTTGAACTACTTAGGGAAGACCTAGTCTTCGATTACGAGGCGCCGGAGAACCACGTAATGGTTTCAGACAAGTCAGGTTTCGCATTACTCGACGTAAGGAGAACACCAGAGCTTATTGCAGAAGGCTATATGAGAGATGTAGCAAGGAGGATCCAAGCATACAGGAAGAAGCTTGAATTAAACCCCACGGAAATCCTTAGCAAAGTCACCGTATACGGTGTGACTCAAGAAGGATGTACTCGTCTAAAGCCACTACTTAACGAGCTTGCAAACCTAGTTAGAGCAAAAACAGTAGAACTAGATACGACAATCCCAGAAAATAAGGAGGGGCTCGGAGAATACGACATAGAGGGCGAAAAAATCTACATACGAATAAGCAAATAATGACCTAAGCTTAATCTTATTACTCTGCATTTTTTCGATCCTAAAACGAAATAAGGATTTCTCAAAGATTCTATATGAGGACGGAAGGCAACATATAAGCAGAGATAGGGACACTAACCATGGAAAACCCTATTCAAAATATTAGTATAACAAGCCATAACACCATCAAGTATTATGAGAAAAAAGTTTATTTACACTATGCTCTAAAATAGAATTGCTCCAGAAGCTCCGGTGGTGTAGCCCGGTATAAAAATTCGGATAGCATACTGGCCTTTCGAGCCAGGGGTCGCGGGTTCAAATCCCGCCCGGAGCACCAAAATTCTAAATTTTTAAAATTTTAAATTAGAAACTCCTGTTAACAAACTTGGGGATATTCTCACTGTAGGGAGGTTGGATTATTCCCTTCTCGGTTATGATTCCCGAAATGAGTTCAGGTGGTGTTATGTCAAAAGCAGGGTTGATAACTTTAACATCTTTAATTGTTATTAATCTGCCTGCGAAATGAGTAACTTCCTCTGAACTTCTTTCTTCAATTGGTATTTCTTGAGGCTTAGTTTTAAAGTCGAATGTGGAAAAGGGCGCTGCGACGTAAAACGGTATACCGTAGTGTTTAGCTAGGATAGCTAGTGTTAATGTCCCAATCTTGTTTGCAACGTGTCCGGTTGAAAGTATCCTATCGGCTCCAACAAGCACCTTATTAACCATCCCCTTAGCCATCACATAGCCAGCCATAGAGTCGCATATCAGCTTAAAGGGGATGCCGTATTTCTTGAGTTCCCAGGCGGTGAGCCTAGCCCCCTGAAGCAATGGTCTTGTTTCAGTAGCTATGATGGATATCCTCCTCCCTTTCTCCCATGCGACTCTGATTATGCCGAGCGCCGTACCGTATTCAACGGTGCCTAATCCTCCAGTATTGCAATGAGTTAGAATACTATCGCCATCCATTATTATCTCCAGGCCATTGTTAGCAATCTTCAAGTTTGTCTCAACATCCTCATCAGCTATTTTCTCGGCTTCTTCAAACAGCCTCTTCTTAATCCCATTAACAGTCTCCTCTCCCTCGATCGCCTTTAAACACCTGTCTAACGCCCAACTGAGATTTCTCCCAGTTGGCCTAATACTCCTTAGGTATTCGGATGTTTTCAAAACCCTCCTCCTAAGCTTATTAACGTCGCTTCCCCTATATTTTAAAGCGTCTAAAGCAAGACCATACGCCGCTGCAACTCCGATTAAAGGGGCACCTCTAATTCTCATTTCTTTAATTGCCGAAGCCACTTGATGCGCGTTTCTAAGCCTAAGCCAGACCTCCTGGTAAGGAAGTCTAGAAGAATCAAGTGCGTAAAGCACTCCTTTCCTGAAGACTATGCTCCTCATTATGTTTTAACAATTAAGTCTGGGAAAATAAATTTCTTCAGAGATGTTTTTGAAAAATACTTATATCCAGTTACTCATTAAAATATCGCTTAGGGCGGGGGTCGCGTAGCCTGGCCAATCGCGCGAGGCTTAGGACCTCGTCCCGTAGGGGTTCGTGGGTTCAAATCCCACCCCCCGCACTATTTTTACTGGTAAAAACTCATGTACGCGTTTATCCTTAATTAATCATGAGTTTTGGATAATTAATGATAAGGATTCGTTGCCAAAATCCACCGAATTGACAGCAATATAAGTATCGCATTTTCTAGCTTGTAAAAACGAATAATCTAATGAGCATGCAAAATAATTTAAAGTATTGTTATGGTATTCCGATAAATCTGAGGAGGGCTTTAAATGCACACTGAGACAATTACTTTGGGTGAAATATTAGTTGAGATTATGCGGAAGGATCGCGATGTACCACATGATGTTCCCGGGGTATACTTGGGGCCTTATCCGAGTGGTGCACCAGCTATCTTCATAGATGCTATGGCAAATTTTGGAGTCAGCTCTGGCATCATTGGTGTAGTGGGCGAAGACGATTTTGGTGAACTACTGCTAAATCGTCTAAGAAAAGACGGGGTTGATGTAAGTCATATTCGTGTAATGAGGGGGTATACAACAGGTACAACTTTCGTCATGTATTACTCATCTGGAGAGAGAAAGTTCATATTTCATCTCCGTCATTCCGCAGCTGGACAGCTTTCTCCAGAGGATGTGGAGGAGGAATATGTGGCTAAATCTCGGCTCTTACACATTATGGGTTCATCATTAGCAGTTAGCGAAAGCAGTAAAAATGCCTGCTATAAAGCTGCAGAGATAGCTAGAGACTCAAATGTCATGATAACGTTCGATCCGAATCTTAGACCTGAACTCTTAGATGTTGAGACGATTAGAGAGATATGTATGCCTATGATTAGACTTTGTAAGGTTATACTTCCAAGCAGGGGAGAGGCCACAGCTCTCTCAGGAGTCAAAGACCCCGTTGAGGCAGGAAAGAAACTCGTCAATATGGGGCCAGAATTAGTAGTCATGAAAATGGGTGATAAAGGTGCAGTTGCAATCACGGAGGAAGAAGTTTTCTTTGAGCCTCCATTCGAGGTTAATGAGGTTGACCCAACGGGTGCGGGAGACGTTTACGATGCAGCGTTCATCTACGGATTACTTAAAAATTGGCCTTTAAGCAAGACCATGGAGTTTGCAAGCGCATCTGGGGCTATAAAAGTCACAAAGTTCGGACCCATAAACGGTCCTTCATCTATTAAAGAAGTTGAGGAATTCATTAAGAAAAATAGGAAAAAGACTTTGGATTTAAATAAGGTCAGAGTCTAGGTGCAATGCTAAAGATTCCCCTAACAACTTTGTCAGTAAAGTTCTGATACTGGTGTTTAATTCCTTCTGGGATCAGCATCACAGCGCCCTCTGGAACCTCGTAAGCATCGAGTTTATCTGGCAGAAATACGGTTATAGGTCCCGAAGCAGCATAAAGTACTTCATCCCCTTCATGCGTTTCTGGCTCAGAGGTTCGCGGCCCCTCCCCACCGGGTGGAAGTTCAAACTCACCCATATGACAGAGATCATTACTCACATAAAACCTTACAATCATTGGATGATTCTTTCCATGTATAAGGGTTAACATCTTATTTGCATCAATCTTAATATGCTCTTTTAATCTCCTAGCCTCATTTCCGTCAATTGGCCATCGTCCTAAAAGGTCTATATTTCTCCTTGGACTAGCCCAAGGCTTTTCTGGAATATCCTCTATTGGGCCTATGTAATTCTTGTACATTTTCGCCTCCTTCTCTAGGGGAGGAGCTGGCCCCTTCTTAGGATCCCACATGAGTGGAGCTATTAAACATAGTACTTTTACTACCTTGTCCGTGAAGTTATAGCCTTGATGATAACTATCCTTAGGTATAAGTAACGCCTCGCCTTTATGAACCTCGTTTACGGTTCCAGTCTCGGGAGCTAAAACGGTCAGCGTTCCTTCAAGCACATAGTAGATTTCATCACCCGCATGAGCATCAGGAGGGCCAAAGAAAGCGCCGGGTGAAAGCTGATACATTGTTTGTGTGATTTTATCAGTACTCACCCAAACCCAAACAATATTGCTTGAATACGGCTTATCAGGGGGATATATCTCAACAATCGTCTTATCCTTAGTAACTACTACTGGCCTCTTTTTATCTGGGGGGAAAGGGTGTTTATAATAGTACCTGTAAGACACGCCCTCTTCTCTTTCGAGAACACTCATCGACATCACCACTTAGATTTAAGAACAAATTTTTAAAAAGCTTGCGCCTAACACTAAAAACTTCGCTAATATAGGAAGATAGTGGACCGTGAGAAATCTGGTTAAAGTTTCCACCTTAGATTGAAAGATTTTCATCTAAAACATCTTCAATAGTAGCACTAGGGCTGCTAGCTGATGTCACAACAAATATTATTATATTTATTAATTCAAGCTAAATATATTAAGAGACATCCTCAATGGGAGCTATGAAAAACATTCTCCTACTGGAAGGTTCAACATATGCCTGTTTTATAAGTCGTTACTAAAAGGAATCCATGTCTTCCTTATATCCATATCTTGGATTTTTCCTTTTTCTTGTGAAGGATTCTCAAATCATTATAGTAAAAAGATGACTAAAAAGTTAATAAGCAAAATATTATAGTGTAAAAGTTTGGGAAGATGAGTAGGTCTAAAGCAAACATTGCACCTCGTTTTTTAATAATAGCACTTCTTCCATTGTTGTTGAATATTGTAATAACGCCGATGTTTATAGCGCTACTGGTATCTATGCAAGAATTTATGGAGAAACCTTTCTACTACACATACACATATGGTCCCTTGCTCTGGTCCATGTATCATGTTCTACTCGCCCTTTTAGTATGGCGTTTCCTTAGAGACGAGGAACAGTCGATCGAACTGATAGTCGGACCCAGAAGAATATCGTTGAAACATATAATTCTTATTTTCGGATTACTCCTGTTATCGTTCTTAATCTTTCAAATACTGGAGCCTATGGTTAGCAACCTAATCTATGGACCTGGGATGATGAAACAGTTACTAAGCGAGTATAAAAGTGTCCCCATCACTATAATTGTATACACCATAGTTGTTACTTCTCTAACTGCTGGAGTATGCGAAGAACTAATATGGCGCGGGTATCTTCAAACCAGGTTGGAGAATAGGTTTATCGGCAGACCATGGATTGCTGTAACGATTCAAGCTGTGTTCTTCGGTTTGTGGCATGGTCCGTCTCTACATGCTGTTTTTACAGGATTATCCGGCTTCATATACGGGTTAATATACACTAAGACAAGGAAGCTACTGCCAATAATGATAAGCCATTGGCTGGGAGATGTCCTAGGATTCTCCTACATGTACTTCGCAATGGTTTAAATCTACTAACATACCTGTTTCTATTGGAAGCTATTAATCGTCTTGAATTAAATTTATAATTGGCCGTTTGAAAAATTCAGATATGCTATTTCCCGAATTGAGGGCTAAAATAGCCAAAGTCTTCCGTTTACTTAATGAGACAAGTCTTACTTTTGGATTCTCTGGAAATATTAGTGTTAGAGCTCCTGAAGATGGTCTTTTCATAATAACTCCGAGTGGTTTAAAAAAAGCTAGGTTAAATCCAGAAGATATGGTTATTGTAAATAATGAGGGTAAAGTGTTGGAAGGTATTAGAAAACCCTCAATTGAAACCCCTATGCATCTTGCAATCTACGGAAATAGGAAAGATGTTAAGGCGATTGTTCACGCCCATCCCGTTTACTCAACTGTTTTTGCAGTAACCGGTATTGACATAACGCCTATAACAGAGGAGATGGTCCTCTACACTGGCGGGGAGGTTAGGGTTGCTGAGTATGCGTTATTTGGAACAGAGGAGCTTGCTAGAAACGTTCTGGAAGCTCTTGGAAACAGGAGGGCTGTCCTTCTCAGGAACCATGGCATAGTAACATGTGGAAGAGACCTTGACGAAGCGATTGACGTTTTACTCTGTGTAGAGAGAGAGGCGAAAATAATAATTCTATCAAAGCTTCTTGGAGAACCCAAGCCTCTACCTAAGTATACAGTGGATTTTGAGAAGAATATGTATGAAGAACAACTTAGAACATGGTTTTCAACCGAAGGAGGTTATTAGCTTTTAGAAAGTATTGTCATGTGTAGAAACCTGTTTTAGCAGTGTAAGCAATAAAGTAAATTTTAGGGAATGCTTACAAACGTTTTTCACCTTAAATTGTTAAAAATGCTAATAAACAGAGAAAATCGTTAGAAAATCTGGAATGGATGGTAAAGGGGGAATAATGTCTTCCAGGAAGCTTTTAGCCTTATTGATTGGACTTGTATTGCTATGCTTACTTGTCTTCACAATTGCGATTCAACTGGAAAAGCAAACCGAGCAAGTTGAAAAACCTGAGACGCCTCCAGAAACTCCGCAACTCAAAGAAGGCTCTGAACAAGCAGAAGTACAAAAAGAAACAGAGCCTCCGCAAACCTTACCGCCAGAAGTAGAGGAGTCTACTGAACAACAACCTTCAGAAGTCCAAGAACAGCAAGGGGAAAATCAGCAATTAGGGCAACCTGAACAACTAGCAGAAATCAAGGAGCAGGGATCAGAGCCTTCTTTGAGGAATTTTGCGAAATACTGCGGTATAGCGATAGGCACGTGCGTAAGTTATAATCCTCTTAAATTCGACCAGAATTACAGAGAAATCTTGATTAGAGAATTTAGCGTAGTAACACCTGAGAACGAGATGAAGTTTGAATACGTCCATCCTTTCCGTGAAACATACAACTTCCGTCTTGCAGATGAAATCGTAAAGTTTGCAGAAGAGAATGGGATTAAGGTGAGGGGGCACTGCCTAGTGTGGCATCAACAGTTACCAAGCTGGATTATAAAGGGAGAATTCACCAGAGAGGAATTAATGAGTATTCTGAAGGAGCATATTTACACTGTCGTAGGAAGATACAAGGGTAGGGTATACGCTTGGGATGTTGTGAATGAAGCAATAGCTGACGACGGCTCTTTAAGGAAGAGCATTTGGCTAGAGAAAATAGGTGCTGAATACATTGAATTGGCCTTTAAATGGGCTCATGAAGCCGATCCGAATGTATTACTGTTTTATAACGACTATGGAATAGAGGAAATTAATAGGAAGTCTAATGCAGTTTACGAACTCTTAAAAGAACTCTTAAGGAAAGGAGTGCCAATCCATGGAGTCGGTTTCCAGACTCATTTAACATTAGAAAGGCCGCCTAATCCTGAAAATGTTGCTAGGAACATAAAGAGGTTTGAGGAACTTGGCTTAATAGTGGAAATAACGGAGATGGATATTCGTATAAGGGAACCAGTTACCGATGAAGAATTAGATAAGCAGGCAGAAATATATAGCAACATTCTAAAAGTCTATCTATCTTCAAGCAATCCAAGAACGTTCATAATGTGGGGTTTTGTTGATAAATACTCGTGGATAAGCTATACTTTTTCCGGATACGGTTCTGCAACAATATTCGACAACGATTACCAGCCTAAGCCAGCTTATAATTCCTTGTTAACAATCTTAGAGGAGTGCTATAAGGGTAGATACGTTCCATAGCCGATTGACTCTTAGCCTAATGCAAATGCATAAGCGAAGGAGTAAAAGTCGCTCTAGTTAAAAGCAATCTTAACTAACCGTTTGTTTTTTAGGTTACTGAAACAATCTCTTGAAAAAGCATACCGATTCATGTTAAATCCTTGCTAAAAAAGTTACACATAATACGAAAACTAGAAATGTTCAAAAGTGGCTCAGGCTCAAATGGTTTTAATCTTAATTAAGTGGTCTCGCTCCAAATCCTCTTCGCGTTTTAAGATTCAGCTAAGCGCTTTCTGTCTTGAGAACAATATTATGCTGACAATACGTGTTAAAAGAGTAATTATTTTGAAAAACAGGGTTGTTAAAATAGTCGTATCTGTGAATGTATTTAGTAGGCCTGCTCGGAGAAAATCCACTATGTAAACTAGGGGGTTGATTCTAGCGACCGCAGCTAGCAAATCTGGAAACAGATCAATGGGGTAAAACGCTGTACTTGTGAAGATTAAAATGGGCACGAAAAAACTTATCAACGCATTGAATATGTCTTGATCGGTTATTTTTGTTGCAATAATCATCGTTACAGATAAGAAAAATATTGTGCCAAGAACCACACCAGTAAAAAATGTTAATATCCCAATTAGGCTTAAGGGGAACCTGAGAATTACGTGGCTTAGTAAGAGTAGAAAAGTTGTCTGTAATATAACTTGGATTATGGAAGCTATGAACCTGGCAAGGAGGTAGGCTGACTTAGACACGGGGCACGCCATTAAAAACTCGATCATACCTGTTCTCCTGTCTAAGAATAGTGATATCAGACTACTCATTATACATGTGTTAAGTATAAAAATCGTAAGTATTCCGGGTAAAATGAATACCGAATACTCGACATAGACTTCGCCAACTTTAACTGGAGGCATCATTCTACCTAACACGGGTCCAAAGATTAATAGGTATAACAGTGGTTGCATAAGTGACAGAAACGGAACTAGCGGCCGCCTCACCCATATTTTCATTTCACGATAAAATAAGGCTAAGATGCCACTCATTACTCAAACCTCCTTCCTGTTAAACGGAGGTACATGTCTTCTAAAGTTGTCTCTCTGGAGATTATTTTTGTAATTCGCAGGCCGAACTTTTTAACAGTTCTCATAACATCCTCGGCTACTGACTCGTCTTCAACATAAATGAAAAAGCACCCTGCAGTATAAATTTCCTTTACTCCCGATAAATCATACAAGGCTTTTTTCAATTCACTGAACTCCGCATCACTAACGTTTACCACACTCAATTCAATCACTTTGGAGGTTGGTAGAGTACGCATAAGCTGTTGTAGGCTGCCTAATGCTATTATTTTACCCTCATCAATAACAGCTATTCTCGAACAAAAGCGCTTCAACTTCTTCCATTGAGTGGGATGTCAGGAAAATAGTTTTCCCCTGTTTGACTCGGATCTGATGATTCCCCAGAGCCTTCTTCGTGCATATGGGTCTAAACCTAAGGAGGGTTCATCTAGAACAGTAACTGAGAAGGAGATAATCCGACTGCCTTAGAGTGGGAACATGCTAAAGCTTTCTCGGAAAAAGTTGCCGCCTTATTCTTGCTCCGAGAGAAGCTAGAAAAGAAGAGAGTCTTCTCGCTATCCTTTCCGCTTCATCTAGAAGAAAAGCGGCTTCAATGAAAATAAGCAGGTGTGGAAGTAGAGAAAGCAATTGAAGAAGCGAGGAAAACAACCGAAGAAGCTTAAAGTAGTTCTAGACACTAATATTCTTGCCTCAGCTCGGCTTTAGTAGGGGGACGAGTCTAAAATCGTTGAAATGATTGAAAACGGCCTTGTTACCGGCTACACCTCGCCCCAGTTAATACAGGAGTTTGAAAAAGTTATGAATTACCCTAAGTTCAGGCTTTCTGAGGAAGAGATAACGAGCGTTTATTGCCGTGGCAATCGTAGAGTGCAGCTCTAAAACTTTAGCCACGGTCTAGCGCGTGCTAAGACGTGCCCGACTGCTTCCTACGCAGTAGTTGCTCTATGGCCTTCGAGACAACTTGCTTGCTTTCAACGACGTAATCCTCAGGCAAGTGGTCCTCGTAGAAGTTTACGTGCAGGCTCTCAGCATGGCGGAAAACCTCCCTAAGCCTTAGGTCAGGGTACTCCTTATCCAGCTCAGCCACGAACACGGCTATGCTCCTATGCGTTCCCAGGCTGATTCCCCTTTCCGAAGCCAAGGCCTTCAAGGCTTCCACGAAAGCCCCCCAAATCTTCTCAGACGCCTGGGGATAATCCTTTTTAACAATAAGCTCCTCAGCCTCCTTCAAATACTTCGCGTTAAGCCTAAGGTAATCCTGCTTAGACACTATTCTACATACGAATATAATCCTTGTTTTTAAGGTTTTTCAAGCTATGGGAAGGTTGACCTCTCGTAACATCACGGCCTAACTTCTTTTACGGCTTTTATCCTACTGCTTTTCTCCTCTTCCTCAAGCCCAGCTTATGCTTCTGATGAGCATTTCCCTGAACTGCTTATCCAGAGCAGGGTGCTGAAATAGGGGAAGCAGAATTTATTGGGGGAGAGGTTGAGATTGAAGTTACGAAGGAAAGAGTGGACTTAGTCTTCAGGACGAAGGATAATCAACTCGTAATTGCAGAGGCTAAGCAAGACTTCTGAAGAAGAACTAGCAGAAAACATTAAAAATGGTTTAAACCAATTGAAACGCTATAAAAAGCATATCAAAGAGTATGGTTTTGACTTAACCAAGGAAGGCCTAGGCGTCGAGAAGGGGGAGAACATTAAGGGTTACATGGTTGTTTACGTTTACTTCGACCTCAAGAATAAAGAGATAGAAGTAGGGTATGAGTTGTTGCCAGAAGGCTAGGAAATGGCTAATCACGCAACCATCCCCAGGGAATCGACCCCCACTCGAATTTCCAGTCCCTCTCCCTCTCCAACTTCTTAAACTCTTCCCTACTCAGCACGACCACTGTTATTCGCTCGCCCTCGATCTGACAATATCGGTATCCAGTGTCCTCGATGTAATCGTATTTCAACGCGATCTCGATGCTATGCCTCTTACCCTTAAAATTTAAGCTAACCTCTTGTATTAACCACTTCGATCCTTCCGGAGTGAGCTATCTTGAACTTACGTTCGTAGGCTGGAAAACACCCCTGGATATCCTAGCAAGCCTATTCAAGATGGCGATGCCCATTTAGCATCTATAACTGTTTCAACCTCTTCCAATATAACCCTCTTAGAGTCAAAACGTATCAATTCACGGTCTATTTCGAAATCACTCGCCTTCGTCCAGTATCTTTCGCGATCGTAGAAATCCATAACTGTCCCCGAATGTAAAAGTCCCTCCCCCCACCAACTGATTGAATACTTGATTTCCTCTCCGAGAATCTTATCAAGAATCTCCTCCGAGGATATGTGGGAATAATCTTTGAAGAAATCCATTTTGCGGAGATACTCTATTGAATCTATGAGTCACTTCCTAAGCTCAGGATTTACCATCCCATGATTAACTATGAAGCCAAACTTTTTAAACGTAACGCTCACGCGTGCTTAAAATCAGTTAGCGGCGGTTCCTCAAGCATCTTAACAGAATGCAATATAATCTGGCAACTAAAAAGAATCAATAAATAATTATAAATAATTTTTTCATAGATTGATTATGAAAGTGGGCCGAGCCAGACTCGAACTGGCAGCCTCCTGCGCTTGCTGTGCGTTTTTTCACGCATGTCAGGCAGGCGTCCTAACCACTTAGACGATCGGCCCACGTTATTCTAGAGATATTTCTGTTTGGGGGGATTTTAACTTTTCTCTCGTTAATCGGCTGTTGAAAATGGTTTGGTTTAGAGTTTTAAAAGAGCCTGATTCTATGTTTACTCGAATAGTGCTCCTAGG
This sequence comes from Thermoproteota archaeon, assembly GCA_038883435.1. Lineage (GTDB taxonomy): Archaea > Thermoproteota > EX4484-205 > EX4484-205 > JAAOZP01 > JAAOZP01. The sequence continues at coordinate 26,933 of JAVZMD010000002.1, forward strand.
CCAGCCATTTCTTCAACGGGTTTTTCTTCCTTCTTCTCCTCTTTCTTCTCTGCTGGTGCTTGTTGTGTAGCTGTGGCTGCGGCAGGTGCTATGGGGCCTATTGCCAGTGGTGAAGAGAGGACTTCGTCGATGTTTATTTTCGAAAGGGAGGATACAAGCACTTTTATTCTCGCTTCATCTGGCTCTATTCCAGCTGCTTTTATAATCTCCTTAATCTTCTCTTCAGTTATCTGCTGTTTCGCGGAGTGTAGTAGCAGGGCCGCGTGTATATACTCAGACATCAGTATTCACCCCAGAATCTCTGCAGCTTTTCTCAAAAGGGTGTTTTTAAGCTTTTTCAATGTTCTTCTCAAGCTGGTCTGCTAGGGCCTTTGCTGTTTGCAGCATTATTTTAATCGTGTTTTCATCGTAGTATTCTGCTTTAATACCTAGGCTAATGGCTTTAGAAAAGGCTTCTCTCAGCATTATGCTAATGGTTTCAGGCGTTGGGAACAGGGCTGTGAGAGATATTTTAAGAGCGTTCTCGAAGCTTTTAACCATGCTGTTTTTGACGTCTTCTACGGTTGTTGAGAGAATGTCCTCCGTGTAAACAATTCCGTCGCATAATGCAGCGTATGCCTTAACATAGGCTTCAACGGGCTTTATGTTCAGTTTTGAGAGAACTGCTGCAAGCTGGGGTGTGATAACATCTCCCGGTTTTGCTACGACAGTATCCTTTGTTATCCATATGCTTCCGGTCTCGATCCTGGTTGGGAGACCCACTTCGTTTAAAGACGAGATCGCTGGGCCGGCTGGTAGGCCTGTGTTCCCGGCGGGGACTACTATTTCCCTGTCAACGATGTCTCCAGCACTTAGAGGCAGCCTCACGTAGTATTTTCTCAACTCCTGTTGCAGCTCATAGGGTTCTTCATTTGAAAGCACTATCATAAGGGAGCCGCTTGAGCCATGCTTTCTGATAAAGTCTCTAAGCCTCTGGGAGACTGTTTTCTCCGCAGCTTTTTGTAGTAGCGTTGTTTTAACGTGTTTTAATACGGCTCTTCCCCTTAACCTTCTCCTAGCCTCGTTTACTGTTGAAGCCTTAACCTTGTAGGTTTTTACAAGCATTACTGTTCTATATGATTCTAGTAGGCTGAGTATCTCGTCGACGATCTTCTTCTTTAGAAGAAGCTGCTTACTCAAGTCTTCCCGCCTCCGCGGAGCGCTTTGACTATTTTACCCATCGTAGTCTTAAACCCTATGAATCTTATTGTTGCAGAATGGGGGAGCCTCCTCTGCAATACAGATATGACTGCCTCCGCGTTCTCTAAGAGTTGTTGAATAGGCATTTCCTCATGTCCTATTTTACATGCTACCGATAGGCTTGATTTCACGGTTGTCCTAATGCTCTTCCGCAGCCTATCAACTATTTGAGATATTGATGAAGCAGGTGGGACGGGAGTAGGCATCTTATTCTTTGGTCCTAGGAACTGCCCAAGCACCTTGCCTACAACTGGCATTAGCGGTGCCTCGGCTATGAAGAAGTCATATGATTGTGCAGTCTTCCTACAGATCTTCTTCTTTCCTGCCATCGAGTTTAGAGAATCCTTCGTAATATGGTCTACTCCAAGGCTTCTGGCTTCAGGTATTAACGAGCCCTCTGTGAAAACGCATATTTTAGGAGGGTTTTTATAGGGAGAATGTGGGAGTTCAACAAGCTCAGTGAACCTCTGGTCTGGCTTTGACAGGTCTACTCCGCTTAAAGATATAATCATTTCAACGCTCTGCTTAAACCTCCTAGGCTTGTTATACTCTTTAGACAATGCTTTCTTCAACGCCTCCTCCATCGAATCCTTAGTGATTGGTATTGCCACTGACATCTCTATGCAGCCTCCTTGCTTAACAAGCTATCATATAAGCCCTTATTCACCTCTTTAATAACTTCCTTAGGAGGCTTAGAGTCTACTGTAACGCCCATGCTCTGACATGTTCCGAGAACTTCTTTAACGACGTTCTTCAGTGATTTAGCGTAGGTATCGTTCATCTTCATCTTAGCTATTTTAACAACACTTTGGAAGGAAATATTACCCTTATTCTCCTTGCCCGGTGTCCCAGAGCCCTTGTCTATCCCAGCCTCTTTAGCTATTAGCGCCGAGGTTGTTGGAGTTTTGAGGGTAACTGTGAATTGTTTAGTGTCCGTATCAACCTCTACTTCAACTGGTATCTTCATACCCTTGAAATCCCTCGTAGCCTCGTTTATCTTGGCTACAACCGCCCCCACGTTAACTCCCAGTGGACCCAGCGCGGGACCGAGCGGGGGCCCGGGCGAAGCATTCCCACCCTCCACTATGAGGCTGATAGTCTTTTTAGCCAGTTTTCAGACACCTCTTTTAGCGTCAGAATTCACAAAGCCTTAAAAATATTTCCTAAGCTTTTTTTAGAGCTTTCCGGACGATTTCTCTACGACTCTCACACTGTCTATCTTAAGGGTTATTGGGAACGGTGCTATGGCTCCGTCAAGCTCTACAGTAACCTCATTCCTCTCCGGGTTTATCTCTATGACTTTCGCACGGTTCTTCTTAAGCAAGCCGCTTACTATCTCGACAGTGTCCCCGACTCTGATTTCAGCTGCTACGGGCTTCTCTTCAAAATACTTTTTAAACTCGTCTACGCTCAGGCTGCCTTGCACCCTCCTCTTAATGTATTTTATATCCCTTATTGCCTCTTCTACTGGAAAAGGAGAATCCGCCTCTATGTATATATAGCCTTTTAAATCAGGCAGTACTATTATGGAATGTACTGGAAGCTTCTCAGTCTCGCATCTGTTCTTTATGAGGAGCGCCGAAGTCATCTCTTGGCCTACTGAGGTTCTTACAAGGAAAAACTTCGGCTCCACTCTCCTACTTTTTTCCATTTTACAAACACCCTACGTTTCTAAGAGGGCAAACGCATTCCTCCTAAAAGTGAGGCTATTAGATGGATTATGAAAGCGAGACCTCCCACTACTAAAAGGCCTATTAAGAATACTTTAAGGGACAACATAAAGCTATCCTTATCTGGTTTCTCACTAACTTTCAAGACTCGAATAATCGTTTTGATTCTTTCCTTTATGTTCATCGAAGTCTTCCAGTCAGTGTGTAGATGGATTCTTTAATATATTCTTTTCCCCAGCTTTAAACGCCGAAAAGGAGGTTTTTAACATACTTCTCCGGGTTAAACCTTTCCAAGTCGGAATACTTCTGCCCTGTTCCAACGTAAATAACTGGCTTCTTAGAAACATACGATACTGAAAGCGCTGCCCCACCCTTATCGTCAGCATCAAACTTAGCCAATATTATCGCGTCGTAACCAACGTGACTCTGAAAGTCTGAGGCCTGGTTCCAAGCATCGTTACCAGTTAGAGCATCTACGACAAGTATCGTGTAAGAAGGTTCTACGACTCTTTTTATCTTCTTAAGCTCGTCCATAAGATTAACATCGGTATGCATCCTCCCCGCGGTATCTACCAGTACTGTCTCAACCCCCCTGCTCAACGCGTATGAAACCGCTTCGAAGCCTACGCTAGCAGGGTCTGAACCGTAATCCTTAAAGATGATTGGAAGCCCTAGTGATTTTGCGTGCTGGCTTAACTGTTCTACAGCCCCAGCCCTAAAAGTATCGCTGCATGCGAGTATAACGCTTAAACCAGCTTTCTTAAACATATACGCTACTTTTGCTATTGTCGTAGTTTTCCCAACACCATTTACACCAACGAATAATAGTTTAAAGGGCTTTGGGGAGTTCTTTGCCTCCTCAATCAAGTCGAACCCGCTTCCCAATGTTTCAAGTAAGAATTTTTCAATCTCTTTCTCGACAATCCTCTTAACAGCACTCTTGTCGAAAAGCGGTGCTCTCTGACCCTCCAGTGCTTCAGCAAGTTTATTTTTCAACTCCTCTACGAAGGGGAATGCTACGTCACATGAAATCAGCCTAAGCCCATATTCGTCTAGAACTTTCTCAAGCTCCCTCCTGCTTAAAGGTCTGGTTGAAATTGTTTCCACAAGTGACTTAAATAATTCGCCTACTTTCATTGAGAAACGCTATTTCCTCAGCTTTTCGTAAAGAGTCTGAACCCTACCCCTACTCTCCTCGATTTTAGCCTGCAGAGTACTCATTTGAGACTCGAGAGACCCCCTAGCGTTATTCAAATCACTTATCCTCTTTTCAACAAGCTTAAGAGTTTCCTCCAGATTCCTCTCAATCAATATTCCTGAGCCCGCATTTACAAGAAACCTGTTGGTGTCTTTCAGAAGGGCTTTACCGTATACTCCGCCGCCTATGTCTATGAAAAGCTCTACGCCCTCGCCCGCCTTAGAAATGTCTTCAAGAGTTGATTTCGAAACTTGGAGGTCGTTTAGAGAAGCCAGTATCAACTGGTACCTTGATCTTAACTCCTCCATAAGGCTCTCGAAAGACCTTAACTCTGTAATCGCTTTTCTAAGCTCCTCTTCACTCATTGGGTCTCGGGCTTAACCTCCTCTATGCTGAGTATTTTAATATTCTCCCTTTTAACCCTATGCTTACTACCTATTAATGAGTAGGCTTTTTCCAAGGCGACTTTCTGCGAAGAGGCTTCCACTTCTATGGAGAAGTGGGTTTTCCTCAATGGCTTTTCCATTATCCCTGAAATCCTGAACATTGCCATGGCTCCCTATGCAGAATAAGCCTTATTTAAAAACTTCTGGTTGATGAAACCGCTAAAGATATATCCATAAGCTCAGTTCCTGTTGTGGATTCTCCAACCAATATACCGTTATGATTGACAAGCATCCCCAGCCTTATGAACATTAATCCGTTGTTAACACTAATAGCATAAGTCTTAAGCTTCAGCAAGTCTTCGACAAGCTTTTTCTCATCTTCATTTAGCAATTTTGAAACAAAACACAGCCTTTCGCCTGTTACTGCAAGAGCTCCGATCGACAAATAATTCGCCAAAGCTAAGAATTCGTAATCAATGTTTAACAAATCTATTATCTTCTCAGCATCTCGCCTAGGTACCCTAGGGGAGAATAATACGCCTCTGTCAGAGAGGAGCATCATATTCCCCCAGGCTTTAAGCTTACTATCAACAACCACAATCTCCTTCCCGAGCTTTTTTAATTCATCCAGCTCTTCATCTTCAACTGTATCCGGCACTATTATGAAGTTAGAATTTGCTGCAATCATTGAAGATACTGCATGGATTCCGGCTATATTCGTAATGGCTATTGACTTAACCTTCAAAACATCAATTATCTTCCCTAAGAACCCTTGGGGGGTATTCTTGTTAACAACAGCATTATCCCCGAAGACCTTAGAATAAGCACCTATGTAAGGAGTTTTCCAGATGGATGCTTTAACTATCTCCATGACCTATGGAAGCTCCACTAACACCTCGTCTTCTTCTACAACAGCCTTGACCTTTAAGTGTCCCTTCAAGACCCTACTAAGGTTTAGATGAATGTAATTGTTCAAATCGCGGCTTATGATGACCCTCTTATCCTTAAACATCTTAGACACTTTTTCCCTTATCTTCCTAATGGCAACTTCACGTCTGTCTGGAACAGGCGCGTTCTTAACCCTCGTCAGGTTTATGGAAAGCAAAACCTCATTATTCTTGCTCATAACAACCACCTTAAAGACCTATCTTACTCCTCCGCCAGCTTCTCCAACGATGTGTAAACCTTACTTTTCCACGCGTCTTAGCTATTACCCATGCTGGAACAGAATAAGCTCTTTTCAACTCAGCCTGTAGGCGAATTTTCTTTCCCAACGGCTTGTTTCTAGCCAATCTTCCTCACCTTATACCTTTCTTAGACGATAAGTATATCCTCTCCAGTATTTCCTTAAGCTCAGCGTCTTCAACGGGTATTTTAAGCTTACCCTGTTGCGCTAAAGCTATTAGGTACTTCTCAACTTGGTCTGCCAACTGAGGCTTAACCAGCCTAAGATTGTTTAAGCGGCTCCTAGCCTCAGGTGTGAAAACAATACGGCTCAGGGTCTTTACTACCCTCTGCTCCTCCTGCCTCCTCTTACTCTCTTCAAGCTCTCTACGCTTCTCCTCCAGAATCCTTGCGAGTTCCTCGTCCTCACTCATATTTCCCTAACTACCCTTTCCACTAGCTATTTCAAACGAAATCTTATCTAAGAGCGATACCCCTTTGGGAGTAAGCCATCTTCCCTTATTTGTTTTAGCAACTAGCCCAGCAGCCTCAAGCTGTTGTAGAATCTTCCTTATTATTGCTCCCCCAGCCTTAACCTTGTGGGCCCTTCTCATTGGATACTTTTTTCTTCCACCGTAGACCTTCCTTAGCCTTGAAACCCCAATTGGACCTTTTACGTAAAGCTTCCTGAGAATCGAAGCAGCCCTAACATACCACCAGTCTAAGCGGTCAGGTGGTCTCTGCCTATGAGGACCAGTCTTCACGAAAAGAGCCCACTCTGGTATTGATACTTCCTTAACATTCTCCCTGAGGTATTCTGCTAACCTCTCTATCAACCTGTCTGCAGGAACCGCCTTAGCGTGTACAGCCTCCAAGAGTATATCGAGCATTAGTTGGGAAGAGAAGGTTTTATAAGGTTTAACAGGAACCCAGGGCAGGATGAAATACCTGATATGTTTTTTCGACGCAAGCATGCAGCTGGTTCCAAGGGAAATCGCCTCCCATCCCCAGGCGGTTAAGAATGCTTTGAGAAAAGGCAAAAAACCCTGGGAAACAATGCTTGAGAGAAGTAAGCATCACAAGGCCATTCTAATGCTCAAAAACAGCGAGAAAAGAGGGAGGCCAGATATTCTTCATACGTGTCTTAATATGGTTTCAGACTCCCCCGTATATAAAAGGAGACTAGTGGAGGTTATCGTTCACACCATCGAGGACAAGTGGATAATCTTCCACGATAGGATAAGGTTTCCAGTAACTTACGATAACTTCATAGGACTAATGGAAAAACTCTTAATTGATGGTAAAATTTCAGACCCAAGTGGCAGGGTCCTCATGGAGATTGTTCCAAAGGAACAAGCTCTGAAGATTCTTGAGCCTTTTACGCATAGAACCATGCTTAGCGAATCAGGTGTAAGGGTTGGGATAAGGGAGTATGTTGAAAGAATCGTAAGAATGGAGAGGCCTACGTGTTTCTTCATAGGAGCATATCCTAAGGGAAGGCCTTCTAGTGAGATCTTGGAGATTGTAGATGAGGAAATATCAATATACGATGGGGTTTTAACCGCCTGGACTGTAACGGCATGGTTAACATACGAATTATTTAATCATGCTAGCCTATGAATATTCTTGACGCGATCACTCTTTCATAAACATCGTCTGATTCTCTAATCTCTGAGAATAAGCCGGATAGCTCTGCTATCTTCTGAGCAAGCAGATGGTAACAAGTATATGCTTCCCCAGTCATAACGTAGAAGAAGAAGTCTTTACAACTACAATATTTCACGGAAGGAAACACCAGGTACTCTTCGCCCCTACCGACTATTATCCACCTGACCCTCCCTGAGGGATGTAAAACATACTTCTTAACCCTCTTTAGAGCCACTATCTTAAGAGCCCTCCTACCTCTTTCCCCGAATGCTTGAATAAGCTTTTCTTCACACTCACGTGTAATACCTTTCTTCAAAATAATCTTGGCAACTTCCTCAGGTATTTTTTCAACGCTATCCTTATCTTCTACACTCATAATGTGTTTCTATAGTGGTTTGAACAGAGCTTCAAAATATAAGCTTATCAAAGGAGAACCAGCCCTCCTCTCAGGAGACACGTTAGTAATTGCAGACCTGCATATAGGTTATGAGGGAGAGATAAGGCTCAGGGGAATAGCTTTCCCAAGCCTTACTGAAAAAATGCTAGATAGGATTTTAAACCTAATTAAGAAAAATTCCGCTAGAAGACTAATAATACTAGGGGATTTGAAGCATACGGTCTATGGTCCGAGAGGACTAGAGTGGAAGGAAATACCTGTTTTCATGAAGAAGATAACCGATGAATTAGACTGGGTGGGAGTTGTTCCTGGGAATCACGATGGAGACCTCTATGCTGTACTCCCTGATGGCGTTGAATTAATCGACCCAGACGGTATTGTTTTTAACGATATTCTCTTCACCCATGGTCATAAGAGGATCGATAATATACTGGAGAGGAGGCTTAGGGAAGGAAGCGTTATTAAGACTGTTGTAGTTGGGCATTTTCACCCTGCTGTCGAACTAATTGACGACCTTGGCTACAGGTATACCGTACCGGTTTGGGTTAAAGGTACTGTTAATAGAGACATTGAGATAATACTGATGCCTGCTTTCAATGAAAATATTGGAAAGCTTGCCATAAACAATCCTGAGAAACTTTCAGAAGAATTAAGGGGCTTTCTTAAAACAGGTTTGATAAACATCAGTGAGGCTGAGGCCTATAGCCTAGACCTAGTTCTAATCGGCAAAATTGGCGACATAGTAGTTTAGGTCTTTAGTCTCTCGGAAACGACTTGGCCAACGTAGAGTCCTGAGGCAGCAGCCTGTGATAGGCCTCTTGTAATGCCAGCGCCATCTCCTATTGCAAAAAGATTCTTTACATTAGTTTCACAATAATTGTTAACCTCCACTCTGCTTGAGTAGAATTTGGCTTCAACCCCATAGAGTAGAGTATCCTGCTTAGAGAAGATTCCAGGTAGCAGCTTATCCATTGCTTTAAGCATTTCAACAATATTCGAGAGAATCCTATACGGCAGGATAAAACTCAAGTCTCCAGGAGTTGCGTCCGGTAAAGTTGGTGAGACTAGGCTTCTGCCTATACGCTCATGCGTAGACCTTCTCCCCTGAATAAGGTCTCCAAGTCTCTGAACAACAACCCCATTGGAAATAAGATTTGCAAGCTTGGCTATTGACAAACCGTATTCAATGGGCTCTTTAAACGGCTCGGTAAAATCGGTTGAAACAAGTATGGCGAAATTAGTGTTGTCTGTCTTATGGTCGTTATAGCTATGGCCGTTTACAGTCACTATGTTCTCAAAAAACTCCGTTAACACCTCCCCATGCGGGTTTACGCAGAATGTTCTAACGTTGTCATCAAACCTTTTAGAAACATACCTCAGCTTAGGCTCGTATAGGTCTCTGGTTATTTCTTCCATTACTTCCGCAGGAACCTCAACCCTAACTCCCAGATCAATAGGATTACGCTTCATAGGGATACGTAGCCTTGTAAATTCTCTTCTCAACCAGCTGGCTCCAGACCGGCCTGGGGCGACTATGACAACCCTGCTTAAGAAGGATTCACCATCCTTTGTCTTTACACCTTTTACTACGTTGTTTTCAACAATGAAGCTTTCAACCTCAGACATAACTTTTATCTCTACGTTCTTCTTTAACTCGTCCTTCATACGACTCAATATGTTAAACGATAAGTCTGAACCCATGTGTCTAATGGGGTTTTTTTGAAGTTTCATACCGGCTAAGCTTGCTTTTCTTCTCCATTTCTCGAAAATATCCGAATCGTCACCATAGACTTCTCTCGGGGCACCGTATTTAAGGAATAATTCATCAGCCTTCTTTATGTATTGACGTGTCTTCTCTATGGAGATGACTTGAGGAAGCCACCCTCCTATTTCATGGTCTAGAGTTATCTTCCCATCGGAGAAGGCTCCAGCACCACCCCAACCGCTATAAATATTGCACACATTACATCTGACACAGAGCTTATTAAGCCTCCTTGCAGGACAGCGCCTGTCAGTTATGTCATGTCCCTTTTCAAGCATAATTACCGACAGATTCTTATGATTCTCGATGAGGCTTAGAGCACAAAATATTCCCGCAGGACCTCCGCCAACTATTACAACATCATACAATATTCTTCCTTTTCCATAGTTTTCTTGAACGATGTTTTTAAGCATAGCGTTTTTTATCATTTAAACAGGATGAAGAGAGTGGGAATAGTGGGATCTGGGAAAGTAGGATGCTCGGCAGCGCTTTTCCTACTTCCAGAAGCAGATGAGATCATTTTATACGATATTATTCCAGGCCTACCGATTGGAGAGGCCCTTGACCTTCAAAATGCTGCCGAAGCCCTTGACCTTAATGTTGAGGTAAAGGGAACGAATGACATTTCTCTTCTTAAAGGGTTGGACGTAGTTATTGTAACAGCAGGATTCGGCAGGACTGCAAGCATGAGCAGAATGGACCTTCTCAATAAGAACCTGCCTATAATAGAGGGAATAGCGAAAGAGTATAGCGGAGGCGACAGTAAGACTATTTTCATAATGGTCACTAATCCTGTGGATGTGCTAACATACGTATTCTGGAAGAAGAGCGGAGTAGAGAGGCAACGCGTAGCAGGCTTAAGCGGGGTCTTAGACTCGAGTCGTCTGAAAACAATACTTAGGATTGAAAAAAAGATTAGGGTGAGAGACTCTTCTCTTTTCGTACTTGGAGAACATGGAGACAATATGATAATCCCCAGTGAAAAAATTAGAAGGGAATATGGCTTTAGCGATGTCGAATTGGAAGGTCTTCGAGAACAAACAGTTAAAGCAGCAGCCAAGATAATAAGCATGAAAGGGGCTACTGTATACGGCCCAGGCGCAGCAGTGGCAAGAATGGTTAAAGCCGTCTTAACCGACAGGGGAGATATAATGCCGGCATCTGCAGTATTAGATGGCGAATACGGGATAAGGGATGTTTGCATAGGCGTTCCCGTAAAGATAGGAAGAAACGGGTTTAAAGTCGTTGAGGAAAAGCTCAGCGATGAAGAAGCGTCCATTTTGAAAAAAGCCGCTGAAAGCATCGTGATAGTCTTAGAGCAAATAGGATATAGGAAATAAAAATGGATTAAATACCACCAGAGCATACGGATGTTTCTGAACAGTGATAGACCATTCTAAATAGATTTTTCGATTCATGCCAATACATTCTGTGAACAGGGTGTACTTATTTCTGGATTATCCACCGGTTTAAAAGAAAGTGGACCGGGTGGGACTCGAACCCTTAATTAATAGCCGATCCTGGCTAGACATGCTTGCTTAAATTCTATAATTAACTAAAAATAATCGCATTGAAAAAGAGTAAATGTGGGTTTAACTGTGAAAATTGTCCTTATTTTAGAAAGCTGTGTGCCGGTTGTGTGATCGAAACATGCTTAGTGGATCACTGTATCAAGGGTAAATCTTACAGCGGTATAACGCATCCGAGGAGTTTTTGCAGGCTTAGATCATACTGCCCAATCGGAGGGAGGGATAGACCTCCTCCCCTACCGATACCATCTGTAGAAATGAGGCAAATGGAAAGAGTGGATTTCTCTAGGTTTGTACCTGAGATCGACGTTACTGATGAAAGGTCTTGGCTCTGGAAAGAGGATGTTCAAATGCCAATGGTTTTCGTGCTGCTTTGGCAATTGCTTACCGATGAAAATATTTTATCCCAAGCATCTAGCAAAGGGCTTCATGATTATTTGGGTTTTGATGGAAAAATATTGCTGTCAACGGTTATGCCTGACGAGCTTATTGACAAACTGAAAACCAAAGATTACTTCAAACTGATTAACGACCTAAGGCCCGATGCTACGATGATCCCTGATAATTACACTTATACCGATGCCCCGCTCTACCAGTCTTGGTCTCAAACCATACGCCTCATTTTCTTTGCAAAAGAATTTCTTAAGTTAGATGTCCCTCTAATCGGTTTAGTTAAAGGAGCCAATCTGCGCCAGATGGATTGGACAATTAGGAAACAGGTGGAGATGGGATACGTTTCCTTCGTGATGCCTGCGAGAGAGCTGTTCGAGGAGGAGAGACTGGACGAGTTTCTCCCATATATTTTACAAACCCTGAAAAGAAGCTATAAACGAAAAGCAGATTTCGAGCTCCTCCTCTACGGTATTGGTCAGAGGTTGGGGAGGTATAGAGACATTAGTTTTAGTAATCTTTCCTGGTTTCTAAGGGCAAAACACGGAGAATACTGCTGGGACGGCTTGTTCTATGATCTGAAGGATCCAGTGATAAGGTTTGAGGAATGCTACTGCGAAGCATGTAGGGGAATGATGCCCCAG
>JAVZMD010000003.1:0-35788 GCA_038883435.1 Thermoproteota archaeon
GTTGAAAACAAGTGTTGATATTCCTCCAGGGCCTATCTCGTCATCGGGCAATGCTGAGGGACGAGTTCTATTGAATCCAATACTCACTATTTTCTGAGGGGTATTCCTTAAGCATTCTAATGCATCTTCTAAAAGCCTAGTGAATCGTTCATAATCGGGGTCTGATATTTCCCAGCTCGAGGAATCTATAGAGTTATGAGCATCGGCAATTATAATCGGGATGAAACCATAGCGGCTTATGAAACTTGAGATTTTAGGCAACCACTCAGGTGGAAGGTCTTCCACTGAATATCCTGGGCAAGATAGTAAAACAATACAGTAAGAACATATGGAAATAACAGTAACACAGTATCCTTCAGCCTCCTCTTGGACTATGCTCGCACGACATTCTTCTAATTGTTTTGCAGAACTCAATGCATCTAACATTTTCATCTTAAGCCTCTCAACTTCTCTCCACGAGGGAAGATTAAGGCTGTGGTTTGAAAGATTACGTAGCAGTAATGCTTTAAGATTTGATTTTTCAAACGTGTCTATTAGACGACTGGGTAATGGGCTACTGCCGATTGTACCGAAAGGCCCGAAGTGGGCTGATAAGCCAAATATGGACAAGTTGACCTGGTCCCGGGTGTTTAAGAGTAACAAGGATAACTCTAAATCCTTCTTTTCACTAATCTCCTCTAGGATTCTTTCAAAAGATTGGGGATTATTATCAAGATAATACTCTAAATACGCATGGAATATGTCTAAGGGCCTTACTGGAATATCTCTCTTAAACCTAATGTTTGCAATAAGTAAGAAGAGTATGTTTGCAGTGAAAGATATTGCAATCGGCAATATCATTGTGATCCATGTTTTAATCACAATTAGGCTTAATACGAACCAGCGTGATGATTGCAGAAATACGTGAGTAAAAGATATTGCTAAGACTTTAGCCAAATTCCTCCTTAAGAAACCCAATATTACGAGTATTGAGATGAAGGAAGACAAGGCTACACCTAATGATATCAAAAAGAATATTGGAAGACAAGACTCTTGATGAAGAAGGGAAGAGGTTAATAATCCTATGGTAATTAGAATCGTATAAATCGTTTCTTGGATGGATTGGAGTGCTAAGAGCCTTCTGAAAGTTAAAATCTCATCCTTACGGATGAAAGCTTTGTAGACAATTAATGAGTATGGAATGGGTGAAAACACTAGGATTAAGACGTAGGGCATTATCCTAAGAATAGGGCAGGCGGCTAATAGAAATATTGAAATAGTTATTTCAAGTAGTAGGTTTATAAAAACTATTACATGTAAGGATGGGAATGAGAAGAGAAACTTAGCATAACGAGATGAATCTCTAGAGGACAATCCCTTATATTCCCAATACCAGCAGCAATATACTGAATATTATGAAGATAGACGAGGCGATTAAGATTACTATAGGCTTGATCTGAAAACCCTTTCCTTTTTCACCAAGAGTACTGAATAAGCCTGCAGTACCCGCAGGAAGACGAGGAGACCTCCGTCCTCCTTTTTTCTTTGAGCGTTCCTCAGACATTTAAAACCGTATTTTCCATCATGGGTAAATAAACCTTGTGGATAAAAGGATTAAAAACTCTAGCTTTCAATTACTAACGTTGAACCAAGACGAGGGGGCTGTTAAAAGGAAAATATTAGCTGAGGCAACACGTTTGGGAGTGCTTCTTAACCCTGAAGCGCTTTCAATGTTAGTCGAAAACTACGATGAGAAGTCTCTACAATCGGTTTTAAGTAAACTGGCTGAAGAAGCTAAGAAGAGAAACGGCATTGTTGTCTCAAAGGAGGCTGTTGCAAGCGTTATTGGAAGCTCTGGGGAGGTATCAACAGGTGTTCATACTCAATTATTAGCTAAAGATGTTGAGGAGAAGATTGAGATTTTAAAGTCATACGAAGCTAAGCAGGTTTCTGATGATCTTGAAGCTAGAAGACAGTATTTCGTCGATAGGTATTCTAAGGTTTCTTCAATACTTAGAAGTCGAGCGGACATGTCTCCCTATTACCCTTTGAGGAAAGCATGCAGCCTACCGGATCGGTCGGAGGGTAAGACCATAGCCATAGTATACGAGAAACGTGAAAACTATATTATAGCGGAGGATATGGATTTCATGACTAAGATATTCATTCCAAGAGATTGCGATAAGGACTTGAAGGAGAAGATCGGTAGGCTTTTACCTGATTCCGTGGTAGGAGTATCCTTCTACGTTTCCAACTCTCGGCTTTTCTGCCGGTCTCTGATCTTTCCAGATGTACCCATAAAAAGGTTTAGGACTGCTGAGGAAGATGTTTCAGTTCTCCTGACTTCAGACATTCATTACGGGAGCCAGAAGTTCTCTGAGAAAGCCTTTATGAGAATGGTAAAATGGTTGAGAGATGGCGGCGTGACTGAAAGGGAGCAGGAAATGTCCTCTAGAATAAAATACATAATCATAGCGGGGGACCTCGTAGATGGTGTTGGAATCTACCCTCAGCAGGAGAAAGAATTACAGGTAAGAGATTTAGAGAAACAATACGTTGGGCTTTCAAATCTTTTGAGTCAGATACCTGAGCACATTAAGATCGTAATAATACCTGGCAATCACGATGCTGCTCCCCGCGCTATCCCGCAGCCTCCAATATTCGATGAATATGCCGAAAAACTGAAGGACAGGGGAAACATAATCTCCCTAAGCAATCCCTGTATGGTTTCATTTCACGGTGTTAAATTCCTCGTCTACCATGGTACAAGTATGGAAGACATCGCAACATTTGCAAAGAACGCGAGCTACGATAAGCCTGAGAACGCTATGGAGGTCATGCTTCAACTCAGACACCTGGCGCCAGTATATGGTTCTAGGACTCCAATACTTGCACATGGTCAAGATGAACTTGTAATAGAAGAAGTCCCAGATGTTTTCCATACCGGTCATGTACATGTTTTCAGAAACGGGGTCTATAGGGAGATAAAGTTGATTAACAGTGGGACATGGCAGGAGAGAACCAAATATCAAGAGCAGCTTGGTATAATGCCCACTCCTAATATTGCTGCAGTGCTTTCACTTAAGAATGGCTCTGTTTCACAAATAAGATTTGCCTAGTCCTACTCCAATCCCAGGAAGAGCTTAAGGTAAACAATGATTAACACGAGTATTACTGATACCAAGCATAGAAAATAATCCCCCTTCTTAAACTTCAAGGGTTTATAGCTTGTCCTCCTTGACGAGGCGCCGAAGGCCCTAGCCTCCATCGCATCAGCTATCTCGTAAGTCCTCCTTATGGTTCCGACGAGTAGAGGTATGAGTATTGGCATGAGGTTTCTTATTCTTGTTCTAAACCCTCCCTTCTCAAGCTCTAATCCACGTGAGCGTTGTGCATCGTATATTGACTGAAACTCATCGTAGATAACAGGTATGAAGCGAATAGCCATCACAAAGGAAAACGTTAACTCTATTGGGAGCCGTGCTGAGCTCATAGCTCTTCCAATATCTTCAGGGGTTGAAGATAGGAAAAACCATGACATGGATGATGATAATACAACGAGCCTTATGGAAAGAGCAATGCCTGTGAAAATAGTTCCGCCGAAAAACAGCTGCGTGGCGAATATTATCAAGAAGAAGAATATTAGTCCTCTTAACGAGTATACCCATTCCTTAAAGGCCTTGGCTGACCATAGTAGTAAAAGTTGCAATACCAGAACTGCAAGCAATACTCGAATATCTATAAATACTATTGAGAAGGACATTAACACTATTGAGAGCAGAAACTTTGACCTAGGGTCTAACCTATGGATAGGGGAATCCTTCCTCCTATATTGGAATGCTTTTAAGAATGACATCTGCGAAACACCCTTATTAGAGACTCACTTATACTATCGAAATCTTCATCAATCTCTGAAAAACCAGTTTCTTCTTCAAGTTCGATGAGAAAAGGCTTTCTTAACGAGGCTTTTTCAACTACTTCTGAGTCTGAAAGAATCTTTCTTAAGCAGCCGTCTCCAATTACCTCTCCTCCACTTAAGACTATTGCCCTTTTACATAGGCTTGCAGCGAAATCTACATCGTGAGTTATGACGATAATGCTCCTCTCTTCTGAAACCAGGTTTTTAAGGACATTTTGAATATTTAATCTTTGGGCATAATCCATACCTATCGTGGGCTCGTCTAGGATCAGTAGCTCTGGACGCCAAACGATTATCGACGCTATGGCCAGCCTCTTCTTCTCACCGCCGCTCAGTTGAAAAGGGCTCTTATGTCTATACTCCTCTAAACCAAAAGTTTTCAAAATTTCCAAAAGGCTTTTCTCAGCCTCATTCTCTGGAAAGCCGAAGTTCTTCAGGCCGAATCTAATCTCTTCCTCAACAGTTTCTGCAAAAAACTGGTGGTCGGGGTTGTGACATACAAAGCCTATTTTCCTGGCTATCTTCGCAACAGAAAGGTTCCTAGTGTCTACACCATCTACTTTAACACTCCCTTTAGTAGGCTTAAGCAAGCCATTGAGGTTCTTAGCCAGCGTAGTCTTACCTGCACCGTTTTCTCCAAGTATTGCTATGCTCTCCCCCCCTTCGATGGTTAGGTTGATATTTTTCAAAGCGTATTTCTCAGAATCCGGATACTTGAAGAAGAGGCTTTCAACGGCTATTTCAACCATGCCTCCTTTATCCCCCCTCCCTTAAGTATGAGAAAAGCTCCTTAAGGTTCTTAGGAGGCTTTTCCAAGCCGCATCTATCTTTAATCCTGAAATATATCTGGAGAATTGGAGGAATGTTTATCGGGATTCTCTTTTTAAAGCTCTCGTAAAGAACAGTTAGCGGTTCCCCGTCAAGGACTATTCTCCCATCTGATATGACAATAATCCTTGAAACATGGTCGAGGAGCAGGCCAATCCTATGCTCTATGACTATTAAAGTTATCCTCCTGCCTCTCTCCTCCAGATTCTCCTTCAGTCGAAAGATACTTTGAATCAGACTTATAGAGGAAGAAGGGTCGAGCATTGAAGTAGGCTCATCGAAAACTATGAGAGAGGGATGCATGGAAAGTATGGATGCAATAGCTGCCTTCTGCTGTTCTCCTCCGGAAAGACTATTCGGAGAGGAATGTCTAAGATGCTCTATTCCGACGAGTCTAAGAGACTCGTCTATCCTCCGACGTATCTCGTCTGGAGGTAGAGCCAGGTTCTCTGGGCCAAATGCTACATCATCCTCCACGCTGAACGTGAAAAGTTGATTCTCGGGGTTCTGGAATACTATTCCACATTTTGTGGCAATGCTGCTCACAGGGTTTTCCAAGATGTTCATTCCGAATACATATGCTTCACCACTGAGCTCTCCAGCGTAACTATGAGGTATTAACCCCAATATGATCTTGGCTATAGTAGACTTTCCACAGCCTGAGGGGCCGGTTATGAGTATACTTTCTCCCTCTTCAATCTTAAGATTAATATTTGATAGGGCTTCCCTCTCAGACCCTGCATACCGGAAGCTTACGTTTCTAAGGTCTACTACGTTCATTCCCAGTTTTGCCTGAGGATGGAGAACGGTTTTAAAAAGTCTTTAGACGCTAAATATTTTCACGCAGGAATATTCCCACTGCCTGTTGACAATGCTGTCTTCAACTCGTTTTCAAGTTCACTAACCCTCTCTTTAATCTTGCTTTCCTGCCTTTCTATTGCGCTTATCCTGACTTTAATAAGCTCTTTCTGCTCGTTTAATTCGTTTATCAGATCCGCCTTATTTTTCCTGATGAGAATCCTACCTGTTATCCTATATACCGGAGTGTTTTCATCGATAGATGACAGCTCCTGGAGAGCGGATTCAAGCTCCCTAGCCTCCAGCTTAGCCTGTTCCTTCTGAATATAGAGAGATTCCAGGGTCTGTTGGAGTTGCTGAAGCCTAGACAGTTTCTCCTGTAGCTGAAGAGGAAGCTCCTGGGACATTGCTCCTAATTCTCTCATAGGGTACTTAAAAACCTATTTCTCATACAAGCTGTAGCTAGACTTAGTTTTCTAGTAGGGAGATTGCCTGATCCACCATGTTAATCAGACCCAGAATATTCCTAAGCTTCTCCGCCACCTTGGAAGGCTTACTGCCCTTGAGAAGTAATAGTAGCCTATTGCTAACAACTTTCGCTCTAACTCTGCTATTGGGTTCTGTAACTGTGTCTCGTAGGCAGGACTCGTAGATAAGATTGGGTCTCCGCTCGTCTTCATACTTTAAAACCAGCTTAATTCTTATCAACCTATGGCCCAGACTTAATACCAGCAGCCCTCGCAGCCGCCTCACCTATTTTGGTGGAGGGCTCGTAAGCTCCCCCGGCAAATGTGTAATCGCATTTCCTACAGCTCCAGACCCCCACGCTGAGCCTTTTTAAAACACCTGTCCCGCACCTGGGGCAGTTGTAAACAGCCCGTCTTCTCTTTAAAACCTGCATATACCTCTCTCTTATTGAGAATCCGTATTTTACGCCCAGTGCCCCGGAAAGCTTCTTCCTAGCCATTTCCACCGAGCCTGCTGTACGCGACTCTTCTTAACTCTTTCCCTAAGGTTATCGACTTGTCTAAAAGCTCTAAGAAGCTCCTCGGCGAAATCATGCCTCCGCCATTCTTCTGTATTGCGCAAAACCTGTCGTCAGACTTGACTGTCATCGAGACTGTAAAGTCTGAAGCATATTCCTCGTTTAGACACGGGTCCACAACATACTTGTCGTTGAAGAATGCGTATGTTACTGATACAGGCAGGTCTTTAAGCTCAAGCTTAACATACTCGTCTAATTTCCTAATATTCTGCCCCTCAACACTATATTTTGGAAGCCTCGTTGTACCCAGGGCGTTTACGCTTGCTATGACTGAAGCATCTATAAGATTACCGTCGTAATCGAGAATGTAGAGGTCTACATAAAGCGAGTAAACAGACCTGCCGGGGATTATGCAGAGTGAAGAGAGGTCAACCGCCTTAGACTCCCTAATGCTTCTATCAACATACCTAGCGAGGAAAATAGACTCCTCCGAAGGCGGCCCTGGTTCAAAGACTGGTGAGGCCAAGGGAACGAGCTCCGCATTAACAATCAAAATCCCCTCGTTGGGAGTATCCGCAAATGGCAGTGCTACCCCGACTTTGACTGCTGCAAGTATCTTAGTGTTCCCAAGCTCCACTAATGCAGACCCTTCTGCCTTCTCAATATAATTCAACTGCACGTTCAGATTCCTATACTGGAGGAGTCCTCTTCCATCAGCCCTCTTACCCTCAGCCAGCAGACGGTAAAGCTCCTGTTTCTCAAGCTTCGAGACAACAGGTCTCTGCTCAGTTATGGACATTAAACCTCCCTCCTCGAGACTGAAAACCTTTCCTTCAAAGCTTCAACCTGCATTTTATGTATCTTCTGCGTAGCAGTTATAGCTAGTGAAAGCGCCTGCTCAATCTCCTCTTTAGACATTATACCGTCCATCTGAAGTAGAGTAATCCCGTCGAGAGTTGGGTTGTAGGCAATCGGCATGTCTGCCTCCCCATACTTGTCCTCGAGATCATTAAGGTCTACGATTACCTTCCCATCGGCCTTGCCTACGGCACAGGCTGCAGTTAAACCCCTTAGGGGTATTCCCGCGTCTGCAAGTGCTAATACTGCAGCCGTCAGACCAGCGCAACGAGTACCCCCGTCAGCCTGTAGGACTTCTATGAAAATATCTATTACCGTCCTGGGGAAGAGAGAGGTCATAACAAGAGGTTCAAGGGCATTTCTAATAACCATTGAAAGCTCTATTTCCCTCCTGCTGGGTGCAGGGCTCTTCCTCTCGGGCGTTGAAAAAGGAGCCATGTGGTATCGGCATCTCAATATGCATCTATCTGGCAGCGAGATGTGTTTTGGAAGAGCCTCCTTAGGGCCGTAGACTGCTGCCAGAATCTTATTCTTACCCTGCTCGATGTAGGCAGAGCCCTGGGCATTGGATAGTACTCCAACCTTAATCTTAATCGGCCTAAGCTCGTCAGGAGCCCTATTGTCAGTCCTCCTCCCGTCTTCTTTAAACAGGCTTATTTTCTCGCTCATGTTTTACAGCTTCCTTCCAGCCAGTAATGCTTCAACCCTCTCCGTCAACCCGTATATATGCGATTCCCTCTCCACCATCCCTATAACCTCCCTAATTTTAGCGACAATATTACTGTCCTCAGTGTGTACTATTATGCGGCCGTTCTGCCCTACTGTAAGCTTAACTCCCGTCGCCCGTTCTATAACAGATAGCATTGAGCCCTTTTTCCCTATTAGACGCGGCACTTTGGATGCGGTTATGTTGAGCAATGTCCCGCTTGAAACTATTCCAAGCCCTTTCCCCTTCATTGTTATTACTGGGGAAGAGAATATTGACACGTCTTTTATAACCCCCGTTATAACGGTTCCTGTTTCTAAAATCCTTCCGATACTATCCCTCGATAGACGAATCCTCTTCTCAGAATACTCCGATAATGGAAGGAATGCAAGAAACGGGGAGTTTATATCTACAGTCCACCCTGCTATATTGGGTTCTTTAACAATTCCAATCACAAGGTCTCCTATTCTAGGTTGATAGAAGGATTTTAAGGAAATAACGTCTAAGCGCTTACCGTCTACCCTAACTATTCCAACAGTCGTTGCAAACATCCTCTCTGAGATCTTCAAAGTATTAGAACCCGGAATATAGAATCTGCTTTCCCCAACCGGCTCACCGGGTACAACTATAGGCCTCTGCCTCTGCTGCTCATTACCTTGAGACAATCCTAAACCTCCTCAAACAACTCTAGCTTGTTAAGCCTGTCCCTACGCCCCTATATCAACTTTTACCCTCTCACCGTATTTCTCATTAACCTTCTCTAGGAAATAAGACATGAGTATGGATGGGATTCTTGCCGATATTTTCACACTCTTATCTTTCTGAGTCCTGGTTTGATCTACTTCACCAAACGAGTTTACAAAACCATATACATCATTGGACTCCTCTTGTTGGCACGTCAATGTTAATGAAATATCGTTAATCTTAAACTGGAGTATTTGCCTCAACGCTTTAGCAACGTTCTTAAACTGCTCCTCAGGAGGCTTAAAAGGGTCTATTGAAACACCTACTTGACTAAGGGCTTGTTCAATCCTAAGCGATGGTATCGGGTTCCCCAAGGAGGGGTCGATAAGGCTTTTGGAGAGCATCGCTATTATCTGTTGTTTCTTGCTTTCAATCATCCTACGCCTCTGCTCAGTGGTAAGTTGAAGCTCACCCTCCAAGAGGATTTTCTCAGCTATTTTGAAGACATCAGTCGTCCCGAAGAATTTCTTCAACTTCTCAGAAGAAACCCGAAGCCCCTTCTTAGAATCGGAGTAAACCTCGTCCACTAGGAGTATCTTCCTCATATCCCCCTTACCTGTGAGCTTAAAGTTCAAAGCAGGGTCAGGTGCTACGATTATTTCAAACTTTTCACCACGTATCGAGAGCCTGCTTATGGTGGACGGTCTACTCAATCCTACCTCGCCTTTTCGTAATACTTCTTCACTTCTTCATAGCTTAAGACCCTAAACTTCTTCTCATCAGTCCTTATTATTCCAATCCTAAGCCTATCCGGAGCCACTTCTTCTTTCAAAACCTCAATACTACCCCTAATACCCATCATTATAGCCTCGTCCAAGCTAGTATTCATCGAATAATTATTCCTGAAATACTTCAATATATCCTCCCTACCTATGCCTATCACCGATGCGAAATACTTGAAGTATATCCCAGTAGGGTCCAACTGGTAAAGGCTTGCTCCAAGCATGTCAACGCCGCCTATTAGCATCGAAATACCGAAGGGCCTCATCCCAGCATGCTGAGTATATGCTTGAACAGTATTACTCAGCCTCCTAACGAGATACTCTACGTCAACCGGCTCGTCGTATAGAAACCTGTTAACCTGCGCCTCATTCCTAGCGTATTCAACCAGGAGCCTAGCGTCAGAATTAAAACCCGCAACCACAGTTCCTATGTGCTCATCTATCTGGAAAAGCTTCTGACTGAAAGTCCTATCCTGAAGCATATCTATCCTCTTCTCCACACCCGCCAGTACAATACCCTCCTCAACATGAATACCCCACGCCGTCGGACTATTATTTACCATAATCATAGCATAATCTACTTGGAGTATTCGTCCGTCGGGTGAGAATCCGTACATCCGTTCATAGCCTGGTATCATGATTCTGTTTAGATGAGGATTAACCAACTCCTTATAATCTTTGCTCCAGTTGGGCTAGGGGGTGAAGAGTTATATCCAGTATACCATAGTAATCGGAATTGGAGCTATAGAAGCACTTGATAACGAGAATATGATGAACGAGCTTCATAAGCAGGGTAATAGAGCCCGTAAAGATTAGGAGGGGAGATGAACATCTAAATAGGAAGAACTGACTGCTTTCAGACACAGATTAGATCATCTCTCACCATGAATGATAAGCAGATAACTGGAGAAGGCCTATGCCTTAGATGGAAAGTGATTGGCTAATTCCTATCAAAATGCGGAAATGAGGTTTAGAAGTCTAAAAACTCAAGAGACGCTTTACGGCACGACTTATGGGTTAACCGGCTTTACAATCCTCGTCTTGCTGAATCCTCCGAATACAGAATTTGTTGATAGCTTTTCTTAAGGTGCCTGAAACACCTATTATTCTCAACCCTAGTGGAGACTGTGACTCCAAACTGCTTATTTTCGCTTTGAGAACGGGGACCATTTTATGCGGGCATTTTACAACAGTGACTTCATCATATTTACGGACTATTTTAAAGAAAAAAGTTTTCTGGATGCTGCATGCTTCTTTAAGTATGTTAATTAACTTATCGTAATCTTTAGATTCGAATACTACATATCTCGTCTTATACTCTTTTACCGGCATTTTCGTCTTCCTATCTCCTTAATTTTCAGGGGAGATAAACCTATATAGTGAGAATGGGAATCGATGGTAAGTAAGAAAAGAGAGATGGAAGAGAGAAAGGGGCTGATGCTGGTTTCCGCCTCCTACGATGGGAGCAATAGGAGGGTTTTGCTTAAACTGTATGATCCGGAGAAGCAGGAGATAGTTGTTTTCCCATCTACTGATAACCATCAACCCTACTTATTGACCGATTTAAGCATAGAGGAGTTAATGAGCAATCAGCAGTTGATCAATCATCACGGGTTCGATAGGATTGAAGAAGTTAGAAAGTACGACTTGCTAGAGGATAGAGAAAGAACCCTCAGGAAAATAATTGCGAAAGACCCCTTGTCAATAGGTGGGTCTGCAACATCCATAAGGGAAATACTCGGGAGGGTTTGGGAGGCCGATATTCACTATACTTGGTGTTACATATACGATACGGATAAGAAACCGGGGCTTTACTACGATATGGTTGACGGCAGGCTTATTGAAAGGCGTTTAGAAACAGTGTTGGAGGAAGT
The DNA here is from genome assembly GCA_038883435.1 of Thermoproteota archaeon. GTDB lineage: Archaea > Thermoproteota > EX4484-205 > EX4484-205 > JAAOZP01 > JAAOZP01. The sequence goes on from JAVZMD010000003.1 coordinate 11,414, forward strand.
TGTTAAGCCCCCTGAGTCTCAATATCCTGAGATAAGGGAGTTGATTGAAATACTCAACCAGCCGATACCCTTTATGAAGCTTTCCTCAATCGACATAGAGGTTAAGCCCCCTGGTCCAAACCATGTTCCTGATGCTAATAAGGCGGAGGACCCGGTGATCTCTGTGGCTTTCAAATCTAATACGGATGTAAGCGTAGTCTACGTTCTCGATGATTTCGACGGAGAAGAGTATGATGGGACTAAGAAGATAATTCATATCTCTAGTGAGGAAAGGCTTTTGAAAGAAGTCTTTAAGGAAATTAGGAAATGCCCGTTCTTAGTAACTTTTAACGGTGATAAGTTCGACCTTCTATACTTGTACAATAGGGCTGGTAAACTGTCGTTAGAAGAGGAACCCCTTTTAGAAAAAGGTAGGGATTACATTAACCTTGTTAACGGAGTGCATATAGACCTCTATAGGGTTTTCTTCAATAAATCTATACAAAATTATGCATATGGAGGAGTATATAAAGAAGTTACACTTGACGCTATTGGAAAGGCCCTGATTGGCAAGGGTAAAATAACCCTAACTGAAGACATTTCCCTTCTGAAACCTAAAGAGCTTGCTGAATACTGTTTTAGAGATGCGGAGATAACGTTCGACCTGATCGCTAACAAGGATTACCTACTTCTCAAGCTCCTAGTGCTTTTCATGAGGATAAGTAGACTACCTATGGAGGATGTTGTTAGACACGGCGTCTCCACGTGGATTAAGAGCATGCTTCTAAGCCTGCATAGGAAGAACAATTATCTAATACCGAGACAAGAGGATATTCTGCAACTTAAAAGCGAGAAGAAGTCCGAGGCTATTATAAAAGGCAAGAAGTATAGGGGTGCAATAGTACTAGAGCCTAAACCCGGCTTATACTTTAACCTTGTAATTCTCGATTTCGCATCGCTGTATCCAAGCATAATAATGAACTTCAACATAAGCTACGAGACGGTCAGATGTGTCCATGAAGAATGTAAGGGCAACACTCCTATGAATTCGCCACATTGGATATGTGTGAAAAGGAGGGGTGTGGAAAGCTCAATAATAGGTGCTTTAAGAGACCTTCGAGTAAAATATTACCAGCCCCTCTCTAAGAAGGCAGAAACGCCTGAGAAGCGTGCTTTTTACGATGTCGTACAGAGGGCGATAAAAGTTTTCATAAACGCTAGTTACGGTGTCATGGGGGCGGACTCTTTCCATTTCTATGCTCCATCGGCTGCTGAAACAGTAACTTGGATAGGTAGGGGAATATTCACTGAACTTGTTGAAACTGCGAAGAACCTTGGCATAGATGTTGTTTACGGCGATACTGATTCAATATTTCTCAGAAATCCCAAGCCGCATGAGGTTGAGAAACTTATTGAGTTTGTAAGGGAGAAGTATAACATTGAGCTTAATATCGATAAGGTTTACAGATACGGGGTTTTCAGCCAGCGTAAGAAGAACTATCTTGGAGTTACTGAAGACGGTAATGTTGACATAAAGGGTCTTGTGGGGAAGAAGAGTTCGACACCAAAGTTTGTAAAACAGGCTTTCCACGATATGGTTAGCATGCTCAGCAAGGTTAGGAACGAGGAAGAGTTTAACGCGGCTGTAGAAAGCATAAAGAATATGATAAACGAGTATGTTGAAAAGCTTGTGAACAGGCAGCTTAGCCTCGATGAGCTCGCTTTCGACGTAATGTTAAGTAAGCCTTTGAACGATTATGATAAGAATACTCCGCAACACGTTAAGGCGGCTAAACAGCTTGAGAGGGAACTGGGTTTTAAAGCAAGGGCCGGAGACATAATATCTTACGTCAAGGTTAAAAACGGTGTTAAGCCCGTTAAGCTAGCTAGAATAGAAGAGATAGACCTGGACAAGTATCTTGAAGTTATGAGGGCTACTTTTGAACAAGTCCTTGATCCCCTAGGTATAGAGATAGAGCCTCCTAGGAGGAGCTTAAAGCTTAAAGACTTCATGTAATAGCAATAAATGTTGTTAAATGGGTAAGAAACCTAGTGTTATAGTAGTTGGAGCAGGCGGTTTCGGGAAAAATCACGTTAGAGTCCTTGCAGAACTTGGAAGCTTAGGCGGCGTATGCGATATAGATAAGGAGAGAGCCAGCATGTATGGAAAGCTCTACAACGTTCCCTATTATGTAAACGTCTCTGACGTTCCTGAAGAAACATATGATGGAGCGATAGTTTCAACACCCACTTCAACACATAAAGATGTTGCGATGCAACTGGCATTGAAAAAAATTGGATATATCTTCATAGAGAAGCCTTTTACTCCGACAGTGAAGGAGGCGATTGAACTCATTGATTTCCTTAAGAAGAGGAGTGTTAAAATAATGGTTGGTTTCATTGAAAGATTCAACCCAGCCATAAGGGTGGTTAAGAAATATATCGATGAAGAGGCTTTGGGCGAGATAATCATGGCCTCGGCGACGAGAGTAAGAAGATGGCCTGAAAGAATAGCTGATTCGGGGGTCCTATTGGACACTGCAATCCACGACGTTGACTTGATGAGATACCTTTTTTCAGAAGACCCGATTAGAGTATATGCTAAAACAGGAAAGTCGATGCATAGGATTCATGAGGACTATGCGACAATACTGCTAACATTCTCCAGTGGGAAAATGGCCATAATTAACGCAAATTGGTTGACCCCCTACAAGATAAGGAGTATAGAGGTAATAGGGTCAGAGGGTGTGGTTGAAGCCGACTTGGTTACGCAACAAGTGACTCTCAGCTCTAAGGATGATAGGATAACCCCGTTCTCCGAATGGAGCGAGCCTCTTCGCTACGAGTTGAAACATTTCTTACACTGTATAATTAGTAATGAAAACCCTGCTCCTGGAGGGGATGATGCGGTAAAGGCGCTTGAAATAATCGAGGCCAGTCTGAAATCCTCTAGAACAGGGAATTCCGTGGAGATAGGCACGTAACCTTTTTAAAAAGCTGCTTAAAGGGATGCGTAGTATTGAACTCGGGAGAAGAGGCTAGGAAAACAGCATTGCTAAAGAATGCTATTCTAGGGAAGAGAATACTCAACCTGTCCCTAGGCATAATCCTTGCAGCAACATATTTTTTAACAGGCGTTGCAACAGGTGGTGAAGCATACCACTTAATTATTGCAGGAGCACTAATAGGACTCTCCACATGCATAAGGTTGATTTCCGAAACGATGCTCAAGAGGATTGTACGCTACATGTTTTTAACCGGGGTGGTGATGGGGGTTGTCGGGGCATCACAACCATTATACTTCACAATCCTATACGGAATAATGTCTCCCACGGATCTGGTGTTCAGCATAGGTTGCATAGTCCTTACAATAATAACCGTTTCCAGAATAAGGAATTTCAACATACTGTAAGGGAAGAATCAGAGATAATAGAAAAGTTAATTACTACCTTTCATAGCTGAATACGAGTATTGAATAAGTCAAACGTGCTAGCAATCGGTGTGCTGCTAGTAGGGCTTAGTCTGTATTTCCAGAGTAGTCAAGGAATGATCAGAGATAAGCTAATCGAATACTTACGCGGAGAAGGTAACTTCACGTCGCTTATAACGATACTCTTTTGGTCTGGCTTCATAGTAGTGATAATTTCAATATTGATCAAACCTAAAAAGAGAAGAATAGAGATTCCTGCTGAAACTGTTGAGGAGATTCCGCAGAAGAGAGTAGAAGCTTCGTACGAAGTCGGGGAAACTGTGGAAGCGAGTGAGGCGGGGGTTGAGCAAGAATATGAGGAAGCTCCCCTGCCTCCCGAGGAGACGGTGGAAGAGGATGTGCAAGAGGAGGCTGTTGAGGAAGAAGAAAAACCTGGGAAAGTTGGTGAGGTAATTGGTTTCTGTCCAAGATGTGGAGCTCCAGTTACTGAAGGAGTAAGATATTGTAGAAAATGTGGTCTTAAACTGAAATAGGCCTGTGTTTCGCATCAAGAGTTAATTTTATAAGGGTAAAATAATACTTTCTTTTTGAATCAGAGGTTGGGAAAAATAAAAGTAGCAATAGCTGGTGTTGGAAACTGTGCATCTGCTCTAGTCCAAGGGGTGTACTACTATCGGGAGGGGGATGAGCAAACAGGCTTGGCGCATCCCGAGGTCGGCGGCTATAAGCCGGAGGACATAGAGTTTGTAGCCGCCTTTGATGTGGATCGTAGGAAAGTGGGTAAGGATTTAAGCGAAGCAATATTCGAGAAGCCAAATAACACGATAAGATTTCAAGAAGTTCCTAAAATCGGCGTGACAGTAAAGAAGGGGCCTGTATTGGATGGGATAGGAAGATATCTAAGGGAAGTTGTAAAATTCTCAGAGGATAAGGATGTAGACATTGTCGAAGAGTTGAAATCTTCTGGCGCAGAGATTCTGATAAACTATCTTCCTGTTGGCAGTGAGAATGGGAGCCGTTTCTACGCTCAGTCCGCATTGGAGGCTGATGCAGCATTCATAAACGCTATGCCGACTTTCATAGCATCCTCTGAAGAATGGCAGAAAAAATTTGAGGAAAAAGGACTGCCTATTGCGGGCGACGATGTTATGAGCCAGCTTGGCGCAACAGTTTTACACAAGACACTGATAAAACTCCTCGTCGACCGGGGGGTTAAGGTTGATGAGTCCTACCAGCTCAACATAGGTGGAGACACAGATTTTCTAAATATGCTGGAGCAGCAGAGGCTTGTTTCGAAAAGAGAGAGTAAGACTTCAGCGGTCAGAGCAATGTCTCCTTACAAGATGCCTCTGAGAATAGGTCCCAGCGACTATATTCCTTTTCTAGAGAATGAGAAAATATGCTACATATGGATCAAAGGCAGGTATTTCGGCGGGGCACCACTGTCCATAGACCTTAAGCTTTCAGTAATAGATTCGCCGAATAGTGCAGGTGTAATAATAGATGCTTTGAGAGGAGTGAAAGTCGCTCTTGACAGGGGTATTAGTGGGCCGCTTATAAGCGTATCCGCATACTGTTTTAAACATCCTCCGGTTCAAATGCCATATGAAGAGGCTAAGAGAAGGTTCGAAGAGTTTGTAAGAGGGGAGCGTGAAAGATAGGTTTATCTCCTATTTTTAAGAGTTGACTCTAAGCTCCACAGTAGCTTCAAAACCTTCTTTCAACTTTTCAACTATTCTCCGATCTATATCTATAGCGCTCTTACTGCTTTTAATCCCCACAGTCTTGTCGCAAATATACGCGCTTTTCCTGAAGACCATTGTAGAATCGTCCCTGAAGGTCAGAGCCGGATCACCATAGCAATAAAACTCGTCTACAAGTTCCCCAACGATTACTTTAACGATTATCTTAACCGGTTTTCTAGCAGCATTCTTAAAGCCGTCTGAGAGCGTTCTCGGAGACTTATCTGCGGAGACTAGGAGGAAGCAATCTCCAGTTCTCTCTATTTCTGCATCTCTGGTAATAGCCAGTGTAGTTGTATGAGTTGCCCTTATATTCCTATGGCCTTTTCCACGGACTGTTTCTATGACTATACCCATGTCCAGGCGAAAAATAGTTTTATTCTTAAATTTAAGAAATACTGTTGATAAAAGGGGATGAATGTCTTAGACCAGTATTTTGAAGAACGGAAGAGACTGGTGAAGCGTCTTGTTGAAGAGGGCATTATAAAATCGGAGAAGGTGAAGAATGCTATGCTTAGAATTCCTAGGCATGAGTTCGTATGGCCAGACCAGTTGAAATATGCTTACGAGGATACTCCTCTCCCCCTAGGGGAAACAAACCAGACAGTATCGGCTCCTCACATGGTCGCTATGATGAACGAGCTTCTCGACGTTCAAATAGGAGATAAAATTCTTGAAGTGGGTACAGGAGGCGGATACCATGCTGCTACGCTCGCTTTCTTAACCTGTCCCACTCTCGATTCCCCTCAACCGTTGGTTTTCACGATTGAAATAAACCCTAGACTCGCCGAATTTGCGAGGAGGAATCTCTCTAAACTCGGATTGGATAAGGTTGTTAGGGTAATACAGGGTGATGGGTCTAAGGGCTATTGGGAAAAAGCTCCTTACGATTGTATCTCGGTGACTGCAGCGGCACCGAGGATCCCAAAGCCGCTTATAGAACAGTTAAAGCCAAATGGGAGAATGGTGATACCTGTTCAATCCGAGTTTTTTGAACAAAACCTCCTTCTTGTCAAGAAGGATGAGAAAGGTAGAGTGAGTACTTTTAACATGGGTCCAGTAATATTTGTCCCGCTCCGTGGAGAGTATGGTTTCAGTTTTTAAAACCACTTGGATAAGGCTCCTTCGGCAGTCTTTTTCTTCTTTACCTCTTCAATGGCCTTGGTAATCCTATCTATGGAAAAATCATGCTCATCGTGTAGAAATCTTACAACGCCTTCTTCATCAATATCCTTCCACTCGAGTTCGCCTAAGTCTTTGACTTCAGGATGGAGGAAAAACTCCTTAGCCTCGTAATACTTTGAAACCTTAGATGGGTCCTCTCCATATTTCTTAAAAATATCATCTAGGCTCATCCTGCTTCTAACTAGTTCCAACGCTCTCTTTGGCCCTATGCCCTTTACTCCCTCAGTATAGTCGGTGCCTACGAGTAGGGCGATATCTATCAGCTGTTCTCTTGTGATCGCCAATGTTTTCAAGGTTTCATCTAACGATATTTCCTCCGGGTTAACTTCGACATACGCCTTTTTACCTGGAAGTTTCCTCCTGCCTGTTATCGTAAGGTTTCTCACAAGCATCTTACCACCGAAAAGTAGGGAATCGAAATCTTGGCTCCCAACGTAATCTGCCACACCTGTGGCAACCATGTGTGCAGCCTGGGCCTCGCCTTCCGAGGGCGCGTGGACAACCGGTATTCCCATTAAGAGAATCAGCTTCTCAGCAGACTGGATAAGGTACTCGTCTAAAGTTGCAGACATCTGAGCATACTTACGTGCCTCCTCAACCCTCCCCGCTGCTAGAGCCTCCTCGTATTTCCTGGAGGCTTCTTCACGTAACATCCTCCTCCTCTCAGCCTCCTCCCTCTTAATCTTAGGGGGTTCACCATCGAATACGTAGATGGGCTTAAGCCCTGCGGAGAGAAAGTTACATGTCCTGTAGAATATTCCTGAGAGGTGGCTCGTTATCCTGCCTTTAGAATCCATTAGGGGCCTTCCATCAACCCCCCTTATTATCGTAAGGAATTGATAGAGCGTGTTATACATGTCTATAGCAATCCTCTTGTTAGCAAGGTCTTCAAGCCTTATCTCCTTAGCTGGGATTATATCCCCCAGTTGAACACCCATTCCAAATGTACGATGCTCAGGAGGCTATTAACGGTTTCGGAAAAGCTGTCAGACACTGGGATTTACTAGCTCAAGCCTCTGATCCTTCTTGCCTGATGCAAATACTCTCAGAATACCCCTTATCTCCATTGCCATCAATTCCCTCTCCACTTCTAAAATGCTTACTTTTCCAACATCCTTCTCCAAGCTTCTTAAAAGCTCGGTTAGGGTAAGACTCTTCTTCTTCTCCAAGATGTCGAAAATATAATTCCTAAGGGGGATTATCCTTCTATCGTCTTCAGATGTCCTAACCACCCTCTCTCCAAACCTCCACTTTCCTAGTTACATTAACTATCTCCATCTCAGATACTCCATTAGTCTTCCTAATCTCCTCCTCAATCCTGTCGGAAACCCCATCAATCTCGGGAGCCTCCACATTCACTAATAGGATTTTCATACCGAAGAAGTAATCGGCTACTTGATGGGCGATTATTCTACCACTTTTCAGGTTTTCCTCTAATCTCTTTAAAAGTTCATTCATGTCCGTGGTATTCTCATCTGGGAATATTCTCAAGGTGTATACTATTTGCTTCATCATTCAACTCCTCCATCATATATTCTTGAAGCATCTGGTTTAATTTTTTTATACAACAACCTGACCGTCAGCACTCTCAAGAACCTATATAAAGCTTTTCTAGGGCATGATGTAACCGCATTTTGGACACTTGACTTCTCTAGCGAATGTTCTGCATTTCTCACAACGCCATAGAGTTACTTCACCACAGTTGAAGCATGTGAACCTAACGTATTTCTCGTATGGATCTAACGGCCTGTTACAGGACATGCATACTGTCATTTTGCGGGCCAATTAATCTAAGCCATTAATAAGCTTAGCGGTTGAGAGAATATGGAAAAGCTTAAGCCATTATCATTGGTTTTTAAAACACGCATGGGCTGTTTCAGGTTTAAGCAATGCATAGTAGTAAGGGAGGATTTGAAAATCTCAGTTGGCAAGACCTGCTCTCAGGTTGCGCATGCTGCGGTCTCGGCGGCTGAGGAAACACGTCGGCTTAAACCAGAATGGTTTAACGAGTGGATTAAAGAGGGCCAGAGGAAAATAGTTCTAAAGGTGGAATCATTAGACGAGCTTTTAAAAATCAGAGACATGGCTTTAAAAGAAGGGATTTCCGCTTGCCTTATCTCAGACATGGGTCTTACTGAGGTTCCTCCGGGTACGGTAACATGCCTAGGACTCGGACCGGCCCCAGAGGAGTTGATGGATAGGGTTACTGGAAGCCTAGCGCTTCTGTAATGGCTCGACATTAAGGTTTATTAAGTTAATGCTTATTAGCGGAGGATGGAAGCAGCTTGTCAGCAGCAAAGAAGAAATCCGATGTTCTCATAGAGTTAGCTAAGCGACGCGGGATATTCTGGCCAGCATATGAAATATATGGTGGAGTAAAAGGGCTGCTGACACTGGGAAATGTAGGCTTCGAAATAAAGAGGCGCCTGGAAGACCTGTGGATAAAATATTTCGTATACTCTAGGAATTTTCAGATAATAGAGTCTCCAATAATAGGACCTAGGCCGGTTTACGTAGCTTCTGGCCACGAGACTCAGTTTACAGATAAGGCTTTAAAATGCGGAAAATGCGGTTCCGTCTTCCGAGCCGACCACCTTTTGGGCGAAATCGGTATTAATGTTCCAGAAGGAGCGTCACTTGAGCATATAGATGAGCTTGTTGCACACAATATGGTTAAGTGTCCTAATTGCGGCGAGAACTTTTCAAAATCATTCCAATGGCTCTTAATGTTCAAGACGGAGATAGGAGTAGGTGACCTAGGCTACTTAAGACCTGAGACCGCTCAAGGAATATTTACAGAATTCAAGAGGCTTTATGTTCACGGTAGGTCAAGCCTACCCTTAGGAATTGCCCAGGTAGGAAAGGTTTTCAGAAACGAGATTTCTCCAAGACAGGGACCTATAAGGTTGAGGGAGTTCACAATAATGGAGGTCGAGTTCTTCTTCGACCCTGATACCAACACTGGGCCATCTGATGAGAGGTATTTAGAGGAGACGATACCCATATTAACTGCTGAAGATCAAGAGAAGGGGGTTTCAGAATCCCGTGGAGTAAAAGTTAGAGAAGCCATTGAGAAAAAAATGTTCAGCAATAATTGGATACCCTTCTTCTTAGTTCTAACAAAGAGCTTTCTTAAAGCCCTCTGGATACCTGATGATGCTTACAGGTTTAGGGAAAAGCTGCCCAATGAAAGAGCCCACTATGCTAAACAGCTTTTCGACTGCGAGATTCTATTAGAATCATGGGGATGGACTGAAGTCGCGGGCTTCGCCTACAGGACTGACTACGACCTATCTGGACACATGAAAGTTAGCGGCGAGGATATGAGTGTTTTCATCTCTTCAACCAATAGGAAGATAGTGCCTCATGTGGTGGAGCCTAGCTTCGGTGCGGAGAGGCTTCTCTATGCTCTTCTCGAGTATGGGTTGAGAGTTGAGGAAGATGGACGCACCTATCTTTCCATACCTCCATACCTCTCGCCTTTCGATGTCTCTGTTTTCCCACTACTTTCCAAACCTGAATTCATAGCTAAGGCTAAGGAGGTTGCCTCTCGTCTTGACAGTTTCAAAGTAAACTTCGACGACTCTGGTAGTATTGGCCGTAGGTATGCAAGGGCTGATGAAATAGGTGTACCTTTTGCAGTAACCATAGACCATCAGACTTTTTCAGACGATACTGTAACACTTAGGTTTAGAGATACCCGGGAGCAGAAGAGAGTGAGTATAACAAGTCTCCCAACGGAGCTTTCTAGGCTTCTATTGCCTTCTAAACCCATTGTTTAAAAGCTTCGAGGAGAATAAGGTTTAACTTGGAAAAGCTTAAAACTCAAAACTAGTAATATTGAAACAGGATAGTTGAGAAATGTACCCCACCGAGACAACTCTACGGCTTAAGCGACAACTTTTACAAACATGTCAAGAGCTCGCAAGATATGCTGTCGACTCTGTGAGAGAAGTCAACAATCTCGTCATAGCGTGTTTCGACGACGATGTTTCTAAAGTAGATGAAGTTTTGAATAACATAATCGTTCTAAAAAACAAATCGATAGAGACGAAAAGGAATCTTTCAAGCGAGCTTGTCGAGGCGGGGGCGATAATGGTAAGTAGGGAGGATTTCCTAAGGTTGGCTTCACCATTAACTGGAATACCTGATCTCTGTGAGGGAATAGTTTACAGATTGAGGGAGTTTTTCCTCAAAAAGAAATCGGTAGATAAGAGTCTGAAAGACCACTTTAAGGAGTTGACAGCCAAATCCCTCGATGCGGTTGTAAAAATGAGGGAAACAATATTCACACTAGGCTTTGAAACCTCAAAAATCCAGGATTTCGCTAGGAACGTAGAGGCATGTGAGAAAGAAGTCGATAGTCTTTTCAGAAGCCTAGAGATAAAGATAATATTCTCAAAATCAGACGTCCCTACTATCCTCCTGCTTAAGGATGTTGCAAATCTTATCGAGGAGGTTGTGGATAGGGCTGCAGACGCTGCAGACGCTGCCCGAGTATTATCTCTAAGCGTTTTCTAAACCGGTGTATGAGGATGGAAGATAGTAAGACTAAAATAACCGCAGAGCTTATAGGAGATCGTCTGATAATATGGAATATTGTACATTCTCAAGAAGTGTATAAGATGGGTTTCTTCGGTAAGCCCGTAGGCATCCCTAAGCCTAAGGATTGTAACTTTAACGCCCCTTTGACACTAGACTTATTCGAGGGATTATACCTTTTGGAGAAAGGGGTTATTAGAGTGGTTGACAGAGAGGATAAGGAAATAACTCCTGAACAATTGCTTAGAATAGCCTCTAGAATTCACGAGGATTTTAAAAGCAAATTCGTAGTTTACAGAGACCTTAGGAACAGGGGATTCGTAGTTACACCTGGGATTAAATTCGGATGCGATTTTGCAATATACGAGCATGGCCCGGGAATAGACCATGCGCCGGCAATACTTGAAGTTAAAAAAGTTGGGGACAAGATAGATGCCCCCGACTTCATCCGCGCTGGCAGGCTTGCAACTTCTGTAAGAAAACTGTTTGTCTTTGCAATATCAGATGTTAAAAACAACAATGTGAAATATCTAGTATCAAAATGGTGGAAAGCATGAAAAAATATCACTAAATAAATTCGCAGTTCATCCGGATCTTTTATTGTTGCTCTTGATTCTAAACCATACGTTCGAGTACGTGTCTCTTAAGGCTATCCATTAGATTATTATCGAGAGAATTGATGACTTTGAATACTCTAGGGTCTGTAACCTTGTAGAGCCTTTTGTTTCCAACTTTGCTTTCTTCAACCATACCACATTCCTTCAGTATCTTCAAGTGACGTGAAACCGCTGGTTGAACAACACCTGTTCTCTTCACTATGTCGCTAACATACTTTCCGCCTTCCTTAAGCAGTTCGACAATCTCTAACCTGGCAGGGTCACTTAATGCCTTGAATACCTTTGCCTTAAACACCTCTGGCTTCTTTCCTGTTTGCTTCATGGCTTCGTTATCTTTATTGATACGTATATTTAAGTATTCACCGTTCATAAGAAAAAATAACAAAAATTAATTAAATACCTTCAAGATAAATGGAAGTCGAATGGGAATAATAAGCAGATGATTCTACTAAAATCTCAAAGTCGAATTTAGACATAATGTTACATATTGGACACAATAAATCTATGAAGACCGTCAATAAAAACTATTTAAAAATTACTTACAATTAATTAACTTGTAACCGAATACTACTTTATTAACGCGTTACATAATGAGTTGAAAAATACAATCATATCCCGCGGGCTGGATTTGAACCAGCGACACTCCGGTGTCTGCATGTCCGCCCGGTAGGCTGAACGCCCCCACCCGCGGTGGAGGACTACAGCCGGAAGCTCTACCAGGCTACTCTCTAAATACCGGACTCGCGTCAAGCGAATCCGGTATTTAAATCTGAGCTACCGCGGGGTAGTTTAGATTTCTCTTACGTGTCTTTTTAACCTTTTCCCCTTATAATACAGGATCTGGGTCTGGCGTCCTATTGTTAAGCCTGCTTCTATCTTCTCTCTTTCGATTCCTCCATACTGACTGAACATCGCTTTGGCGATGTACTTAGTAAGTGTAGACCCGCTTAATCAGAAGCCTTTCCTCACACTACCCACATAAATTGGACTATTGTTTTTCCCTATATGACTTAAGCTTCAGGTTTTCCGATACCCTTTCTATACCTGTGCTTATCACCGATAAACTCTTCAAAGGATGTTGTTCTATTCGCTGAACCCCTTGCTCCCCTTATGAAAGTTGACAGGTCATCACGATGTATGACTTCTTTTTTGTCGAATCGGCTGAAGGCTGTTCGATTCGTGAGACAGTCTTATGTTTTCCATCTTTTCAGGCCTTTAAAAAGCGGAGAAATGTTTATTACCACCTCTTCAATACCCCACTCGACGCTGCTTGGTTAGTAAGAAAAACATTAGTAAAGTTAACATACTCGACCATGTTTTAGTGCCCCGTCACCGGCTTTTATCTAGTGAGGAGAAGGAGGCTCTGCTTAAGAAGTATAATATCAAGCCTTCTCAATTGCCTAGGATGCTCAGTAGCGACCCTGTCGCAGTGGCTATAGGAGCTAAGCCGGGGGATATTGTTGAAATCGTAAGGAAAAGCCCTGTCGCTGGGGAGACTTTAACATACCGTGTGGTAGTGGAGGGCTGAGCAACTTGTCTGAAGAGCTTAGTGAAGCAGACCTTTGGGTGGTTGCTGAAAGTTATATTAAGAGCATTGGCCTGGCGAGGCACCACATAGACTCTTTCAACGAATTCGTAGATAGGGATATGCAGAAAATAGTCGACGAGGTTAAGAGCATAGAGGTTAACGTAGAAGATAAGGTTATACGTGTAGAATTTGGAGAGATAAGAGTCCACATCCCTAGGATCATAGAGCCCAGCGGTGCTGTGAGAAACGTATACCCAATGGAGGCTAGGATGAGGAACTTTACTTACGCTGCTCCCATATACTTAGAGATCAAGGAGATAAAAGATGGTAGGGAGAACAGACAGGAGGTTCTAATAGGGGAGCTTCCGATCATGGTTAACTCGAGGTACTGTGCACTCGCTGGCCTAAGCCCTGAGGCAAGGGTTAGGTTGGGCGAAGACCCGTATGACCCTGGGGGCTACTTCATAATAAACGGTTCAGAGAGAGTTATAGTTGGGGTTGAAGACCTTGCTCCAAACAGGATAATACTAGAGGAGAAGAAGATAGGCCCATACTCTTTCTATATTGCGAGGGTATTCTCCACTACCGTAGGTTATAGGACGAGGGTTGAAGTAAGGCTGAAGGGTCAGAGCAATGAGCTGAAGGTGTACCTGCCAGGAGTTGGACAGGAGATACCGTTCGTAATAATGCTGAAAGCCCTTGGAATGGCTTCCGACAGGGAGATAGCGGAGCGTGTTTCACCATTCCCAGAGATACAAGAGCTCTTGGCACCATCTTTCGACGCTGCCCAGAACATTATGAGCAAGGAAGATGCCATAATGTACATCGGCAACAGGGTTGCATACGGACAGTCTGATAAAGTTCGTTTAAACAAGACTCAGAACGTCTTAGACAAGATCCTTCTGCCCCACCTCGGTATGGACGAATCCGCTAGGTACAATAAGGCGTTATTCCTCTGCGAAATGGCTGAGAGAATACTTGCGATGAAACTTGGCTGGCGTCCACCAGACGATAAAGATCATTATAAGAATAAGAGGATTAGGCTCGCAGGTGGTCTTCTCGCGGAGCTCTTTAGAACCTCCTTTAGGAGGATGGTTAGAGACTTTAGGTATCAGCTTGAGAAGTTCAGCTTAAGACATAGGATTATCTATTCGTTTTCAAACCTGATTACAACAAGCCTGATTACAGATACTATAAACCAAGCCATGGCCACTGGGAATTGGGGCAAGAGGCTTGTCGGCGTAACTCAGCTGCTTGACAGAACTAACTACCTTTCCGTATTAAGTCATTTAAGGAGAATCCAGTCGCCATTAAGCCGGAGCCAATCTAACTTTGATGCTAGAGATCTCCATCCTACTCAATGGGGTAAGCTTGATCCGAATGAGACTCCTGAGGGTGTGAACTGTGGGCTTGTGAAGAACATGAGTATAGGTACACAGGTCTCAGTTTCGGCGGATAAATCCGTTCTCGATAAGATACTTTCAAAATTCGGCATAATCCCTGTTGTGAAGGCGGATCAGGAAACCCGTTTAACAGCGGCGAAAATATTCATAGACGGGGTCCCAGTTGGATACTCCCACTCCGGTGAGGCCCTGGTTAAAGAGATAAGGAGCCTTAGGAGGAAAGGGGTGATACCGCCAGAGATAAACGTGGCATATTACGAGTTTAACTATGGTGGGAGGGTCGTTAAAGAAATTTACTTCAACGCTGACCCTGGTAGAGTTAGGAGGCCACTAATAGTCGTAGAAGACGGGCAGATTAAGCTTACTAAGGATCATGTTTCTAAGCTTGCCCTAGGCAAAATAAGCTTTGATGACCTTGTTAATAACGGGGTAGTGGAATTACTAGATGCTGAGGAAGAGGAAAACGCGCTCATAGCGGTGTCGCTGAAAGATGTTACAACTGAGACAACGCACCTAGAGATAAGCCCTACACTCGTATTCGGAGTTGTCTCAGCAATGGTTCCGTTTGCAGAACATAACCATTCTCCTAGGAATACTTACGAGGCGGCGATGGCTAAGCAAGCACTGGGGCTTCCGTTTACAAATATTAGCAATGCTTTCTACACGACTTTCCACGTCATGACTTATCCTCAGACACCACTGGTAGCCTCAAAAATAGACCAGATCATCGGTCTGGATAAGAGACCGACTGGCCAGAACTTTCTAGTAGCAGTATTGTCCCACCCGTACAATATGGAGGACGCTATAGTTTTGAATGCTGCATCCATCCAGCGTGGCCTAGCCAGGTCGACTACTTACAAATCATACGAGGTTGAGGCTAGGAGGTACCCAATGGGTGAGGTCGATAGGATAGAGAAGCCTGATCCTCAGATTAGAGGTTATAGGGGGGATGAGGCTTATGCTAAGGTCGAGGATGACGGTATTGTTTCTGTTGAGGCGGAGGTCAAGGGTGGCGAAGTCATAGTGGGAAGGTCGAGCCCACCCAGGTTCTTCGAAGAATACAAGGAGCTTGTTTTCCAAGCACCTGCTCGTAGGGATTCTTCAGTTGCTTTGAAGCCTTCGGAAAGCGGCTATGTAGATAACGTAATAGTAACAGAGGATTTGGAGAATAATAGACTGATAAAGGTAAGGATTAGAGACCACAGGATTCCCGAAATAGGCGATAAGTTTGCCTCTAGGTCTGGTCAGAAGGGCGTTATCGGAATGCTTGTTAATCAAACAGATATGCCGTTCACCGAAGACGGGTTGGTTCCAGACCTCTTGATAAACCCGCACGCAATCCCCTCCAGAATGACGATAAGCCACTTTCTTGAATCCCTATTCGGCATCGCCGCAGCCCTTGAAGGAAGGCCGATGGACGGCACGACATTCATACATGCTCCGGAGAAGGAGGTTCAAAAGATTCTGGAAGAAAACGGCTTCTCACCTTACGGCGAGTTTGATTTCATAGACGGTATGACTGGAAAACGTTTCAGAGCCAAGGTCTTCATGGGTATAATCTATTACCAGCGGCTCCACCACATGGTTAAGGATAAGATGCATGCGAGAGCTAGGGGCCAGGTACAAATGCTGACGCATCAGCCTACTGAGGGAAGGTCAAGAGGAGGTGGTTTAAGATTCGGCGAGATGGAGAGAGATTGTCTAGTTGGCCATGGAGCGGCTAGGCTTCTTCAGGACAGGCTTTTAGAAGAGTCTGATAGGACCATAGTATACGTTTGCGAGAAGTGCGGTACATTCGCCTATTACGATGCTAAGCAGAAGAAATACATATGCCCACTTTGTGAAAAAGGAAAGGATGTTAGTGGCATAGAGATTTCATATGCCTTCAAGCTTCTACTGCAGGAATTGATGAGTCTTGGAATATTTCCGAGAATAAGGGTTAGGGAGAAGGTGTAGAAGAAATGAGCCAGGAAGTTGAGGTAAAACATATCGATTCGATAAAATTCGGAGTACTCTCACCAGCCGAGATTAGAAGACTCTCCGTGATGGAGGTGACAACGGACGAGACCTATGATCAAGACGGGCTCTCAGTCCCAGGTGGGATAATGGATACGCGTTTAGGTACAATAGAGCCTAGACAAAGATGTAAGACATGTGGCAACTTGCCCGATAAGTGCCCCGGGCACTTTGGCCACATAGAACTACCCGTGCCGGTGATACATGTTTCCTTTGCACGTGAGATTGAACGTGTTCTACAATCCACTTGCAGACAATGCGGGAGAATACTATTGCCTAATGATAGAATAAACTACTACAGGGAGAAGATGAAGGAATACGAAGAGCTCTACGGCATTGTGCCAGAGCAAATTTTCGACCAGATAAAAGACGAGGTTAGAAGAGCCAACAGGTGTCCACATTGCGGTGCTGAGAAATACCAGATCAGGCTCGAAAGACCTACAAAGTTCTACGAAAGGGACCCGGAGGGGACGCTCAGGCTGTTAAACTCCAGGATAATAAGGGAGCGTTTAAACTCCATTCCCCACGATGACCTCAGGCTTTTAAACATAGATCCAGAGGTTGCTCATCCAGCATGGTATGTTATAGAGGTTCTACCAGTCCCACCGATCCAAGTCAGGCCGTCGATAATACTTGAAACAGGAGAGAGGTCCGAGGATGACCTAACCCATAAGCTTGTGGACATAATAAGGACTGCTCGCAGAATAAGGGAGTATATAGAATCCGGAGCATCACCACTGATAATACAGGATCATGAGGATCTCTTACAGTATCATGTCACAACATACTTCGACAATGAGGCTGTCGGAATTCTCCCCGCCCAGCATAGGACGCGTAAGACGCTCAAGACGCTTGCGCAAAGGCTGAAGGGAAAGGAGGGTCGTTTCAGGAAAAACCTTTCTGGGAAGAGAGTAGACTTCTCCGCTAGGACAGTAATATCGCCTGACCCCTATCTTGAAATCGACGAAGTGGGTGTGCCTGAGGAGATTGCTAAAATACTCACTGTGCCTGAGAGAGTTACATATTGGAATAGGGACTGGTTAATGCAGCTCGTTAGGAACGGTCCCTTCATACACCCTGGCTCAGAGTATATAATCAGGCCAAGTGGTGCTAGGCACAAGCTGCAGTTTGTTGAAAATAGGGATTCCTTAGCTGAGGCATTGGACGTCGGCTTTATCGTTGAGAGACACTTGATCGACGGGGATTTTGTGATCTTCAACAGGCAACCTTCGCTCCACCGTCTCTCAATGCTGGGCCACAGGGTTAGGGTCCTTCCGGGGAAAACCTTCAGGCTCAACCCTAGTGTCTGCCCGCCTTACAACGCTGACTTCGACGGAGACGAGATGAACCTCCATGTGCCGCAGAGCCTTGAAGCCTCAGTAGAGACAAGCATGCTGCTCGGAGTCAAAAACCATTATCTAACTCCGAGGTATGGCGCACCCATTATGGGTGCGATAAGGGATTTCATAACTGGAGCATACCTCCTAACTAAGAAAGACACTTACTTAACCAAAGAGGAGTTTGCAAGAATAGTGTACGCTGCGGGCTACGAAGGTGAGCTTCCCGAGCCTGAGATTAAGAATCCCGAACCATTATGGTCTGGTAGGCAGGCAGTTAGCCTTCTTTTAAGAAAGGACTTTAACTATGTAAACAAGACTAGCGTGGGAGACGTTGGAGGTAAAGAAGAAGCAGAAATAGTAATAAAAAACGGCAAGTTAGTATCTGGCGTTATCGATAAAGCCTCCATAGGTGCCGAGAAGGCTGATACAATCCTGCACAGGATAATAAAGAAATATGGCTTAGAGGAGGGGCATAGGTTCATATCTTCACTAGAGAAAATGGTTAGGGAATTCATTCTGTTAAGAGGATTTAGCTTCGGCTATAGAGATATAGAGTTACCTAAGAACATTCAGGAACGGGTAAGTAAGGAAGTTGACCAGGCTGATGTTGAAGTAGAGAGTCTTCTCGAAGACTGGAAGAAGGGTAGGATAAAGAGGATCCCGGGCATGAGTGAAGAGGAGAGTCTAGAAGCATATATAATGGACGCGCTCTCTAACGTTAGAAGCAAAGTCGGAAACCTTGTCTCATCAACCTTAGGTCTTGACAACAGTATGGTTATAATGACCAAGACGGGGGCGAGAGGATCAGACCTTAACGTCGGCCAGATATCAGGATGCCTAGGGCAACAGGCTCTAAGGGGCAAGAGGATTTTCAAAGGATATTTGGAAAGGCCACTGCCACACTTTAACAAGGGCGACCTTGGTCCACTCGCTAGGGGATTCATAAAATCCAATTACTACCAGGGGCTTTCACCCATAGAGCTATTCTACCATTCTATGAGCGGCCGCGAATCCCTTGTTGATACTGCAGTTAGGACTCAGCAAAGCGGATACTTGCAGCGTAGGCTGATACACGCATTAGAGTCGCTCAGAATAGAATACGACGGGACTGTAAGAGACTCATATGGTAACATAGTTGACATAATATACGGTGAGGATGGTGTAGACCCGTCTAAGAGCGACCATGGAAAGTCTGTGGATGCATTTAGGATAGTCGAAGAATACGCGTTATCCCTTCCAAAGAAGGGTAGTCCAGCAAGCAGGCAGGTTGTTAAGAAGATGATCGAAGAATACGGAAGGATATTGCCTCCAAGTATTAAGAGAGAAACGCTTCAAGCAATACTCTCAAAACATCTTTCAGCGTCGGCTGCTAAGAGGGTTGTGGAAAGGATAGTCGAAGAGTATAAGCGGGCGCTAGTGGAGGCTGGTGAAAGTGTTGGTATTGTTGCAGCACAGTCAATAGGGGAACCTGGGACTCAGATGACGCTAAGGACCTTCCACTATGCTGGTGTCAGAGAGGCGAACGTGACCCTTGGGCTTCCTAGGCTTATTGAACTACTCGATGCGAGGAAAACTCCCAAGACGCCGATGATGACTGTTTACCTAAGGAGTCCATATAATAAGGACTATAGTAGGGCTTTGAAAGTCGCTAGGAAAATGGTATACACTACGATTGAAGACATTGCTAGAATAAGCTTAAAGTCAACTACTGCATACGATTACTTAGTCATACATCCTGTTGAAGAGTGGTTGGTGGAAAGAGGGCTCTCTGAAGAAGATGTTCAAAAAGTGCTTAAAGCATTAAATCTTAAGTTTAATGTTAAGAACGATGGAAGTATCGAGATACCTATTAAAAACGACGCCCAGAAGTTCGAGTCTAAGATAAGGAAGACGCCCGTAAGCGGCATAACCGGGGTTAAGGGAGTCCTTTTGAAGGAGGAGAATAATGAGTATTGCATAGTGACTGAGGGAAGCAATCTAGCGGAGGTATTCAACATACCTGAGGTGGATTACACTAGGACGGTGAGCAACGATATTCACGAGATCGCAGAAGTTCTAGGCATAGAGGCTGCTAGAGCCGCTCTTATAAACGAGATGTGGAAGACTTTAAACGAGCAGGGTCTAGACGTCGACCGGAGGCATCTCTCACTTGTCGCGAGTGCGATGACTCAGGACGGTGTTGTGAAGCAGATAGGTAGGCACGGGGTTAGTGGAAGTAAGCAGAGTGTACTAGCTAAAGCAGCCTTTGAAAGGGCTGTTCAAGTCCTTGTTGAAGGTGCTGTGGCAGGTATGGAGGATAAACTGCTCGGTATGACCGAGAGGGTTCTTGCAGGTTCGGAGATTTACGCTGGAACAGGCATGGTCAAAGTATATGTTGATATAGAAGGGTTCACAAAGAGCAAGGGTGAGACTGGAGATGTCGGAGGAGAAAGCATCACTCAGCAGCAAGCTTGAGCTCCTAGCTAAGACAGGCAGCTTTGTAACTGGTTTCAACGAGGTTTACAGGCTTGTTCTACGTGGCAAGCTGGAGGGGGTAATATACGTTTCCAACTTGCCCGAGCCCTATTTAGGCATGTTGAAGAATGCCCTAGAACTTTCTAAAACCCCTTCAATAGTCTACGAGGGTTCTCGCGTAGCCTTGGGTAAAGCGTTAAGCTTAAAATATCCGGTTGCAGTCATAGGGATAGTAAACCAGGGAGAATCAAAGATACTGGGGGAAAATAAGTAGGTATGTCAAGTAAAAACGACGTGAAGGCAAGCTGGTCAAACCAGGAGCTCAGCTACATCGGCTTCTTCGAAAGTGCAACCGGTGCTAGAGTAGTTGATTGTCTAATAACAAACAATGATAGGACAGTCTTCTTCCTCCTCAAGCCTGACGACTTTGAGAGAATAAAACACTGCTGCAAACTTCTTCTCCAACATTTCTCCAAGAAAATAGGGAAGGAAATACACGTCATGGGGCTCCATGATGATATTGAAACATTCCTCAGACAAGCTCTCTACCCAGTTAAAGTGCTAGACATACAGGTTGAGAATAACTCTAAGGGTGGGAAAGTTGTATACGTGTCTGTAAGTGACGCAGATAAGGGCAGGGCAATAGGAAAAAACGGCTTTAGAATACAGGGTATAAGGGAAATCGCCAGGAGATATTTTGGAATAAGCGACGTTAAAATACGCTAAGAGAAGCTTAATAAGACCCTTATCCTACAGGACCTTGAGATTGGGCAGAGGAGAATTTGCAGCTAGGAAGTTAATACTCGTCCGTAAGAAGTTTAGGTGGAGCTCTAGATACTACACTAAGAGAGTTCTAAGGCTAAAAGAGCTCTATGACCCTCTGGAAGGAGCTCCAATGGCCAGAGGCATAGTCCTTGAGAAGGTTGGGATAGCGAGTAAGCAGCCCAATAGTGCCGTTAGAAAATGCGTAAGGGTCCAATTGATAAAGAATGGGAAAGAGGTTACTGCATTCGTCCCAGAAGACGGTGCTCTGAACTTCATAAACGAGAGAGATGAGGTGATCATCGCAGGCATAGGCGGCTCATTAGGCAGGTCTATGGGAGATATCCCAGGGGTAAGGTATAAGGTCATAAGCGTCAACGGAGTGTCTCTAGACGCACTTCTGAAGGGTAAGAAACAGAAGCCTACGAGGTAAAGCTTTTTATAGGCTTAACAGCAAAATGCTTGTCCAAGCTTGTCTAAGCCAAGCATAGAGTGTAAGCTATTCGACAAGTGGAGCTTCGACGGCATAGAGGTTAACGACCCTGGGCTAGCTCAGGTTATAAGCCTAAGGCCGGTTAGGATCCCTCATTCCGGCGGTAGGCATGAAAAGAGGAAATTCTGGAAGTATAACGTAAACATTGCTGAACGGCTGGCCAACAGGCTGGCTCAAACAGCCAGGGCCGGAGGTAGGAAAGCCAAGGCAATAAACATAGTTAAAGATGCTTTCGAAATAATAAGTCTTCAAACAGGCAGGAACCCAATAGAGATACTCGTAAACGCCCTTTTAAACTCCGCCCCTAGAGAGGACACTACGAGAGTAAGCTACGGTGGTATAGTTTACTACCAGTCGGTAGACATTTCACCGGGCAGAAGGGTGGATTTAGCAATAAGGAACATCGTAGACGGGGCTAAGATGAAGAGTTTTAAGAATAGGAAGACAATAGCGGAGGCGCTTGCCGAGGAGATAATAAACGCGGCGAACAACGATGATTCAAGCTATGCGGTTTCAAGGAAGAAAGAGCTTGAAAGACATGCTGAAGCGTCGCGTTAAACTCACGTTCTACTTTAAAATGATCCATCTAGCAATAGTGAAAAACTTATAATCCAAGGCTTTTAAGTAATGGAATATGGGGGTGTTTCAAGAGAAGTTTGAGAAGGCGGAAATTGCTTTTAACTTTGAAGACGTAATACTACTACCGGGTTTTTCACAAATAGAGCCGAAGGACATAGACTTGAGAACCAGTTTTTCGAAAAATATTCCGATAAACATCCCATTAGTATCCTCGCCGATGGATACCGTAACGGAGTCCGAGATGGCAATAGCCCTTGCAAGACACGGTGGATTAGGTGTTGTACATAGAAACTGTTCGGCAGAAGAAGAGCTAGAAATGGTTAAGGCAGTTAAGAGAGCGGAATCCTTCATAATCAAGGACGTTATAACGGTAAACAAAGAGGCTACTGTCGGAGATGCTGCGGAGCTGATGAGAAAACATAGGATATCTGGTCTTCCCGTAGTTGAAGGAAACAGGCTGATCGGGATAATAACGGGTAGAGATGTGAGGTTTACAGACCCTTCGATAAGGGTTGAGGAGGCCATGACTAAAGACGTTGTAGTAGCGGGTCCTAGTGTAACTCCTGAAGAAGCTGTTGAATTGATGAAGAAACATAGAGTTGAGAAGCTTCCGGTTGTAGATAGTAATAACCAGCTTATTGGATTAATAACTTACAAGGACGTGGCTTTAAGAGGCGAGTATAAAGATGCTTCTAGAGACTCCGAGGGTAGGCTGAGAGTTGCCGCAGCCGTGTCTCCTTTTGATCTGGATAGGGCAAAGCTTCTTGCAAAATATGCAGACGCCTTAGTAATAGATGTTGCACACTTCCACAATAAGAACGTGATAGAGGCAACGCGGAGGCTTACTAGAGAAGTTGGCATCGACATCGTAATAGGGAACCTAGGTACTAAACAGGGGGTCTTGGACTCAATATCTAGAATAGAGGATGTTGCAGGGCTTCGAGTAGGTATTGGAAGCGGCTCTGTCTGCATAACTACAGAAGTAACTAGAGCAGGAGCACCCACACTCTACGCGGTTTCGCAAGCTGCAGACGCTCTTGAAGAATTAGGTTTGAAAATACCGGTGATTGCAGACGGTGGAGTTAGAAATCCTGGGGATGTTGCGCTAGCAATAGCATTTGGAGCATCATGTGCCATGCTTGGATACGTTTTAGCGGGCTGCAAGGAGAGTCCAAGCCCGATGACTATAATAAACGGCAAATACTTTAAGCTACACAGAGGTATGGGTAGTCAATCCGCGAGACAGAAGAGGATGGCACTAGACAGGTATGCTACCTTTTCGAAGGAAATACCTGAAGGTACTGAGATATGGGTGCCTTACCGTGGGGATGCGGCCTCGGTGATAAGTGAATTCGTCTCTGGAATAAGGGCTGCAATGGGCTATGCCGGAGCCTCCAACGTCAAGGAGCTAAGTAGGAAAGGAAGAGTTGCGAGATTCGTTTCACGGAAAGAGAAAAGCCAGACGAGTCAGAGCATTATGCTATAGAATAATCCGTAAGTCAAGTTGATAGTTACAAATCAATGGAATATTAAGCTTGCGAATAGAATAATATCCTGCTTTTCAGACCTTTTTGTTAAATGTGTCACATTTCTAAGAAATATCATAAAGCATTCTAGTAATCTGAAGCAACGAGCATCCTAGTTTTGTTTTAAGCTTAACGTTTAAGCAACGATTTATTATAGAAGAGATAGACTAATGATATCGCTGGCACAATGAAACCAATTGCTGCTGAACCCTGTATTGTCATTCCCCAAATGTCAAAAACTATGGTTGCAAGACTTACTAGTATTATCATCCAGACTCCCAATTTCAGGCTTATCCAAAAACCTAGCACAGCAATAAGACCCAGTACTCCTAATGATAGAAACATTGTAAATAGTAAGAGTGATGTTTCATAGGAGATAGGTGCATCTAAAAACTGTCCCATTCCCTCGGGCATTCCCCGTATTGAGAAGTAGAGCCTACCAAGAGATTGAACAATCCATAAAAAAATCAAGAGGTATAATCCTAAGGTTTTTTCAACTCGGTCCAATTCTCATCACCAAGAGCCTGATTTAATTTAATCACTATTTCTCTTCCGAATTCCCTACACTTAGAGAACTCTCCGTCTGCAACAGGGCCTTTCAACCCTTCAACCTTTATCGATAAACCTGGTAGCAGTCTTCTCATCTCAGGGGCTTTTTCGCTAACCTGCTTCTCCATCTTCTCCGCAGCCTTCTTAAGGAACAACTGTACCACCCTTAGAAGTATTCACCTATAGGAATATGACTTCGATAATAAACTATTTAAACACAGGAACGGGAA
>JAVZMD010000004.1:0-34432 GCA_038883435.1 Thermoproteota archaeon
CATTATAGCTAGATGGAATAGGCTTATCGGCAGGGAAGTTTTCTTCTTAACGGGTACTGATGAAAACGCTGCTAAGAACGAAAAAGCCGCTAGAGAAGCGGGTTTAGAAGTTAAGGATTTTATAGACAGGAATGCTAAAAGGTTCCAAGAGCTCTGTAGGGCATTCAATATTTCAAACGATGACTTCATAAGGACAACGGAAGAAAGACACCGTAAAGTATCGCAGCTGATATTCAAGAAAATGTTTGAAAACGGGGATATCTACAAGGGTAGCTATAGTGGCCTTTATTGCTACGGTTGCGAAGAATACAAGACTGAGAAAGACCTTGCCGACGGTAAGTGTCCTGAGCATGGTACGGAACCAGAGTATATCGAAGAAGAATGCTACTTCTTTAGATTAAGCAAATATGAGAAGCAGGTGTTAGAATTAATCGAGCAAAACCAATTTATCATCCCTGAGAAAAGGAAGCAGGAGATGATTGCTAGGATAAAATCTGAAGGACTAAGAGATCTTGCAGTAAGCAGATCGAGAGTAGGCTGGGGTGTAGAAGTGCCTTTTGACCCTAAGCACAAGATATACGTTTGGGTAGATGCATTAGTAAACTACATTTCAGCACTAGGTTATCCAGATGGAGAGAAGTATAAGAAGTACTGGCCTGCAGACGTCCACTTAATCGGAAAGGGCATAAATTGGTTTCACTCAGTAATATGGCCGGCTATTCTGCTTTCCTGCGGTATTCCACTACCAAAGCATATTCTCGTCCATGGATACATCACAATAGGCGGGGAAAAACTCTCTAAGTCAAAGGGAACTGCAATAGACCCGTTTAAGCTATTGGAGAAGTATGAGGTTG
Organism: Thermoproteota archaeon; assembly: GCA_038883435.1. Taxonomy (GTDB): domain Archaea; phylum Thermoproteota; class EX4484-205; order EX4484-205; family JAAOZP01; genus JAAOZP01. The sequence continues at coordinate 855 of JAVZMD010000004.1, forward strand.
ATGCTGTAAGATATTTCTTGGCGAGGGACATACCATTCTTCGAAGACGGAGACTTCAGCGAGAAAGCATTGGTGGAAAGGGTTAACGGGGAACTCGTTGGAAACATAGGTAACTTTATTCACAGAACATTAACGCTTATTTGGAATCTTTACAACGGGGAAGTGCCTGAACCACACGGTTATGAGAATGACAGAGATTGTATGAGGCTTTTAGAGAGTATTAAGATGCTTCCTAATACTATGAGAGAAAAATTTGAGAATTATGAAATAGACAAGGCCTTAAAGGAAGTTGCTGACTTCTCTATTCAATGCAATAGGTTTTTACAGGCTAAAGAGCCTTGGAAGACAAAGGATCCCAACGCATTGTTTCTCTGCGTAAATGCGGTAAGGACATTAGCAATAACACTACGTCCCTACCTACCCAGTTCTTCTGAAAAAATATGGAAGATGCTTAATCTGGATGGACTACCCGAAGATTACGGTTGGAATTCAGCGGGAGAACTTGCAATCAAACCTGGACATAGAATAAGTAAGCCAGAAATAGTTTTCAAAAAGATATGAAGCGACCAAGATATTTCAATAAAATAAGGACATGTTTACAAACGGTATTAGAAGCTTTGAAATACAGATAGCAGATAACGTATGCGTAGTTGGCTGTGGTTGCACGGGATTATTAATGATTCAAGTTGTGCCTAAGAAAAATCATCGACAATATCTAGCTTCTGACATTGGCACATATCTACTGGAACAACTAAAAAATTAGAAATAAGTGGTTGATTATTTATTACCGTCCCACTTTAACTAGGTTCTTAATGAGTTTTAAAATTTGCTCGTGTCTTTTCTCATCTTCAACTATCCATTCGAAGATTATTTTGTAAGGCTCAATATTCAGCTCGGATTCTTTTGCCATGAGCTCTATTGTTTTCATGCTTAGAACCGTTAGATACTCCTCTGCTACAACGCCTTCAAATCTTACTAAACCGTCTATCAACTCGACAAGCTTACGATTATCTATTTCAAACTCTTCCTGAATCATCTTGGCTTTCTCCATGAGGTTTCTCCAGGAGCTTCCCAAAACCTTTTCACACTCTTCAAAGCTAGGCTTATTGCAACTCGTTAAATGCTCGCTGAGAACCATGAGTACTTTGGCATGCTTATGTGAATCGTCAGAGATATAGTTTAAAAAGCATTTGATATCCTTGTCTCTTATGCTTTCGGCTAAGTGACGGTAAGTCTTTGCAACCTCCTCCTCTAATAAGCTTGAGCAGTAAAGAAACTTACCTACTTCAGTAGAATGTTCGGTTTTCATAGAGAAAATAAAGCTAAACGATAATATGAACAATGCTTTGTAATCTGGTAATCAAACAGGTTTAAGTATAACATTCAAACTTATTTACATGGGCCCGTGGCCAAGCCAGGATAAAGGCGTCGGCCTTCGGAGCCGAAGATCCTGGGTTCAAATCCCAGCGGGCCCGCATCTCCTTTTTCCGGTCCAAAGCCATTAGGTTTCCGTAGCAATCTTTTACAACATCGTTGCAGAATCTGGCTTATAGCGAAGCGCAATCGAAACATATGGTTGGGGAGCTAGGATGGAGGATTTGCTGAGAAATACCCTCATGGCTTTTGATTGAAGTCGGGCTTACATTAACTGATTTGCCGCGCTTTCTGATAGATAAAGACTTTAGAGAAAATGTTCTAGAGAGTTCAGCATTCTATTGCCAAGAAATATTTTGAAAGGTTTAACAGTCTATCTCCAAGATTAAGAGAAGAATGGATGGAATCAACATTAAATAAGGTTTTGGAAAATAAAAAACTACAGTGCAGCTGCAGCCCTTTGGTTTGAAGTTATCGCTTTGAAAGTATTACTTTATTCAATTTTGTTTGAACATCATCTCTTTATAACATTTCGCTCTCTAATTCGGTTTGGTCTTTTAAGTGCATTGGACCAGAGTAACTTCCTTTTCTCAGCTTGCACCACCTCTTTCCTCCATTCTCTTATGACTTTTCTTAGTTTTCGTCGATTACAACAAAATGTCTTCTTCTCTTTATATTACTCAATCCTCCTATTATAGGAGCTGTCGCTTCGATTATGCTGAAAAGAGGGATAAGAAATACAAAGCGAAAGTTTCTAGTAGTCACTGCTCCGAAGATATAAATAAGCCAAAAGTATACTACACCCGGAACAGCAGGGAGAAATACTCCCAAAAGAACCACAATGGACAAAGTAGAAGATCCAAATACTCCAATGATCCAATTGAGGGTTATTAGCCCTGTAACGAGTTTCATAAGAAGAGGACAATACCTTACATCGTGCAGAATTCCTATAATCCAACGGCCTCGCTGGCGCTGGAGGTCACGGATTGTGTTGGGAGAACGGATGGAAACCTTAGTAGAGCTCTGCCAAGTTCGATAATTTCTTCTAACTAATTCGGAAGCAAAGCGAAAATCCTCAGTAATTGTGGGGTGGTCAAACTTTATCTCTTTTAGAACTTGTCCTTTCACAAGTAAAAGCTCACCGTGAAGACCTTTCAGTGGTTTTCCTATCAAACCTGTGAAGAAACGGAATATTGTTAGGTCGTCAAAATATCTTACAAAGTCCATGATAAAGGTGAGTTTACTCTTACCTTGGCGAGGAATCAAAATAGGATTTGCCGCTACGTATCCCCCTTTCTCGTAGTACGGGATTTCGTAAAGGAAATTGTCATCTAAAATCAAATTGTCGTCATCGATAAAAGCATACCACTCATTTGGATTGACCTTCGACTCAATGAAATAGTTTATGGCTCGCCCCTTCGCAACGAGATCTCGTCGGTAATCTCTTGGAACTATTACTAATCTGTCTCGGATGATAGGTTTTAGCTCTCCGATGAGTTCAGAGTCCTCATCACATACCACCCACAGTGGGTAACTGGAAAGCATAGATTTGGTGTGAGTAATTGATTCTAATAGAGATTTCCTCACTTTTTGGCTGGCAATGGTGACGATAACAAAATTAACAGAGTTCGCTCGCTTCGGAGAAAGTTTTGGTTTGTAGAGTAAACCAAGAACACCCACCAAAACATATACGGAATAGCACAACCAACTGGAAAAAACTAAATATTTTAAATTCAGCAGAAGATCTGGAACTATCATTGTTTCTTTCCTCCTTCCACTTTATCCATCATTCTGTTTTTTTAAGGAGCATTTCATTACTTCTATATAAAAATTTTTGCAGAAAATTTAGACTCAGTCCTCCTTTTTATCTAGTTATATATTTCTCCAAAATTATCGTATTTAGATTTTTAAAATCACATTGCGATCTACACACTTCCACTCTATAACTTGAATTCTATTACTTTCGTAAACAACTTTTCCCGTAAAATATGTTCTGTGATGGTATATTGGACAATAAATGTTTCTTATTTTAATCCTCATGTTCTTCGCTCTCCATTAATGCATCGATTAGAGAAATGTCTTCCTTTTAGTATTGTTATTCAAATTGAACAACGATAAAGCAGAGCCTTTAATCATCTGATATTCCTCGAGCAAGACCTGTGATATTCTATTCTCTCCTTGCAGATTTCAATAATGGAATTCAGCTCTTTTTCAAATGTCTCAATATCATTTTTCATGTTAGGCAAGATTGTTATTTTTTCCTAAAAGATTTTAATTAGCCCTTTAATTCGGGGTTGTGTGGAAAAATGGTTAAGGTTGAGAAGAAGATTAAGGTGCATAGAGGGGGTAAGGTAGTAGAGGTTATGGCTCTATTTGATACAGGGATTCTTGAGTTCACCGCTTCCAATACCCATAGATAACGGGATCCATCAACAGAAAGGAAGCAGAGAAGCTATAAGCAAGCTTGACTACTAAATTTATCTCACTCTTATAGATGGTTAAGTATAAAGGGTATTATGATGGTCTTTGCTATTGTATATGCTTGAATGGCTTTAAATGAAGGCTCCTTTTAAAATAAAATGGGTTCAATTCGTTCTCAAGCGTCTTTTTCCGTTTAGACCGACATGGATTAACAAAATCCTGAAAAGTTTAAGCTTAAAACAGCTGGTTATAATCGAATATGAGTTAGAGGCAAGATGGTTGGGCATAGTAAGGGAGCTTTTGTCCGTTAAGGGCGATAAGAAAGAGCAGAAGTTGAGCGTCATATTCGATAGTGGTACATCGAGGTCGCTCATTAATAGCGAATTGGCCAATGAACTTTCCACACCACGAAACCTTCTGATTCAGATCGAGGTTACGGTAGCTGATGGGCATAAAGTCCATTGTAAATACTATTGCAATCTCATAATCGAGATCGAAAACAAGGGGATCGTCATCCAACCCCTCCTAGTCGACGATTTTGCCAGTTCCCCTTATATTTTGGAGCCTTGGACATGGAAGCCTATATGATAAAACTCGACGTGGCCAGAAGAAAACTTGATTTATCAGAGTTCACTGGATACTTACTAGCCCTCTAAGGGGATTTAGCAGTAGACGCTTCTTTCAGTTTTCCCCACCCATAGAGCCTCAGGAAACCGTTAGGCCTTTGGAAAAGACCCTGTGCTCGAATTTCCGTCATTTAGGTCCAATATTTTGTTATAGGGGGAAAGAATTTTATAAAGTTTACCCCTTTAGGGGTAAATATGACAAGGATTGTATTGAAGCTGCTGGTGGAATAAATGACTTAAAACTCGTTTATAAAATGATAAACAGTTAGCGGTAAAGCTGCAGATAAGGCATCATTGAATTTTGGAAGATTATTATCAAAAGCTTAGGTTAACATTCAATTAACCGTTAAATTTTCTATTCTACTTTAAACACTAAACATTCATAGCATTAAATAGTTTAAGAATTGCTTTGATTGGTCTCAGCTCTCTCTTCAACGGATCCAGCATTAGCCCAAATATTTCAAGCGTTACCGTGCCGAGGAGATTTTCATCGCCTTCTTCTCCCAATATAACTGGAGTATAATACTGCCCGTAAGAGGGTAGTTCTATGATGGCTTCGGAAAGCTGACGGATTATGGTTGAACCGTCTGCAAGAATGAGCTCTACAGACCTTTTGGGTATTAAACCTAAGCGCTCCCATATGCTACGCTGGATAACCGTATATGTTGCACCCGAATCGACTAGGAACTTTACTCTTTCTTCTTTTTCGCCCCATTTGATAATGCCCTCTATATGAATTATACCCATAGTAAATTTCAGTAGGATTAGCACTAAATAAGCATTACTTGAAGCAACTAGGTTTTTCAACTAGATGTGAAACGATTATCCTATCAACCTTCTTTTTCTATGATCTATCTATTCCTTGGGTGATTCTGGAGATTTAGACTGAGGCGGAGAAGATAGAACTTTAAATGAATATACATTACCAATTATTTTAATCCTAATAAATTGAGAGAAAATTTTTGGATGAAATTCGTTTAGAATTTAATTAGATTTAGATATCTCTACACTTTACGTATGAGCATTCCTTTTTTTCCAAAAGATAAGTTTTTAAATCGTTACTGCTACGATTTAGAAGCGATATTGAATGGAGAGGCATGAAATAAGGATAGAACGGACAGGAATTCCACTTAGAATCCTTTCTATAATCATTGCAATCATATTATTTATCGTAATAACATCTATACTATTCTCCCTCACCTTGGTTACTACGGAAATTGGATATATTACCCTAATTATAGACCCTGTAGCTGGAACAGTGACTACAAAAGGAGACGGGGCAACAGCACAATGGTTCTTCTTTGCTAAAGCACCCTGGGCTTATGAGAAAAAGGTTTATGTTGCAGTAGATGTAATCCACATGTGGACAGAGGGGGGAAGAACAGGAGACTTTCCAGCAGTAGGATGTTTAACGAAAGATGGACTAGCAGTGGAAGTAGATATTACGGTTCGTTGGCGTATTAATCCTTCTAGTGTACTTGATCTTTTCAAAAAATATCCCGAGTTAGACTGGAAAAGTAGGACCATAGTTCCTCTCATTCGAGAGACTCTGAGAGATGTAAGTAGCAAATACACAGCCATGGAGACGATTACAAAGAGGGAGGAGATTGCGGTGGCTGTGAACAGCCTGCTTGAAAAAGCACTTAATGAGGAGCCTACACTCCGGGGAGCAATTATTCTTGAAGGCATAGACTTGAGAGAAATTAGCCTTCCGAGAAAGTTCACAGACGCTATTGAAGCCAAATTGTCTGCGGAACAGGAGAAGCTGGCGGCAGAGTTTCAAGCAGCAAAGGTATTAGTTTTAGCATATGCTGACGCTAATGCAACAATAATTAGGGCCCAGGGAACGGCTGAAGCCATTAGTCAGATAGCTGAAAAATGCAATATGGCTGAGAAGGAAATAGCCCAGTTATACATATTAGTTGAGGCCCTGAAAAAGATGGCTGAAACCGAGGGGAAGGTAATAGTCATAATGGTCCAAGGCCAAGGAGGCCCTTGGATACTTCCAATTCCTCCATAAGCTACATTGAGATAATATGATATAAAAATCCCTGAATGAGAAGCATAGAGAAGGAAATCCTTGACGATAACTTTAAATTCTTATGGAAGATAATGTTAGGTAAAAATAGATTAAATGAATTCAGAAGAGGTATTATGGACCGGTAGACCGTTACTGAAGAAAACATTTTTGAAGTTCATCATAAACTTTATTACGATAACGATATTGCTGATTTTCGCCCCAGTTATATTCCCCCTATTACTGCTTCCTTTAGCTTTGCTATTCTTCCTCTTGTTCTTATTAGCTCTCGTATCCCGACTCTTTTCTCCCTCTTTTCAACAGCTCCTTGGAGAACTGTCTTTTATATCAATTTTAACTATATTCTTTATGGCAGCGACTTTAATATTCTTCCCCCTCATCATATCCTCTTGGCTAGTGTTATCGATACTATTTTTCATCTTACATTGTCTTTATAAAAGGTCATTTACGTATTGTGTGGGAAAAGAATCAGTTAAAATAGAGAGATCTGGAATCCTCAGCGGTTATGTTAAAATAATATCTTTCGATGAAATAAAAGAAGTCCATATTCAACAAGGCTTTTTAGCTAGAAAGTTTAATTGTGGCTCATTAGCTTTTACTTTAACAGGTGCTGGGGCATCGTATTCTGAGCCAATCGTTATAACAGAGGGTGCTCGAACCATATTTCTAGGATCGATACTATCAATTTTATTAAAAGGAAGAAGGAACATTTTCTGGGATATTAAAAATCCTGAAAAAGTAGCAGATATTCTAAGAGGTGAGATTGTAAAATGGCGCGAAGCTCGTGAGCAAAAAATGGCTGTAGCTTCAATTTTCAGAGAATTAGGGAGGCTTAAAAGATTATTAGATGAAGGGGCAATAACACAATTGGAGTATGAAGAAGCTAAGAGAAAACTACTTGTCTCAATTCCTCAAAAAACTGTAACGTGTAAGTATTGCGGAACCACTTATCCTGAAAGTGAAATTGAATGTCCCAATTGCGGAGCACCTCGTAGACCTTAAGATTTCGATTAATACCTATCTTTAGTTGAATTAAAAATTTTAATTCCAATAACCTCCAATTATCGATAACAATATTTCTGACCTCCGGATATCTAAAACACAACTATTATATGTGAACCTCCCTTCGTGGAGCGAGGAAAAATTAAAAAAGGAGGCTAAGTAATGCGAAATGATGTCTTATCAGGAAGAAGCCACAAGAATAGTTTACTCTCTAAGTGCAGAAGATGTTTTACGCTTACTGAACACTAGCCCTCAGGGACTATCCAATGAAGAGGCTAGTGCAAGGCTGGAGAAATATGGTCCTAATGAACTTGAGACTGGTAAAAAGACCTCGCCTCTGCGGATTTTCCTCAACCAATTTAAAAACATTCTTATAATTATTCTCCTTGGTGCGACGCTTATTTCCCTAGCTACGGGCCATGATGTTGATGCAGTTATTATCTTTGTTATAGTCCTAATATCTTCTACACTAGGCTTCTATCAAGAGTATCGCGCTGAAAAAGCATTGGAAGCCCTTAAGAAAATGCTTAATCCAGTCACTACCGTCGTAAGGGATTCGAAAGAAGTAACAATACCATTGAGAGAAGTTGTTCCAGGAGACGTTATAGTATTAAAAGAGGGAGATAAGGTTCCTGCCGATGCCAGATTAATAGAAGCGATTAACCTGCGTGTCAATGAGGCTTCTCTTACCGGTGAGTCTATGCCTGTTTTCAAAGATACGGCTCCTCTACCCGAGGGTACGCCTGTCTCAGACCGGAGGAACATGGTTTTCTCTGGCACAGAGGTTGTCGGGGGCAAGGGGAAGGCAGTGGTTGTAGCAACGGGTATGAATACGGAATTTGGAAAGATTGCTAAAAACGTTGCAGCTACTGAAAAGGAAGAAACTCCTCTTGAGAAGAAGGCTAAGGAAATCGGTAGGTGGCTTGGAATGATAGCACTATCCGTAGCGATAATAACGATGATAATAGGAGTTTACAAGGGTACTCCATTACTGCAAACTTTGCTTTTCAGTGTGGCTCTGGCGGTTGCAGCAGTACCTGAAGCTTTGCCAGCAGTAGTAACCGGTAGTCTCGCAATAGGGATGTATAAGATGGCTAAGAGAAATGCTCTCGTAAGAAGAATGCCTGCTGTAGAAACTTTAGGTGCGGTGAATGTTATATGTTCAGACAAGACTGGAACTTTAACCAAGGGTGAGATGACTGTTAGAAAAATCTACCTGCTTAATCATATGATCGAAGTATCTGGAGTCGGTTATGTCCCTGAGGGGAGTTTTCAAGTCGACGATGGTAGTGTAGAAATTCTCAACAGCGAGTGTTTCAAGCTTTTAATGAAATGCGCACTTTTATGCAACGATTCTGAGCTAATACATGAAAACGCTAAGTGGCATATTAAGGGTGATCCAACTGAAGGTGCGCTTCTTGTTGTTGCTATAAAATCTGGGTTGAAACAAGAGGAAGTTAGAAATCAATACCCACGGATTAGTGAAGTTCCATTCAGCTCCGAGAGGAAAATCATGACGACAATCCACTCAACTCCTGAAGGCGACAGACTTTTATGTATGAAGGGTGCCCCAGAAAAACTTTTAGAAAAATGTACTCATATATACGAATTAAATGGTATTAGAGAATTGACTGAAGAGAGAAAGAGAGAAATATTGAGAGTTAATAATGAAATGGCTGGAAACGCGCTTCGAGTCCTAGGCTTTGCTTATAAAAGAACAACCGAAAATCTAAACAGTTTAAATGAAGAATCCGTTGAAAACAATATGATATTTCTCGGCTTAATCGGAATGATGGATCCTCCAAGAGAAGAAGCGATAGAAGCAGTGCAAATATGCAAGAGAGTAGGAATAAAACCGATTATGATAACTGGTGACCATAAGCTTACGGCTATTTCAGTAGCTAAAGAACTTGGAATCTATGAGGAGGGGGACATAGTTTTAACAGGCGACGAATTGGAGAAAATTTCAGAAGAAGAATTAGCCGAAATAGTTGAAAAAGTGACTGTTTACGCCAGGGTTTCCCCTGAGCATAAACTGAAGATTGTTCGAGCGTGGAAGGAGAGGGGCTATGTGGTTGCGATGACTGGAGATGGTGTAAACGATGCGCCGGCTCTGAAGCATGCTAGTATTGGTGTGGCCATGGGTATTACGGGCACAGAAGTTGCTAAAGAGGCAGCAGATATGGTTTTAGCAGATGATAATTTTGCAACAATAGTGAAAGCTATTGAACTCGGCAGATGGATCTATGATAATATTAAGAAATACCTTACCTATCTTCTACAAGCCAATCTGGTGGAGATAGTAATGCTTTCCATAGCTGTCCTGCTCGGATTCCCAATGCCTTTACTTCCAGTACAAATCCTCTACGTTAACCTCGCTACGGACGGTCTTCCCGCCTTAGCTTTAGGCCTGAGCCCGCCAGATCCTGACATAATGAAGAGGCCTCCTAGAAATCCAAAAGAGACAATATTTACCATAGATGTAAAATCCTTCCTTATCCGTGCATTAATCGTAGAAGTACCGTTGATCATTTGGATCTTCCTAACTTCTCTTCCTAATGAAGAGCTCGCTCGTACGAGAGTCTTCGTAACATTTATCCTATTCGAATTAGCCCTTGCCTTAGCCTGTCGCTCCCTGAAGTATACTATCTTGGAGGTGCGTCCACATAAGTTTCTGCTTGCAGCTATATTTTGGGAGATCCTTCTCCTATCGGTTTTAATTAGCTTTCCAATTACTCGTCAAGCAATCGGAGTAATCGAACTGGATCTAGAAAGCTTTCTGATCGCTATTGGCTTATCCGTTGTGACTTTAATTAGCATTGAAGGAACAAAGCTTTTACTTAGAAATAAACATTCGAGACATTCGTTAAAATCGGAATATGGAGGGTTATGAAAAATTGCCAACATTGTTAAAAACTTAGTCTATTATTAGAAGAAACATGTGAAGAAATAATGATTTAAGAGAAAAATGCTTTAGCCTTTTGCTGCTGGTATTTTTATTACGGTTGCCGAGTGCGCTGGGAAAGTATAGGTGAATTTTTCACCTACCTCTATACTAGGTTTTTCTACAACCACAATATTATTCTTCTCATCTCTATTATTGCATGCTTTCACGTCTTTGGCATTCAACTCAAATACTTGCCCCTTCCCGCCTGGAGTAAAGTCTACAAGACTGATTAAGCATTCGATATCCAAATCTTTATGTGCGTTAACCACCGCTAGGGAAAGAGTCTTTCCATCTTCACTCAGGGTTGCACTGGCATCCAAGTACGGGATGTTATTAAAGGATACTTCTGGCTCCCAGCCTCCGTCACTAACCTTGATATTCAAGCTGTAGTTTTCGGATTCAACATGTGTTAAGACTGCGATTTTACCCGTGTGGTTAACGTATAGGTCGAATGCATAATATCCGGCCTCTAGGACTAGAGTATCCTTGTAGGCTGTTAGTGGTGAGTGGAAAAATTCCAACCCTCCCCTCATTCTAGCACCCTCATGGTAATGTATTAGCGGGAACATGCATGCTATTTTCAGATGCTTCGCATGCCTCTGAAAGACATTTAGAATTCTACATATGGCTAACGCGTCTCTAAGAGTATGAGAGCCTGAAATATTCCATTCATCAAAGGATATTCCTATCTCTCTCTCGGGTGGGCGGCGAGGTATTGCAAATACTTCTTCGCCCAGCCCCCTCGCTTTATAAATGGCTCGGGCAACACTTATCGTGTCCTCAACAATTTTTAACCCCTCGTCTGCAAATACTGGACAAGCCAATATTCTATAATAGTTCTCTTCCTCATCTCGAGTCAATAGTCCAAAAAAGTATTCGTGTACTGAAATATTGTCTATCAAGTCGATGAGGCTAGTTAGCACTGTAATGTTCCACTCCGGACTTGCCCTCAATGTATGGCCTACTGCTGTCAAATTTATATTAGGATCAACCCTCCTCATTAGTTTAGCAAAGTCTCTTGCTTTCCGCGCATACTCTTTTGCAGGGAGATTTCCTATCTGGAAGTCTCCCCACATCTCGTTTCCCAAACTCCAGTATTTAACATTGTAGGGTTCTGGATGGCCGTATTTCTCTCTCAAACTGGCGTAGTATGTTTTGCCCTTGCGATTGCAATACTCAACCCACCTCGCAGCTTCTATGGCTGTTCCAGATCCAGCATTAACAGTTATGAAGGGCTCTGCGCCAATTAGCCTACAGAATTCTATAAACTCGTCAGTTCCAAAGCGATTCGTCTCTTCAGCTCCCCAAGCAAGGTCATGTATTGTTGGACGCTCATTTCTAGGTCCGACGCCATCCAGCCAATTATATCCTGAGACAAAGTTTCCACCCGGCCACCTCAATAATGGTACTTTTATTCTCCTACATGCTTCAACTACGTCTCTGCGGAATCCTCTACTGTCCGATAGCGGATTATCCTCGTCGAATATTGCTCCGTAGATTAATCCAGATATGTGTTCGATGTTGAACCCGTATATGTTTGGACTCACATCGCCTAATCTTATTCCAGCAAATACAACTATACAATTTTTAGTGGACAAGGCATACCGCCTCCGTCATATTCCTTGGCGGAAGGGCGTGTGAAGCAAATTTTTAAGTCTTACCAAATTTAAGGAAGTTGCAAACAAAAATAAAACGAGAGTTTAGCAAGGAGCTGTATTGGAATTGAAAGATTGGAAGTTATGAAAGATTCAAGATTATTTTTTAATTCACGGTTGAATCTCGTTTGAGTGTACGTTGATTCTTTTTCATTTACTCCCACTTCCAGACTTTCTTGCCCATGAATACTTCAGGAAGTATGAAGAGCCCCCAACTGGCAACGCCTATAACGTATGCAAGGTCCACTGGACTTAAACTTGTCAAGTGGAATAGTTGCTGTGTTACCGGTATGTAGGTTATTCCAATTGTTAATACTGCTGATAATAAGTCGGCTATTACGAAGAACTTGTTTCTGAAAGCTTTTCTACCCATTCTCCAGACACTGTGTTTCTCCGAGCGGCAGTTCCACACTACGAAGAGCTCGAACATTGCTGCTTGCACGAAGGCTGTTGTAGTAGCCTCCCTGTAGGTAAGTTCTCTAGCTAATTCGTTTATTGTTCCGTCTGGAAGCATCCACGGATGTGAAGGCCAAACATAATACTCTAGACAGAATACGAGGAATGTACCGGCAGCCTGTAGCAGGAATGAAGCTATTATGAAAGCCCCCATTCCATGTAATATCCCCTCCTCAGGCTTACGCGGAGGCCTATCCATTACGTCAACATCCGGAGGGTCTGTTGCCAATGCTATCGCTGGCCCGCCGTCAGTAACTAGGTTTATCCACAATATCATCGCAGGTAAGAGTGGTAGTGGAAACATTGTTTCGCCGAATATCCCGCCTAGGATGGCGAATGTCCCTATTACTAGTAGCTCGTCAAAGTTGCATGCAAGGAGGAAACGGGCATACTTCCTAATATTGTCGTATATTACTCTGCCCTGTTCAACAGCTTTAACGATTGTTGCAAAGTTATCATCCGTCAGAATAAGGTCAGAAGCCTCTTTTGTAACATCCGTACCCGTTATGCCCATTGCCACTCCGACGTCAGCAGCTTTAACAGCGGGAGCATCGTTGACTCCGTCACCAGTCATAGCGACGATATGGCCTTTTTTCTTCAACGCGTTAACTATCCTAAGCTTATGTTCAGGGGAGACCCTGGCGTAAACAGTTACCTTCTCAACAATGTTTTCAAACTCCTCATCGCTCAACCTATCCAATTCGTCTCCTGTTAAAACTATGTCTCCCTCCTTAAAGATCCCAACTTCCTTGGCGACAGCGATAGCTGTCAGCTTGTGGTCACCGGTTATCATAACGGTCTTAATCCCTGCTTTCTGACAGGTCTTATTGGCTTCTATCGCCTCTTCCCTCGGAGGGTCTATCATCCCCTGTAGGCCTAGGAAAACCATTTCTCTCTCAACTGCCTCATCATGCTTAATATTCTCCGGTAAGCGTCGATAGGCAATGCCTAATACTCTTAAAGCGTTTTCCGCAAGTTGCTCGTTGACTTTAAGTATTCTTCTCCTCACTTCTTCAGTCAGAGGCTTTTCAATACCGTCTTCAAGAATCCTGGTGCATCTTTCTAAAATCACTTCAGGGGCTCCCTTCATGTAAGCATGCATCTCACCATCAGGGGTCTTATGTATGGTTGTCATCCTCTTCCTTTCCGATGTGAATGGTATCTCACTTATCCTCGGGAATTTTTCCTCCAACGCACCCTTATCCAATCCGGCTTTTGCCGCTGCAACTATGAGCGCACCCTCCGTTGGGTCTCCAAAGATCTCCCAATTATCACCTTGCTCAACTCTCCTCAAGCTGGCATTGTTGCAGAGGGCACCTGCTCTAAGAAGCAATTCTAAATCTCCCTCGGGTTCCACTTGATCGTTTCCTAGGAGGAAATCTCCCCTAGGTTCATATCCTACACCTGTTACTTCAATAATCTTATTATCAACGTAGATTTTTCGCACGGTCATCTCGCCCTTAGTTATCGTACCGGTTTTATCAGAACATATTACGGTGACAGCGCCTAAGCTCTCGGCTGAGGATAGGCGTCTCACGATGGCATTGCGCTTTGCAAATTCCCTTGCACCAAGGGCTAGTGCTACAGTGACTATTGCGGGAAGCCCCTCGGGTACTGCTGAAATCGCTAGGGCTATCGAAGACATGAACGCTTGAATGAAGCCCTCGGCTTCAAAATGTCTCTGCATCGCTACTTCAAAAACCTCCAGTAGGAAAATGATTACACATACTGCAATTACTACCCTGGCTATTTTACTGGCAAACCTGTTCAGCTTCCTCTGAAGAGGCGTCTCCTCTTCCTCAGCTTCTTGAACCATTTTAGCTATTTTACCGAATTCTGTATTCATGCCTGTCGCTACAACAACCGCCTTGCCCCTACCGTAGACAACATGTGTTGCTGAGAAAACCATGTTATGTCTTTCAGAAACCGGAACGTCTTCTTTAAGGATGGTTAACCTTTTCTCCACTGGCGTGGATTCTCCAGTTAAAACAGCCTCGTTAGTCTTAAGTTCAACAACTTCGATTAGTCGTGCGTCTGCAGGTACTCGATCTCCAGCCTCCAATGTGATAATATCTCCCGGGACTACTTCTTTAGCAGGTATCATCATCTCCTTACCGTCTCTTATTACACGGGCTTTAGGTGCTGCAAGCCTTTTCAATGCTTCAACAGCTTTCTCAGCCCTGTATTCTTGGATAAAGCCGGTTATAGCGCAAAGCAGGACTATTGCGCTTATTGTAATAACGTCTGCAAAAGCCTCTGTAAACTCTTTGCCATGCGACATCTCGTAATAACCAACGATTGCAGAGAATATCGTTGCTGCAATAAGCAACAATATGAAAATGTCTTTAAACTCGTCGAGAAACATTTGCAGTACTGTCCTGCGCTTAGTCTCTTTAATCTCGTTGAAACCGTATTTCTTAAGCCTTTCAAAAGCTTCTTTAGAAGATAATCCTTCAATACTGGTGTTTAACTCTTTTAACGCTTGTTCAACCTCAATACTGTGCCACGGCTTAGACATTTCCCTACCACCTGCTTTGAATGTTTTGCAGTCACCTTGCTAAGCCAACTTATAAAACTAACTAATCACGCAATCATATTATTAGATTAGAATAAAAAAGATGTTAAGGAACCAGCATTAGGATTAACGGGGCAAAGACTTCTGCAACAAGCGACATGACTGTAATCATAGTATTCAAAGATGGTCCTGCAGTGTCTTTAAACGGGTCTCCCACAGTATCTCCTGTGACAGCAGCCTTATGGGCTTCAGAACCCTTTCCACCGTATGCTCCTGCTTCTATATACTTCTTAGCATTATCCCAAAGCCCTCCTGAATTAGCCATGAAGAGTGCGAAAATAATTCCCGTGACAATGCTACCAGCTAAGAAGCCTGCAAGAGCCTCTTTGCCTAATAGAATCATCGTCAATATTGGGACTATTATCGCTAGCAAACAGGGTAGCATAAGTTCTCTAATAGCGCCTCTAGTAGCGATATCTACACATTTTGCATAATCAGGCTTAGCTTTTCCTTCCATTAATCCTGGTATTTCCCTGAATTGGCGTCTGACCTCCTCAACCATTCTTTCAGCATTCCTCCCCACAGCTAAAATGAGTAGGGCTGAGAGCAACGGCGGAATCATTCCGCCTAAGAATACTCCTGCAACAACACTCGGTTTCATCAAGTCTAGTGATGTTATATCAACTAGGTGAGCGTAGGCTGCGAAAAGCGCTAATACGGTGAGTGCTGCAGCGCCTATGGCGAAGCCTTTCGTTATTGCTTTAGTAGTATTGCCCGCAGCATCAAGCCTGTCAGCAATCTCAATAACCTCCTCTCCTAATCCCGACTGCTCAGCTATACCCTTAGCATTATCTGAAACAGGCCCGTAAGCATCTGCTGATATCGTCATGCCTACTGTTGCAAGCATTCCGACTGCAGAGATTGCAATTCCATAATATGGGCTAATGCCAAAGGCCTCAGCTAGGTACCAGGCTGCCAAGGTAGCGACACATATGCCGATTACAGGTGGAACTATACTGATTATACCGTAGGAGAAGCCTGTAAGAATGTTTATAGCCGCGCCGGTTGTCGAGGCCTGTGCCACCTTCTGAGCTGGCATCCTGTCTATTGACGTGAAGTAATCTGATGTTATCCCTATTACTACTCCTGCTATAAGCCCTGCAGCAGTCGGAAGGAATATTCCCAGCCATCTGCTACCCTCGAGACCTGAGAAATAGGAGACGACTAAAAGTAAAAATGCGAAAATAATCCAGGTTGCAAAGGACCCCCTATTTAAGGCTGCACCTGGATTACCCTTTATGCTCTGTCTGACAACTAAGACCCCTATCAACGATGCGAAAAGCCCTATTGCAGCGATTGCGAGCGGTAGAGCCGTAAGAATGCTCTCACCTAACTCAGAGCCTATTATCATAGCTGCCACAATACTCGCTATGTAGGAGTCGACAAGGTCAGCACCCATCCCGGCGACGTCTCCAACATTATCTCCAACATTATCCGCGATAACTGCAGGATTCCTCGGATCATCCTCTGGGATGCCTAGCTCTACTTTCCCAACTAAGTCAGCACTTATGTCGGCGGTCTTAGTGTAGATTCCTCCGCCAGCCTTCGCGAAAAGTGCTAATGCGCTGGCTCCGAAGCTGAAGCCTAACACGATGCTTGAAGCATCAATCTCACTCCATCCGAGAATGAACCTGTAAACGTAGAAGAGGAAGCTTATGCCTAAGAGCGCTAAGCCTACTACGAAAAGACCCATGACTGCCCCGCCGTAAAAAGCTATTGGAAACGCTCTTTTCAAACCCTGCCTTGCTGAGTTTGCCGTTCTAACATTGGCTTCAACAGCCGCCATCATCCCAACGTAGGCGGCGAGGGTTGTGCACACAGAGCCGAAAACATATGCTACCGTAATACTCGCCCCATACTCAATTCTTTTAGACGAAGCCGTATAAAACGTGCCCAAGAGGATTGCCATTATAACTACGAAGACAGCTAACGTCGAATTCTGTCTTTTAAGATAGGCTTTAGCCCCCTCTTTTATAGCCTCAGATATTTCCCTCATCTTCTCGTTTCCACTGTCCTGCGTCTTAACATAATGGTAGAGGTAACTTGCTATACCGACTGCAGCTAAACCAGCTGCAGGCGCTATTTGAAACCATTCCATAGCTGGTCGATTGCCAAAGCAAAGCGCTACCTTATAAAACCTACGTTAAAAGCTGGTATGGTGTAAAAACAAGTTATTATGGAAAATTGCCTGTTTTAAACGTTTCTAAACAGGGAGTGTCCTAACCCAAACTGTCATCGGTCCTGGTTCACGATTACCCCAGGCGTAGTAAGGTATTGCAGTAAACTCTACTCTCCTAGGCTTGTCCCCCTTAGAGTCTAATTCGTTGTAAAGACTTTTCTCAGACCATTTAGAATCTATAACGTAACCCGTCCCCTTTATTATTACAACACCGTTGAGCAAGCCAGGTCTATACTCAGTTTCCAAAATGGATTCTCCAGGTATTATTAGGTCCCAAACGTCGAAGCCAGGGTTGTCAACTGCCTCAAAACAGTATACGATGGGTCCCCTCATAAGGGCAATCCTGCCTAAATTCTCGTAAACATTTGGATTGCAAACCAGCTTCCTAACGGGCATTGGAAGAGATATTTTGATAGTGTCCCCCGTCTTCCAAGTCCTGTTTATCTCAAGATAGGTGCCTGGTCTAATATCGGTTTCTAATTCAGCACCGTTTAGAGAGACGCTTGCCCCATTACTCCAGCCTGGTATCCTAAGCTTAACTATGAAGTCTTGTTCCCCATCCGTGTGTAAAGTAATTGTAACATCCCCCTCCCAGGGGTATTCAGTTTTTTGGATAATCTTAATGCTCCTATTCTTTAACTCTATTTCAGCAGTGCTTTCACAATAGAAGTTTATCCAAACCTCGTTCTTGGAAACAGCGTAGAAATATCCTGGAAGGCTTGCAAGCAATCTGGCAATATTAGGAGGGCAACATGCGCATTCAAACCAGGCTTGTCGCCTATGTTTCCCACGGTCTGCAAGCGGGTTAACGTAGAAATACTCTTTACCATTCAAAGATATTCCTGCAAGTATTGCATTATACAGTGTTAGCTCCATTATGTCTACATACTTTGCTTCACCGCTTGCTAGGAACATTCTCCAATTCCACATGAAACTCGCTATTGCTGCACAAGTCTCAGAGTAGGCTTGAACATTTGGAAGCTCATAATCGAAACCAAAGGCTTCTCCATCATGACGCGAGCCCAATCCTCCAGTAACGTACATTTTTCGATTAACCATGTTTTCCCAAAGCCTGTTTAAAGCATTCCAAAGTTCTAAATCACCCGTTTCCATGTACAAGTCGGCTACTCCACAATTTAAGTAGAGCGCCCTGACGGCATGACCAACTATTTCAGAAAGCTCACGGAAAGGCTTATGGTCTATGTGATACTGACTACCGCCTATTATTCCCTTTCCTCGATTATCTATGAATATCTTTGCAACATCCAAGTAGGATTTATTTCCAGTCTCCCTGTAAAGCTCGATTAAGGCCATTTCCACTTCAGGATGACCAGGGGCTCCTAAACGTCCTCCTGGACCAAAGGTTTTTACTATATGGTCTGCGAATCTAGTTGCGACTTCTAAAAGCCTAGAGTTCCCGGTTGCTCTAAATAATGCAATAGCTGCCTGTATTAAATGCCCAGCACAGTAGAGCTCATGCATGTCGCGGAGATTCGTCCAACGCTGGTTCCTGCACTCCAGACTGAAAAACGTGTTAACATACCCATCTTCATCTTGGACTGAAGCTATTTCGTCAATAACTTTTTCCACTAGATCATAAAGATCTCTGTCGAATTTTTCAGCTAAAATAAAAGATGCTGCTTCAACCCACTTGTATACATCAGAATCGTTGAAGACCAAGCCTTTAAAATCGCCCTTAACTTTACCAGCTACTCTCCTGAAGTTGAATAATCGTCCGGTGTCTTCAAGAAGTTCGTATTGTGTAGGTATAGTAATAGTTCTGAGTTTTTCAAGACGTTGCGACCAGAACTTGTCTCGAAGCCTAACCGCCTCAAGGGAAACTGGCACAAGCCTTACATAAGGGCTTTTTGAAGTATCTACCACTATGGTCAATTCCGAACTAATATTAGGATTCCTGGTTTTAAAAACAATTATCGTGTTTTTTATCAAGATGGAATTAAAGCTAATAACAACTTCCTAGGCTATTTCTAGGAACAGATGATTCCAGTCCTTAAGGTTAATGGTAAGGGTATAGCTGAAACATGGGAAAACTCGCTTACTGCCTTATGGAAAAACGGTATAAGAATAAGAACAGAGTATGATAAGGAAAAAGATCCTCCAAGTATAGATGCTACGATGATAATGGTTGTTGAAGACCCTTTTTCCGAACCTAGGATTCACCTTTGTCTCCCAGCTGGTTTTAAAGACTTAAGGAAATACGTGAGGGAAGTTATAGATGGTGTGCACGATCATTGGATAGATCCTGAAGGCGGGAAATGGACGTATACTTACCATCAAAGGCTGTTCAAATATCCTGATTTGAAGGGACCAATTAACCAAATAGAGTATATTATCGACAAGCTTTCGAAAGCACCTTATTCAAGGAGAGCCCAAGCCGTAACCTGGGACCCGGGCTTTGACCCCAATACGGATGACCCTCCATGTTTACAGAGAATATGGTTTAGATGTACTGAAGATGATGAGGGTGCTTTGAGGCTTAACATGAATACTCATTGGAGGTCTAGGGATGCATACAAGGCTGCATTCATGAACATGTTTGCATTGACAGAGTTGCAGAGGAGAGTTGCCGAAATGCTCTCTGAAAGAATTGGCAGAAAAGTCCTAGTTGGTCAATACGTCGATATTTCAGACTCTTACCATATCTATGGTTCGTACATTGAGGATTTCCACAATAGATTTCTAAAGGCCTTAGAGCAGAGAAACTTCTACTCAAGCGATATGAGGAAGTCTAGGACTGTTTTCAGCGATCATCCTATAGTGAAGAAGAGTTTTTCAGAAGCCGATTTAGAATTAGAAGCTGAGGAAAAACGCTTGCATTAAAGACTTCATTAAAATCAATGCGAATTAACGCTTAAATCAAAGCTTTAATGTAGAAAATTAGATTAAATTGATTACTACGGTGATAGGAAGTCTTCCAAGGTTCGATGAAGACCTTGATAAGTCCATTAAAATGGCTATTGATTTTCAGGTTAAAAGGGGTATTGACATAATATCTGACGGAGAACAGAGGACGGATATGGTTTCATACATGGTTGATTCAATGCTGGGTATTTCCTCTACCGACAGCGGCCATTATGTTTCCGATAAGATAAGGCCGTCTGATAATATTGAGAAATCCTCTAAAATATTAGATTTCCTTAAGGCAAAGGAATACGTTAATGAGAAAGGCTATTCTAATGAACTGAAGATAAGCATAACTGGCCCAGTGACATTTGGTTTTACTGTTGCAATGAAAAAACCGGGCCCATACGGCAGTTTAAGGAACTTGGAACTCTATAAGGATGTTGCGAGAATAGTAAACCTTATTGCGAAACTAATTCAAAGCTATGGGGTACGCGTTCAAATAGATGAGCCAGGTGTTAACGCTGGCTTCTTGGCACCAGAGCTTGCAGAAGAGGCTTTGAATATCGCCACCGAAGGTCTAGAACATAAACTTACTAGCATACATGCTTGTGGCAGACTTAATGAAAGAGTTTTAAAAATGTTGGAGAGAGTTAAGAACGTCAACGTCTTAAGCCTAGAATTCGCGGGTACGTCGAATAATGTTGAACTGTTATTCAGAAGCTTCTCAGAAGGCTTTTCTAAGAAAATCGGGTTAGGATGCATGAGGGTTAACGTCCTTTCCGTAGAGGAATTGACTACGCAAGACCAGTCTCTGGAGATAATTAAAAACGTGGAAGCTCGTATAGGCAGAGTCTCAATAGAATATATCCATCCCAATTGTGGTCTTAAGAATACAAAGCTTGAATTAGCATCTATGATACTTGAGAATTTAGTATCTGTCTCTAATAAAATTTAGTCTCCCCATTATTTGGTTGATTCTTATTGGAGAAACATAGACGAAAGCTTTATCAATTAAGCTTTTATTCAATCGCCTAAGAATGCGCGAAGAACTCTTAGCTAGACTAAGAGAAGCTATTGTAAATCTGGATTTAGATGCTTCTAAAAGCTTGACTAAAGAATGCTTAGAAAAGGGCATACCGCCCAGCGAAATCGTTTCCAAGGGGATAAGTGTTGCTATGGAAGAAGTTGGAAGGAAATTCGAATCCTCTGAATACTTTCTATCAGAACTTATTGTTGCAGGTGAAATAGGCAAAGAGATAACACAAATGCTAAAACCATATTTGAAGGAGTCTGAGATAAAGAAGAAGGGTAAGGTTGTAATCGGAACAGTCAAAGGGGATTTACATGACATAGGGAAAAACATATTCGGTATGATGCTTGAGGCTGCAGGCTTTGAGGTAATAGACCTAGGTACCGACGTTCCTGCTGAAGCGTTTGTAGAAGCAGTCAGGAAGAATAATCCGGATATAGTTGGAATGTCTGCGCTTTTAACGGTCACTATGGGCGAGATGGAGAATGTTATCAACACGCTTAAGAAGGCTGGTTTAAGAGATAAGGTTAGGGTTATAGTGGGCGGTGCTCCACTAACCGAGGAGTTTGCAAGGAAAATAGGTGCAGACGCGTATGGTAAAGATGCTGTAGCTGGAGTGGAAATTTGCAAAGCATGGGTTGAAAACAAGGGTTAAAGGATGATCAGAAATGCCGGAGTTCAGAAAGATCGAGATAGAGAATCCTTCAGAACTGGTATTCGGTATAGCTAAACATCCTTTAAGCTACGGTTTAGGTTTGAAAATCGGACAGGGAGAGGTTGTTCCCGAGGTAAAATTTTTCCCTAAAGCTATCTCTGACGAAGATGAGGCGGTTTTTAAAAAGGAAGTTGAAAGCATAACTAAGGACATTCTCGACAGGGCTGTTGAACTTGGCGTAGATTCTCTTCAAATAGAGACTGAGCAAAGCTTTATGGAGACTAAAAATCCCCGTTTAGTAGCTGAAGTAACCAGCATCCAAAAATCGATAATGGAAAAATATGCAAACGAGTACGGTATTAAACTAGGTCTTAGAGTCACCGTCGCAGACATCAGGGATTTCAGAGAAGGCTTAAGGTCCACCTCGGAATACAACCTGATGCTGGAAGCTTTTGAAAAAGCAGCTTCGAATGGTGCTGACGTCCTCTCAATAGAATCTGAAGGGGGGAAGGATGTTTTCAATTACAGCATATTGAGACAGGATGTTAAGGGGATACTCTTCTCCGTAGGGCTATTGGGCCCATTGGATATGAGCTTCTTATGGCGAGACATAGTTGGTATCGCTAAGAGGAACTCTTCAATACCGGGTGGCGATACGGCATGTGCAACTGCAAACACCGCTATGAGGATTGCTGGTGGAGTAAGGTCAATGAATATACCGCATACCTTGGCTGCAATAGTAAGAGCCGTTTCAGCCAGCAGGTCGCTTGTTGCATATGAAGAGGGTGCAATCGGCCCTGGAAAAGACTGTGGGTATGAGAATGTTATCATTAAAACCATAACTGGCTATCCCATGTCGATGGAGGGCAAGAGCAGTGCTTGCGCACATTCCAGCTTAATAGGGAATATTGCCTCCGCATGTTGCGACCTCTGGTCAAATGAGCAGGTTGAGAATGTTCGCCTATTCGGAGGGTCTGGCCCTCAGGTCTTCCTTGAAATACTCTACTACGATTGCAAGCTTATGAATAGAGCTATTGCTCTCGGTGAGCAAAACAGGCTTAGAGACATGCTTGTCTCATCGGATAAGTTTGAAGACCCACAAGCATTCATCCTCTCGCCTGAAGCTTCTGTTGAAGTGGGGAAAGCAATAGTATCGGAAAAAGGGTATTATAGAAGAGGAATTTCAGCATGTTTAAAAGCGGTCGAATTAATGGAGAATGAAAATAATCTTCGATTAAGCCCGCCGGAGAGGCGTTTCCTCTCAAACCTAAAGAAAATAATGGAGGCTCTTCCTGACGATGAAGATGAGTTCAGAGAACAAATGTGCAAGGCTTTATCTGGGAGAGTTCAAACTTTTAGGGAAAAAGACTATTGGCCATAGTCTATTACCGGGCTTTTTCTCTCTATAGCCTTTGAGACCCTTGGGAAAAGCTCTATCCTACTATGTGGAAAATGCGTTGCAGAAATAAACTCTTGTTGGAAGCCGTCTACGGTATTAAGCTCTATAGTTTCCACGTTCTTCACTATCTCATCAGCCTCTTCTCTAGCATTCTTAGAAATTAGGTTTGCATACGCACCGTATCCGGAGCCATTGCCCATTTGAACTATCTTATCTAAGGGGGCTTCTGGAATCATTCCGGTAATCATAGCCGACCTGGGGTCAATGTAGTTGCCGAATGCTCCAAACAAATATATCTTCGATAGTTCTTCTGGACGCAGGTTGACAATCCTCATCAAGGTAATGCAGGCTGAGAATATTGCTGCCTTGGCCAATTGGAAATTTCTAATATCTGATTGCGTTATGCAAATCCTCTTACCCTGGTTGTTAACTGCAATTAGAAAGGCTTTTTCACCATTCATCTTAACAATCCTTTCTGTTTTTACTTCTTCCGATATTCTCCCATTCCTATCGATTATTCCCGTTAAAATCATCCAGGCTATCGCATCTACAACCCCAGAGCCGCATATGCCTCTTGGCTCAACTCCTCCTATCGTTCTATAATACACTTCAAAGGTTTCATCGTTTATGAAGACAGATTCTATCGCCCCTTCCATACCTCTCATCCCGCTGGATAGTCCTGCCCCCTCTAATGCTGGTCCAGCCGCAGTAGATGCTGCAAGCATGTTTTCACCTTTTTTCAAAACGATCTCGCCATTTGTACCTAGATCTATGAGGAGGAAATTTCCGTCCATTCTATGGATTCTAGAGACAAGAATGTCCGATACAACGTCTCCACCAACATAACTACTAACGACTGGAAGAGTAGTTACTACCCCGGAGTCGTTAATTTCGATTCCTATTTCCCTAGCCTTGAGATTAAGCCTGGATCGGAAGGGTGGGACAAAGGGCGCTGTGGCTATACCAATAGTTTCAACACCACAAAGGAGACTGAGCATAACAGTGTTTCCTGAAAAAACCACTTCATACACATCTGAAAGATCGCCCCCGGCTTCTTTAATCGCTTCACGAATGAGTTTGTTTACAGTTGCGACAACTGCTTTCTGAAGCCTGTTAAGATTCTCTGAACCCTGAGCCGCATACGCCATTCTGGAAACGACATCGTCCCCATAGATTATCTGACCATTATAATCCGATTTTACTGAAACTATCTTTCCATCGCTAAGTCTTACTAAGTAAGCAACAACGGTAGTTGTGCCAATATCAACAGCAACGCCATAAGTACATGCAGGGTGTTCTTTAACGTCAAGAATTTCATCTTCGTAAATGATTGCATCGATATTCCAATTTAGTTTCCTAAGCTTACTCGGTAGTTTTCTAAGAAATATGGTGTCTAAGGATCTTGCTTTTAAGGCATATACTAAACGTTCAACATCAGACCTCTGGTCTTTAAGAGAGGGTTCTTCAAGCCTAATGCTTACAATTTTCAACAAAGGCGAAAATTCGAAGTCAGGGACATGCCCCTGCTCTAATATTTTACCCTTAAACTGTCTAGACGAATCAGGTATCTTTATAGCAATATCTCCAACTACTTTAGCTTGGCAAGCTAGCCTCAACCTTTGCGAAGCCCTTGTTAAATCGTCTTCACGAGCCGTGGGCTCACTTAATTTCCCCTCTAATACTTCTATTACACATTTTTTGCAAACACCTCTACCGCCGCATATGCTTTCAATGTTAACTCCTTCTTCATTAAGTATGTCAAGTATGCTTCTTCCATAATTAGTCAAAACCCTCTTGCCCTCAGGTTGGATAGTCACTACAGGCATCTGGAATATTTGCTATACGACTAGAAATAATTAAGCTTTCAATATTTACACATCACGATTCGTCCTGAAGTAACTCTTTGAAAATGTAGAAATAAGGTTTAAAAGTGATATGACATGTAGAAATGGCGTTGAAAAACTACGCGATTACAACCGTTGGAAGCCATTCTGCTCTTCAGATACTTAAGGGTGCTAGGGATGAGGGCTTTAATACGATAGCAGTATGTATTAAAGAGCATAGCTTCATATATCGCCACTTTGAAGTTGCTGATAGGATTATAGAAATTCCCTCTTATACGGATTTTGAAAGCGTTACAGACGAGCTCATTAAGGAGAATGCAATACTCGTTCCGCATGCCTCTCTAATAGCTTACGTTGGTACAGATGTTGTTGAGAGAATAGGAGTGCCTTATTACGGTAACAGGAAAATCCTTGCTTGGGAGAGCGATAGGAGTAAACAGAGGGAATGGCTGAGGAGAGCCGGGCTCAATATCCCCAAGGTATATGAAAGCCCTGAGGATATCGATACTCTGTGCATAGTTAAATTCCACGGGGCTAAGGGAGGGCAGGGATACTTCCTCGCCAAGAGCAAAAGAGACTTCTACGATAAGATAGGTGATGCAAAAGAGTATTTTATTCAAGAATACGTAGTCGGCACCCCGGTCTACATTCACTATTTCTACTCAGTAATACGCGGGGAGCTTGAGCTAATGGGTTTCGACAGGCGTTACGAATCTAACGTGGATGGGATAACTCGAATCCCTGCGATTCACCAAGAAGGCTTAAACGTAACCTATACTATCGTCGGAAATCTTCCATTGATATTAAGGGAATCTCTCCTACCGGAGGTTTTCAAAATAGGGCAAAGGGTTGTAGAAACATCTAGAGAGATTTGCAGCCCGGGGATATATGGTCCCTTCTGCCTCGAAACAGTCGTAACCCCCGATTTGAAATTCTACGTTTTCGAGATCTCTGCGAGAATAGTTGCTGGAACAAACGTCTTTATGAACGGTTCCCCATACGCGTATTTGAAGCACGGTAAACCGATGAGTACGGGGAGGAGGATAGCAGTCGAGATAAGAGAGGCCATTGAGCAGGATAGGTTAAAAGAGATACTGGGGTAAATCTGCCAGTTTTAGACATTATATGTTTCAAAGGAAGAGTACTGATAAGAAAAAGAAGAAATATTAGGACTGGTGGTGCAGGTATTTTACAGTGATGCTGTAGAATGGTGATTAAAAGGGAGGAAATCCAAGATGTTGTTTCAAAATACGATGCTAGAAGCGTAACAATCGGCGTACTTGGCTCACACTCAGCTGAAGAAGTAGGAGTATCCGCCAAGTCACTCGGCTTTAAAACACTTGTCGTCTGTCAAAAGGGCAGAGAAGAACTCTATGCAAAGTATAATAAGCATCTTTTCGACCACGTAATACTTCTTGAAAAATTCTCTGATATTGTGAGAGAAGATGTTCAGGAAGAAATGAGGAGGCTGAACACTATTTTCATACCTAATAGGTCATTCTCAGTCTACGTGGGCTATGACAATATTGAGAACGTTTTCATGGTCCCGATGTACGGTAATAGGATGATACTGAGGACTGAGGAGCGCAGTGAGGAGAGAAATCAATACTGGCTCTTGGAGAAAGCTGGGATAAAGACTCCTAAGAAGTTCAATAAGCCTGAGGAGATAGATAGGCTGGTTATAGTTAAGGTTCAGCAGAAAAAGAAGCCTCTTGAAAGATCATTCTTCTACGCATCTTCTCCGGAAGAGTATTATAAGAGGGCTGAGGAGCTTTTGAAGAAGGACGTGATAAGCGAAGAGGGATTAAAGAAAGCGAGGATAGAAGAATATGTGCTAGGGCAGAAGTTCAACGCCAATTTCCAGGGATGGGCTTTGAAAGACGTTTTCGGTGATTTCGACCTTCTAGGATTTGACGATAGGAAGCAAACAAACCTGCATGGCTTACTCAGCCTTCCTGCGAAGAACCAGGTTTCGTTAAACATCCCTATTAAAAACGAGGAAGTAGGTCACTATGGTCTGACGATGAGGGAGTCTCTTAAACCCCTTGTGTATAAGGCTGCGGAGAAATTCAGGAGAGTATGTGAAGAAGAGTATCCGCCTGGAATAATAGGCCTTTTCGCATTACAGGGAGCTATAGCCTATGATACTGATGATCCTGAGCAGAAAAGACTGGAATTCTATGTTTTCGATGTGAGCCCCAGGATACCTGGATGCCCATGTGTTGGACCTACTTCTCCAGAAATGCGACGCCTCACATTGAAGTATCTCAACTTCCTAAAGAAGTACGGCTTAGAGAGAATAGAAACTCCCATGGACCTCCCTATGTTGGAGATAAGACATGCTGCTGAAAACAGTAAGCTTAAAGAAATCGTGACATGATAATCATCTTTGCTAACAACCTGAAAGCCTTTTAAACTCAGGGCTTAAGACTCGACGTCAGCATACACTTTTTGAATATACTTACAAATATCGAGCTTCCTTTTCAAACCGTTTTCACTCATGTATCTAACTTTTCCATAAATGGGTCTTTCTTTCCAAGGGCGGTCGTGTTTGCCGAAGCACCATGCTACTCCGGCAAAACTGTTAGGGTCTCTACCATCAAGCTCGTATTTGTTGTTGAGGTATAGTGCAATTCTGAAAGCTTCAACCGGGTTTTCAACCCATTCGAGGATCTTCTTCGCCCAATACATCCTCATATAGCCATGCATCTTTCCGACTTTAACCATTTCACGCTGAGCAGCATTCCATATAGGATCATGAGTCTCACCGTTTTCAAGCTCTTCTAAGCCATAAATATTTGTACGACGTTCTCTCCGATGTTTCATCAAAGTGTTTCTAGCCCACTCCGGTAGACAATCGAAAGAATCGTATTTCTCATTGTAGAAAACAAAATTCATGCTTAACTCTCTCCTCACAATTAATTCCTCTAGATAGGCTTCTCTTCCAGGGCTTTCTGTTTTCAAAACCTCTAAAGCTATGTAGACTGGAGATATTTGTCCAAAATGCAAATACGGGCTCATATTCGAAACACAATCTGCAGTAGGATCATTTCTAAGTCTATGATACTCGTCAAGTTTATTCTTTATGAAAAACCTTAGGTGTTTCTTAGCTTCGCTAGTACCGCCCTTGAATCTTTCCACTTTCTTCACAGTCCTGTCGACATTAAGCTCTTCGATCAGATTTTCAATGTTTTCAAGATCGATTGATTCAAGTTTTATGCTTAGAGAATGGATCCTTAAGCTTCTCTCCTTTAAAGGAGTCAGGTATTTTCCAATATTCTTTAAAAGTTTAGGCCTAAGAGTTGCTGCAGAATACTCCTCTTTAGACGAGGCTATTTCAACAGGAATTACGACGTTGCTTTCGACTTGAATAAAAGGACAAGGCACTTTTTCAGCTACGTATTTATACCATTTCCTCTGGATCATTAAATATCCTCTATCACCAACGAGGAGAGATGCTTTTTTCGACAATTCGAGAACACCTTCCTCCGGTGACTTGTTCCAAACTATGAGCTGTATTCCACGTTCTTCAAGAGACTTTTTGGCTTCCAGAACGCCTTCAATCATAAACCAATAGCTCCTCTCATTAGCCTCAGGAAACCTGTTGGTAATACCGAAGAAAGCGATAAGAGGCCTGTTTAATTCATTAGCTTTTTCAATAGCATATTCTAAAGCATGATTGTATTCTGTTCTGGGAGAAGCCTGCATCCAGTATAACACGTATTCGCCGTTCCTCAAGCTTTTGGTATTAAGCTGCTTTATTCTTTCTTTCTGAATAGCCCCAGGTTTAAACCCATTATCGTCCGGCATACAGTTATTCAACAGCTGTAGAAATAGTCCGGATTAAAAAAAATCTTCTAATAGCCTTAGAAATTTATCAGGTTACAAGGAAACTTTTTACAGGCAGTCTAGGTTGGGTGGTTTTTCAATATCGAAAGGGGGATATTCCAATGCTAGAGCACTCGATATCGGATTTAGTTTGAAGCAGATGGATCAGTCTGAATGACAAATGGAGATTCGCTTTCAACGATAACTGTCTTTAAGAGGATTGAAAAAATAAATAGGAGATGGGAATGATTTGTTTTAGTATTCTACTTTTCTTGGGAGTTTCTTTGCTTGAGTAACCCAGTTTTTGACCTGTGTCAGTGTCGGCGGTCTCCTTACAAGTTTTTCTCTTTATTGATTTCAAGTATCTTAGCATGAAGATTCACTGGATCCCTTTTTGCTAGTTCAGCAACTGTGTCAACACCTGCTTCCTCAAGCAGGTCGGAATACTCTTCTCCGATCCCCTTAATCCTAAAGAGGTCCGCAAGATTAACCCATTCTAGAATTAAGGTTTCTGAAATCCCAGTCTTCTCAGCAAGCTGCTTCCTCCCTTCTCGAGTTGCACCCGCTTTAAGCAAGTCGTCAGTAGTTTTAATACCTGCTTCAGCAAGCTTCTTTGCATAAGCTGGCCCAATGCCCTCGATTTTCTCTATTTTGGGCATATAATATATTATCAACTAATTACTTATAAATGTTTTTTATCTCGATTTTTCAGCTGAACCGAAGCCGTTTTACAAGATTACACGGCATGACGGCTACGATTCTCCGCTCTAACATTTTGAAGTACTTTGGCTTAACAAATAGCGGATCAATCCTTTTTATAAACGTGTTATATTTCTGAAAAACGTTTCTAACTATATAAAAACCTTTTTATAACTCAGTTATAAATCATTACCTATGGGATGAATAAAATACTAGTTTTAGAAGCAAATCCGAAAACAGTTGAAGCATTGATAAAGCTTCGGAAGGAGGGGTTTGAAACAGCCTTCAGAAATGAAACCGTAGATAAGGTTGATTTAAAACATTATAGGGATTTCGATATTCTTTCAGTCTTCGTATTCTCCAGGGTGGATAGGCAGGTGATCGAATCCTTGCCTAATCTAAGACTTATTGTTACAAGATCCTCAGGCTTTGACCATATCGATGTTCAAGCTGCAGGTGAGAGAGGCATACTTGTTTCAAACGTCCCAAGCTATGGGAGCATGCCTGTGGCTGAGCATGTGTTTGCACTGCTCTTAGCCGTTATGCGTAAAATAGTTAAAGCCGATTCCATAGTTAGGTCTTCCAAATGGTTTAGTCCAGAGCTACAGGGTAGATTGATAAGCGGAAAAACTTTCGGAGTAATCGGCACTGGTGCCATAGGTGAGAGAGTGGCGAGAATAGCTAAGGCATTTGGAGCAGAAGTAATCGCTTATGATACTTTTAAGAAAGCTGCTCTAGAGGCTGAAGGAGTTTTAAAGTATGTTACATTCGAAGAAGTCTTAGAGAAATCCGACATAATTTCCCTACATGTTCCGTTAACCAAGGAAACATACCTTATGATAAACAGTGATTCGATAGCGAGGATGAAGAATGGTGCTATCCTGATAAACACATCGAGAGGGCAAATAGTTGACCAAGAAGCCTTAGTGGAAGCCCTAAAAACAGGGAAGCTATCTGGAGCAGGATTGGACGTATTCGAAAAAGAGCCTCCGGACCCTGATGACCCCTTATTAAAGCTTGAAAACGTTGTTTTGACTCCACATGTGGCTTGGAACACTGTTGAAGCAGAGGACTACATTCTTCAATCTACGATGGACGCTATAAGAGCATTTGCCAACGGGAAGCCAATAAACGTCGTTAATTTAAAGGAATTGAGGAAACAACCTCTTGTTCCAACAACCTCCTTTAATTGAGCAAACATGTGAAATATTTCCAAAAAACACTACCTCCGTATTTTTAAAGAAAAACCTAAACATCCTTGCAAAAATGGCTTTCTTTATTTCAGGAAGCTAGAATCAAGGCGATTTAGCCTGTTTACTAGATTATCAAAGGTTATGGATGATGCTTAATAAAAACACCTATAAACTGTTAGCAGGCATTGCAAAGACATCGAGCAATAGGATGAGCTCAAGTCCAGATGAGAATCCGTTTAGGAATAAGACGGTTAGGTCTGAAGAAATTCCTTTGAGAAGAGCATTGAATCTCGCTCAAACGACATTCTTCGGGGTGGGTACCGCGATCTGCGGCACTCTATTCGCCATAATGGGGAGAGCAGTGGAGGCAGCGGGGCCAAGCATAGTAATAACTTTCCTAATCGGGGCATTCTTCGCGCTATTTCACTGTTTTTCCTACGCCGAGCTTGGTTCAGCTGTACCGAGTAGTGCTGGTGGAGCCATAAGTTTTGTAAAAAGAGCGTTTGGTGAGAATATTCCAACTTTCTTGGCAGGATGGTTCGACTGGGTTGGAAGCATAACCGACTGTGCATTGGGTGCGATAGTATTCGCCTTTTCAATAAACTACTTCATAAGATGGCTAGAACCGTATACTTTAGCCATTATCATACTCATCGTTTTCGCCTTAATCAACTTTAAGGGGGTCAAGACTATGGGTGTGGCAGAGTTTATACTTACAGCCATTCTCATCTCATCGATCAGTATGTATATAGCTGGTTCATTCTTCAGCTTTAAGACAGAAAGGTTCCAACCCTTATTTCCTAAAGGGTTTCTACCGACGATAATCATGGTGGGCTATATTTTCCCCACGTACGCAGGATATGAGACGATAACTCAGCTCTCGGAAGAAGTTAAGACCGCTGGCAAGACTATTCCCAGAGCCCTATTTCTGTCGCTGATGATCATCACCATACTCTTTACCGGTACAGTAGTAGCAACAATCGGAGGTGCTCCTGCAGAAGTATACGTGGGGTCGAACACACCGTTACAGGATGCTGCAAACTATTTCATGGGGGCTGCAGGAGTTGTTGTAGTAACTGTTGGAAGCATGATCGCAACCCTATCCACAATAAACGGGAGCATGGCTGGTGCAACTAGGATAGCATATGCTTTAAGCAGGAGTAACCTCCTACCTTCCTTTTTCAAACGGGTTCATCCAAAATACCGGACTCCCTATACATCCTTAGCTTTAACCACCGCAATAGCAATAGCTTTTGTTCTAACGAGGTCTGTAGATTTCATAGTGTATGTGATAGCGCTCGGCTACAATGTTACAGCCATCCTAGTAGCTTTATCACTAATGCGCTTAAGAAAGACTGAGTCGTATCTCTACCGTCCTTTTAAAGTACCTCTCTATCCGTTTCCAACAATAATGGCTATTTTAGCCTCGATAATCATGATTCTAACGCTAAGCTTGGAATCATTAATCTTAGGAATAGCCTTCGGATTGGCTGGAATATGCATATTAACACTCCTCAGAAAAACGTATAAAAATGTAGGTGGGAAGTAGGATTAAGTTTTTAGGTAACCTTTTCAGGATAGCGAGTAGGCATATCGGATTGCGGATACTCGTCATAGGTGCAGGCGACATCGGAATGCCGATGATAAAGCAGCTTTCTGAGGAAGGTCATATACTTACCGTTATAGAGCCGGATGAGGATAAATGTAGGGAAATATCGGAGCATGCTGACGCTGCCATCTTCAACGGGAGTGGCGAAGACCCTGAGATTTGGAAGGATATTGAAGCAGACAAGATAGACGCTGTATTGGCTTTAACAAACGAGGACGAGGTAAACCTGAAAGCATGTCAAATCGCAAAAAGAGAGTATGGCGTGCCTCTGGTGATAGCAAGGGCTCATCAGCCGGAAAACATTGAGAAAATTAGGGAAGCTGGTGCAGACATTGTAATATGCCCGTCGGAAGAAACACGCCGCTTATTTCTTAATGCTCTTGAAAGCCCCGGTCTAGAAACTATTTATGAAAGTATCGCTATGAATTTTAAGATTGTTAAGGTAAAAATACCATTTAATGGAAATGCTGTCGGTAAGGCCATTAATCAACTGAATCTTCCGAATAAGTGTAGAGTAATCGGGGTTTTTCGTGAAGGCGAGTTAACCTATGTTGATGAAGAAACAGTCCTAAAAGGAGGAGATCAAGTGATCCTATGCGGCCCCAGGGGTCTTATCGAAGAAGCTTTAGAGAAGTTTAGGAGTGTTGAAGCTACTTAACAATGGGAGTGTGAAAAACAAATGCATGAGAGCTTGATATTACAAACATATCCTTTGAGTGAATTTCTTATGAGCATACTTGTAAAGATGGCTTTAGCTGGCTTAATACTGCTCGTAACATGGATAGTCTCAAAAATTCTCGGAAGCACCTTATTTAAAGCAACAAGTAGGCTTGGTCATCGGGTTGCCCATCAAATTAAGCGTGCTGTTTCATGGTCAATATGGTTCATCGGTATACTTGTATGTCTCCAATACCTCGGATTAGAATTAACAATACTGGTTGCAATATTGGTGCTAGGCGGTGTCGCATTAATAGTTGCTTTCAGAGACATACTGTCGAACATGGCTTCACACGAAGCCATAACCGTATACAATCCCTTTAAAATCGGAGACTGGATTCAAGTAGGTGAATACTTCGGCAGGGTTGTAGACATTAACCTGATGAATACCATCTTAGTGACACTTGACAACGAGGTTGTTCACATCCCCAATTCTAAGATTGTTAACAGTATGCTTGTAAACAGAA
>JAVZMD010000005.1:0-32933 GCA_038883435.1 Thermoproteota archaeon
CATCCTTGTAGATTATGTCGCTGAAATACTCTTGGAGAATCCTGTACCTGAGCACTTCATTCTTGAGAACGACCTCCGGGAACCCGCCGAACTCTAAGTATTCTCGCAACAGGTTTTTAACCTTAGCTTCAGTCTTGTAGGAAAGAAGCTTAACCTCCGCTGAGACCCCGCGGAAACTCAAGAACTCTCTGAATGAGAGCGGAAAAACCTCGTGTTTAATCGTTCTTCCAGTTAGAATCCTTGCATACTCGCCTTTCAGGAGCTTTGAGGAAGAATCCGTGATGAAAATCCTGTTAACCTCCTTCATGTCGTACAATCTTCTCGTAAAACGTGGCCAATCCTCCCGGAAATGAACTTCGTCAAGAAACAGGTTGACGTTTCTCGGCGAGGCTCCCGATAACTCCAAATACGCTTTGAAAACCTCATCGAGAGGAATTTTTCTAAACCTTTCAAAATCGAAGTTTAACATCAGCAGGTTTAACGGGTCTACACCCTGCTCAACCAGGTGACTCATGACTTGAAAAAGCAGGGTTGACTTCCCACATCTCCTGACTCCGAACAGGATTCTAATCTCCTTTCCCTCAGACATCTCTTCAAAATCCACATCTCTCCTCCTGCCTGCAAGTTCCGCGGGAATAGTTTTCAATTCCCACCAGGGATTCTGAACCTTCAACCTGTCCTCCACAAACCTTCTGGAAAGTGGCTCCATTATAACGTTATATGGTTCATTTTTGCTTAAAAATGTTACTAGCTATGGTTCATTTTTATAAGAAATGGCTGAATGCTGATCTACAGCTTCCTCCAGGCTCCTCAGACTTCCGAAACCAAGGAATTACTTAACTACTTGGTTGAGCTTATGAGACAATAACCAGACACAGTGGAGGTTTTTATAAGTGGAGATAAATATGGAGAGCAGGAAAGAATGATTGAATAAATGGATGGTGATTAAGCCTGCACCTAACACTCCGAGGAATATAGTAGAAAAAGTGAAGATGTGGATGAGGGTAATAGGATCTCGGTACATGAAAAGTAGGGGATTGAAGTATATTCCTGCAATTATCTATTCTGCTTACGCTTGGGGAAGAAGAGGTTGAGGAGGCTAAGAAGATCCAATTGTCTCCTACTTAATGAGCAGGGTAAAAGTTATGATTAGGAAGTGTCGAGACAACATAATGGTTGATCATAGGACCTTAGGACCTGGGCTTAAAGATTTTCCGGCCTGTTGAAGTCCTAGAGATTGATGGGGTAGGAAGTGAGCTGGAGATATTGCTTACTAAAAATCTGTTCTAAAAGGATAATCCTGAAGATAGACTGATAGCGGAAGAAGATATCAGAAGAACTGGTCTAGCCATTGGGGAGGAACAGATGGAGCCTGAACAACTTATTAACTCTCGCATTGATTCTATGAATAGTTTTATGAAAGCATGGGGTGAATTCTTTAAAAAAGCATATGATATTCATAAGCAGTATAACGTTAAAATGTGGTTTCACATCATAGGGTTGTAGTTTTCGCTACCTATATTAACGGGTAGGCTGAGAAGCTATTTTCGATTAACAGGCGAGAGTTTTTCTTTACTATGTTTCAAAGCTTTCCTACTCTACTATTTCCAACTTCAGCAAGTTTAACAATTTTTCATGATTGTATTATTTGTATCCTTCTATTCAAATATGCTTGTTTCATTTTTGTTTTCAAAACTCTTCGATTCCGTGATTTTCTTTAACGATTCCTCTAAACTCCTAATCTTTTCTTCTAATTCTTCTAATCTTTTCTCTATGTCTGGCGGCGGAGGTGGCGGGGGTAATTCATTTTCAGTCTTAATTTTAGATGGTTTTTCTAAAGCCTCTAATCTTGTTCCGCATCTAAAACAGAAATGATTATTAGCATTGTTTATAGTTCCACATTTGGGACAAGTTATAGTCATAACTTCTTCAATTGGGGGTTTAGTGTCTACTTTTAATAAGGGTGTCCCACATTTCCTACAAAAATTTGAATCACTTGACATCGGCATACCACAATGTGTGCAGAAGATCGTACGTACTTGTTTTCTTTGCTTTACTATTTCTGTTTTTACGGGAGTAACGGCTTGCCGGGTCTTATCTATTTGATTCAAAAGCAATCCTGCGTTAATGACCAATAAAAAGGATGTTACCATTATCACTAATAATAATAAATTTACCTCTGGTATCAATATAGTCAATAGAGGACCTAAAAAAAGAAAAACAAACCTATTAAAAGTGAGATTGCTCCAAATACAGTCGCAGCCCTATTAGACATCTTCTTTCTTTTAAACGAAAACCCGTATTTAAGCTTAAGATGCTTAATATTATACTCTCATTATATTCAAACCCTCCTATCCTGGAGAAATAACCGGCCATAATCAACTTCTCGAGGAAAGATTATTATACTCCAGAATTAGGAAAAATAGCAGATGTCTCTCGTCCAGACGTATAGGGGTAAGACGCTTGAGGAGCTGAATAGTCTTTCGATGAACGAGTTGATGAGGCTCCTCCCAGCCCGTATTAGGAGGACTTTGAGGAGGGGTTTGCATCCTGAGAACAGGAAGCTTCTGGAGAATATTAGGAAGATTAAGGCTGAGATGGCTAAGACGGGTACTCAGACGAAGAGGATAAGGACGCATAGGAGGGATATGCCTATTCTACCTGAGATGGTTGGTTTAACAATCGAGGTCCATAACGGTAAAGACTTCATACCGGTTGAGATAACCCTAGACAAGGTTGGGCACTACCTTGGTGAGTTTGCGATAACGAACAAGAGGGTTGTTCACGGTAAGCCGGGTGTGGGTGCTAGCAAGTCCTCTACGTACGTACCGTTGAAATAAGAAAAAATAGAAAGGGTTCTAAAACGTATTACTTGCTGGTTTCCTTCCAGATGTAGGTTATCCTATCGTCGATGACAAGGTATTCCCCGCTCTCCTTGACGGAGACCATGGGCTTCTTCAGTATTGTAGCTATCTTCCTCAGTCCCTCGAGCGACTTTACATGGGCGACATAACCGTCCGGGGTCTTCTCAAGCTTGTCGACGTTAACAGCTCTACGTATGCTGGGCTCAGCCTCAGCCTCCTTACTCATTTTCCATCGTCCAAATGGCTACATATGGGGATTTAAGCCTTCCTTATAGGATGGCAAAATATTTAATAATTGGTGTATATTTCTGTCTCGCTCCCGCGAGCTAACTGGTGTCAAGTTTGCCGAGTTTCAAGTATAGTCTGGTGGAGGCGGATAAGTCGCGTTCGGCTAAGGCTAGTCTTAGAGAGGTTAGAATATCGCCTAAACACGCGGTAGAGGTGGCTAGGTTTATCAAGGGGCTTAGGATCCCGGAGGCTAGGAGAAGGCTCGAGGCCGTGGTAAGAATGGAGATGCCTGTCCCATTCAGGAGATATAGGAAGAAGGTTCCACATAGGAGGGGGATTGAAGGATTCGACTCGGGGAGATACCCTGTTAAGACGGCGCGTTTCTTCCTTAGGATCATATCCCAACTTGAGGCTAATGCCGAATACAAGGGTCTCTCCCCCGATAGGATGAGGATAACAGGGGTAGTCGTTCACCGGGGCAGGAAGTTGAAAAGATACATGCCCAGAGCTTTCGGCAGAGCCACACCCAGGTTTGAAACACTTACGCATGTGGAGGCTCTAGCTGTGGAGGAGGCTGGTTGAATTGTCGAGTAAGAGGAAGCTGATATTTTACAAGAGGGTTCTCAACCTTGGCAGGCTCCACCAGCAGATTGACGATTTCCTGAAAGAGTATTTGAAAGATGGGGGGTATGTGGGCTGTAAGGTTCTTAATGTTCCAATGGGTCTTGTAGTAACAATATACACGAACAAGCCCGGGCTTGTCATAGGCCCGGATGGTAGGAGGATTAAGGAGCTTCAAGATATTCTCAAGGAGAAATTCAATCTTGAGAATCCACAGGTAAACGTGACAGAGGTTGAGAATCCAGATTTGGAACCCCAGCTTGTTGCTCAAATGATATGCAGGGCTCTTGAGAAGGGTGTTAAATACCGTAGGGCGGCTAGGGTTGCTCTACGAAGAGTAGCTGCTGCGGGTGCAATAGGCTGTGAGATAAGGATAGCTGGCAAGCTTACAACCGACAGGGCTAGGTTCGAGAAGTTTAACTACGGCTACATGCCTGCAGCCGGAGACCCTGCGATGAAGTATGTTAAGGTAGGTAAGGCAAGCGTTCTGCTACCACAGGGAATAATGGGTGTTAAAGTCAAAATTTTGAAGGAGGCTGTTTTCCCGGACCAGGTGCAGTTGGTCGAGGCACCGCAGGAGGCTGTGGAAGTTGGCAAGGCTGAAGGCGAGTGAGATAAGGAAAATGAGCAGGGAGGAGAGGCTTAAGAAACTCCAGGAGCTTCGTAACGAGTTGATGATAGCAAAGATGAAGGCTGTTTCAGGCCTTGAGGAGAATACTAAGGCTGTTAAAGAGTTGAAACGCGCCATAGCTAGGATACTTACCGTGGAAAGGGAGGAGGAGAAAAAGTGAGGACTCCAGGTAACCTAGCTTATCACGAGCTGATAGGTCTTCCTGTTAAGGTTCTCGACCGCGAGGGCGGTTCCACGGCTTTATCAGGAAGGGTCATCTGGGAGACGAAGAATACTCTCATCATACTCTCTGAGAAAGGACGATGCCTCGTTATCCCAAAGCAACACAGGGTTTTAATATTCAAACTCGGCGACAAGGATGTTGTGCTAAGGGGCGAGTCAATAGCGTTTAGGCCAGAGGACAGAACTGGGAGGATCGATCCTTGAGTTTCCTTAAAGACCTTAGGCTGAATCCTCCGGAGAATAAGTGTGAAGACAAGAAGTGCCCCTTCCACGGAAATGTTAGGGTTAGGGGAAGCATATTCGAAGGCGTCGTAGTTTCAGATAAGATGAAGAACACGGTGGTGGTAATGAGAGAATACCTGCACTATGTTCCAAAGTACAAGCGTTACATGAGGAAGAGGAGCAGAATCCCATCCCATAATCCTCCCTGCATCGCCGCTAGGGTGGGAGATAGGGTTATAATAGGAGAGACGAGGCCTTTGAGCAAGACCGTGCACTTCGTGGTGCTGGGGAGGGTGGGTTAAGATGGCGATGAAGAAATCTAGGGCAGTATCCGCAAAGGGTATATTGGAGTATAGGCTGCATGGTTCCCGCGGGCTACCTGTTGGTGCTAATCTAGTGTGTGCAGACAATTCTGGAGCGAAGGTTCTGAGAATAGTGCAGGTCTATAGGACTGGTAGTCGGCTAAGGCGCAGGCCCTCTGCGAAAGTAGGTGACCTGGTGACGGTTGCTGTTAAGAAAGGCACGCCGGACCTCAAGAATAAGCTCATGAAGGCGATAATAGTAAGGCAACGTTATCCTGTCAGGAGGAGAGACGGGCTTAGGGTTATTTTCGAAGACAATGCTGCAGTACTCGTAACTCCAGAAGGTGATATTAAGGGCACTGAGATTAAGGGTCCAGTGGCCAAGGAGGCGGTTGACCTGTGGCCTAAGCTTTCAGCACTCGCCTCAATGGTGGTGTGACAGTATATGAACGAGAGACACTTGGCCTACAAGGCTTCTTCTGTTCATCTCAGCCGTGAGTTAAGAGCCAAGTATGGTTTCAGAAGCCTGCCGGTGAGGACTGGAGACAGGGTTCTTATAATAAGGGGGGACTACAAGGGTATTGAGGGGGATGTAAGCAGAGTCGACAGAAGCAGGGGGCGTATTTACGTCTCTGGCGTTTACAGGGAGAATGCTCGTGGAGAGCAGAGG
Source organism: Thermoproteota archaeon (assembly GCA_038883435.1). Taxonomy (GTDB): domain Archaea; phylum Thermoproteota; class EX4484-205; order EX4484-205; family JAAOZP01; genus JAAOZP01. The sequence continues at coordinate 5,761 of JAVZMD010000005.1, forward strand.
CTGGTTCCAATACCTATAAACTCGGTTATACTAATCAAAATCGATGAGAAGGATAAGTGGAGGCAACGCATTATAGAAAGGAGACACAAGGCCGTTAAGGAGGTTTCTGAAAGTGGCGCGTAAAGGCGGGTCAAAGAGTCTTAAGAGGTATGCTGCCCCTGTCTCTATGCAGGTTGTTAGTGTTAAAGAGAGGAAGTTTATCACTAGGCCTGAACCCGGCCCACATAGGTTTAAACTTTCACTGCCGCTTCAAGTTGTCGTAAGAGACGTTTTAAAACTAGCCGAGACGGGTAGGGAGGCAAGGAGTATTATAAACCGTTCATCGATTCTCGTAGACGGAGTTGCTAGAACATCTCACAAATTCCCCGTAGGCTTGATGGATGTGATAAGCATTAAAGAGCTTAACAGGCATTATCGAATGCTGGTCGACAATAAAGGTAGGCTTGTACCCGTTGAAACCTCTCCTGAAGAATCTTCCATGAAGATATGTAGGATTAATAAGAAATACCTGTACCGTGGAAAACTGATGCTTACAACTGAGGACAGTAAGACTTTTGAAACAGACGATTATTCTCTCAACATAGGCGGGTCGCTTCTAGTGAAAATCCCAGAGGGCACTATAATGGATAAGGCTCCGCTTGCAGAAGGATGCTTTGCGTACGTGTTCATGGGTAAGCATGCTGGTATCACGGGGGTTGTGAAATCGATCTCAAATTCAAGCATACTTCGCGACAGTATTATTACACTCGCTACTGACCATGGTGAAGTAAGTACGATAAGGGATTACGTTATGGTTGTGGGGAGGGAGAAGCCTTGGCTGAGGCTGTTTTAGAAAAAAGGAAATTGAAACAGGAGAATCTTATGAGAGAAATAAGGATAGAAAAAGTTATTGTGAACATATGCCCTGGGAAACCCGGGGATCAATTGGAGAAAGCCAAGCAGGTTTTAACTCTATTGACCGGTATGAGACCAGCCGAGAGAAGAGCCAAGAAGACTATAAAGGAATTTGGAATTAGGAAACGCGAGGCGATTGCTGCTATAGTAACGCTTAGAGGTAGGAAGGCGGAAGAATTCCTCTCTAGAGCCTTCAGTGCTATAGGGAGGAGGATAAAGGCTTCAAGCTTCCAAGATGGGGTATTTAGCTTCGGTATTAAGGAGCATATTCAATTCCCAGGGGTAAAATACGATCCTAAGATAGGTGTTTTCGGAATGGATATTTGTGTTAAACTCTACAGGCCTGGTTTCCGTGTTATGTACCGGAGACGTCGTAGAAACAAAGTTGGTCCGTCTCATAGAATTGCGAAAGAGGAAGCAATAAGCTTCATAAGGGGAAAGTTTGGGGTGGAGGTTGTTTAACATGGCTCGTCAAACACCGAAGAAGAGGACATTCGGAAAAGGTGCGAGGCCCTGTGTTAGATGTGGATCATATGGTCCAATAATAAGACAGTATGGCTTGAACTATTGTAGACACTGCTTCAGAGAAGTTGCCCCATTACTCGGGTTTAAGAAGTATGCTTGAGGTGTTTAATATTGACTCTTAACGACCCTCTCGCAAACGCGTTGACGACGCTTCAAAACTGTGATCTTAGGAGGAAGAGAGAATGTATAATCTCGCCAGCCTCAAATCTCATAGGGCATGTTCTTAAGATATTGCAGCAATCCGGTTACATAGGTGAATTCGAATTCATCGACGATGGTAAGTCGGGCTTTTTCAGAGTACAATTGATAGGAAGGATAAACAAATGCAGGGCCATTAAACCAAGGTTTCCGACATCGTATCGAGATATTGAGAAGTTTGAAAAGATGTTTCTCCCTGCTTACAATATCGGGTTATTAATCGTATCTACTCCACAGGGATTGATGACGCATATGGAAGCCAAGAACAAAAAAATCGGAGGGAGGCTGATCGCATATGTCTATTAGCATGATGGAAGCTGTTTATGCTGAAACTGTTGAAGCACCCGAGGGAGTAAACATTAGCCTAAACGGTTCTACTGTTATCGTCGAGGGTCCACTTGGGAAATTGTCTAAAGATTTTTCACATACTGGTTTAAGACTAATGCTGGATGGAAGAACACTTAGAATAGTTTCTACCAAGAAGGGTAAGAAGTTTAAAGCAATGGTTAGAACAATCGCCAAGCTTGTCAGGAATATGATGGATGGGGTTATCCACGGTTACATGGTTAAGCTGAAAATAGTCTACTCTCATTTTCCAGTAACTGTTAAATACGATAAGTCTCGCAACACGGTTTCCATACACAACTTCCTAGGTGAGAAGTCGCCAAGGTACTTTAAGGTTCCCTTTAAAAACGTTGACATCAATGTCTCCGGGCAAGACATAATCGTCACGGGCTTGGATAAGAACGAGGTAACTCAAGTGGCTGCGATGTTTGAATCGACGACTAAGATTGAGGATAAGGATCCGAGGGTTTATACGGATGGAATATACGTTGTTGAAAAAGGATTGTGGAGGCGATAGGTTTGAGCACTGAGGCTAAGAAACTCCTTGCGTTAAGGAGGAGGCACAAAGAGAATAAGCCTGAATTCGTAAGGCAGGAGAGTTGGAGATACGTTAGACTGGACGAGAACTGGCGTAGACCAAGGGGTAAGGACAGTAAAATGAGGCTCAGGGTTAAGGGATGGCCTAAGGTAGTTAAGGTGGGATATGGTTCTCCGAGGAAGACCAGGGGGCTACATTCTTCAGGCTTAAAACCCATACTAGTCTCTTCTAAGCGTGATCTTGAAGAAGCAGGGTCCCCAAAGGGGAAGATTCTAATCTTCTCTTCAAAACTGGGCAGGAGGCTAAGGGAAGCTCTCGCAAAAGAAGCATTGTCGAAAGGCTTCGTCATAGCTAACTACGAGGCTAGGACCATTAAGACGGAGGAGGCTTAGCAAGTTGGGTGTTGGAACAGTCAGGAGGCTTGCCGCTGACATTCTTAAAGTGGGCGAGTCGAGAATATGGATAGACCCTGAGAGGCTTGAAGACGTTGAGAATGCTGTAACAAGGGCTGATGTTAGAAGGCTTATTAAAAGCGGTGCGATTAGGAAGAGACCTGCCTCCACGCCGAGTAGGGGTAGGGTTAGGATTAGGAGCGGCAGGAGGGGGCCGGGGAGCAGGAAGGGGTCTAAGAGTGCTAGAGTATCGGTTAAATGGGTTGAGAAAGTTAGGGCTCAGAGGAGGCTCCTAAAAGAGCTACGTAATAGGAAGATCATATCCAGAAAAATGTATAGGAGGCTGTACCTTATGGTCAAGGGAGGAATGTTCGCGAGCAGGAGGGCATTGATGAACTATGTTATTTCTTTAAAGGAGAGGGGTGAGGCTGCTTAATGGCGAGGTCAGCATCCTATAAGGTTAAGTTCAAGAGGCGTCGGGAAGGACTAACAGATTATTACCTTAGGACTAAACTTCTTAAATCAGGCTTACCTAGGGTTGTTGTAAGGGTTTCAAATAAGCACGTTAGGGTATTGATAGTTTCTAGCAAGCCTACTGGAGACATGACCTTAGCCTCAGCCTTCTCGCAAGAATTGAAGAGACTCGGCTGGTCGTTTAGCTTCAACAATACTCCTGCTGCATACCTGACTGCCTATCTCGCGGGTTTAAGGTGTTTGAAGAACGGTGTTTCCGAGGGTATTTTAGACGTTGGTCTGCATAAGCCTGTCAAAGGAGGTAGGATATATGCTGCCTGCCTCGGCCTCTTGGATGCGGGCTTCAAAGTAAGAGTTGACGAAGCAATGCTCCCGGGGAAGAGTCGGATGCTCGGCGAGCATATAGTCGACTATTTTAAGGCTTCCGGGGGAAGGGCCTTCTCTAGGTACGTGAACGAGGGTTTGAGGGTTGAAGACATGCCTAAAGTGTTTGAAGAAGTTAAGACCAGAATAAAGGAGGTTGTTGAACATGGCTGAAGACGAGTCTGAAGAGCCTGAGGTAATTCAGGAGGCTATTGTAGAGACTCCGCTCATTCGAATGATAAAAGAGGGCAAGATCTCCACGCTGGAAGAAGTTTTCAACACTGGTCTCAAGATCAGGGAGCCTGAGGCAATCGACCTTTTGCTTCGGAAAATAAGAGAGGAAGTAATATCAGTCAGCCCCGTCCAGAAGCAGAGTGACGCTGGGGAGAAGACGCGTTTCCGAGCACTTGTTGTAGTCGGTGATGAAGACGGGCATGTTGGAATAGGCTCTGCGAAAGCTAAGCAGGTTAGGGATGCGATAGAGAAAGCTGCTAGAAGAGCTAGGCTCAACATTATCCCTGTGCCACGTGGATGCGGCTCCTGGGAATGCAAATGTGGCGAACCACATTCTATTCCGGCGAAGACCATTGGTAAAACAGGCAGTGTAACCGTTATGCTCTATCCAGGTCCGAAGGGCCTTGGCCTCGTAGTCGGCGACGCGATTAAACCGCTTCTCAGGCTCGCGGGCATTCGGGATGTCTGGTCTAAGTCAAAGGGCTTAACTTCGACAAGCCATTCTTTTATCGCAGCCACATACGGCGCTTTGAAAAGGCTTTTCGTGACAAGCTTCCTAGCAACGGAGGCGAGTAAAGCTGGATCCTAAAGACGATTCTCCACTTGTCGTCGTAGTAAGGATAAGGGGCGCGGTCAATGTTACTAGGGATGTGGCGGCGACTCTCAATAAGCTTAGGCTACTAAGAGTCAACTCGTCAACGCTAGTTAGACTAAACCCTTCAGTAGAAGGGATGTTGAGAAAGGCTAAGGAGTACTTAATGTGGGGTAGGATAGACAAGAATACTCTAAGACTATTGCTGTTGAAAAGAGGCAGGTTGCCCGGGGGTAGGCGTTTAAGCAATGAGAACCTGGTAAAATTCACACGTTACAAGTCCTTAGAAGAGCTTGTGGAGGCAGTGTGGACAAGCAACTCCCCAAGCCAAGTCCTTAAGCCGGTTAAACCAGTCTTCAAACTAACCCCTCCAAAGGGAGGTTTCAAAAGAAGTGTTAAGAAGCCTGTTAAGAAGGGTGGTATACTTGGAGACTGGGGAGATAGAATAAACACTATTTTGAAGAGGATGATTTAACAAAATACAGAACGTTTAAAAACTCCACCTCTTGCAGGTTTCGAGGATTGCCGACTAGGCTGAGGAAAACAAGGAAGATGCGTGGCAGCCGGACTCACGGTTGGGGGCAAATTGGACAACATAGGAAATCCGGCTCCAAAGGGGGTGTTGGAAGAGCCGGGAGCATGGGTCACAAGTTCCTAAGCTTCTACAAGGAGGAGAAGGAGAAGGGTTTTGTCAGAAAGGTCCCTAGGGCTGTTGGCAAAAAGGTTAATGTTGGCGAATTAGATATGCTCTACAGTAAAATAGGTATTAAAACCCCCGAGGGCAGCATGCTCATAGACCTTAATGCATATGGATACTCTAAGCTCCTCGGTGCCGGCGAGGTTTCATCAGCTTACGTCGTTAAAGTCGCCCATTGGAGTGAGAAAGCACGTGCAAAGATTGAGGCTGCAGGGGGGAGGATTGTAAAGCCGGGTGAAGCTTAATGGGCTTCCTCGAGGCTATGGAGAAGATTGAACCCTACATATTCCAAATAGAAGCACCAACTAGAAAAGTTGGTTTTACAAATAGACTAGTGTGGACTGGGCTTGTCTTAGTGCTATACCTCATTATGGGTTATATTCCTCTCTACGGTATAGCCAGGGAGCAGGGTGCCGACCCGTGGGCTGCGATGAGAATAATAATAGGGGGGCAACAGGGTTCTCTCCTCCACCTCGGCATAGGCCCAATAGTTACTGGCAGCCTACTCGTGCAGCTTCTAGCAGGTTCCGGGCTAATAAGGTTCGACCCAGGCTCAGAGTACGACAGGAGGATGCTGCAGGTTGCGACAAAACTGTTCACGATAGCACTCATCCTCTTCTCAGCCGTTTCAACTGTTTTCAGCGGAACACTAATAACAGGGGATTTTAAGGCTAGGGTGATCGCGACAATTCAGCTATTCTTATCCTCCTTCCTCCTGTTGATGATGGATGAGGTCCTCCAAAAGGGCTGGGGTCTTGGAAGCGGGATAAGCCTATTCATATTGACGGGGGTTGCAAAGGAGATATGGTTGGAGTGTTTAAGCCCATTGGCGCATGCGCCAGACGGCTACATGTGGGGTGTGCTAATATTCTTCTTCCAAAAAATATTCACGCTAAGCAATCCGTTCACCGACTTCTTCTACCGCGGTGCCCCAACTGTCCCAACGCTTTTCCAGCTTGTTCTCACAATAATCTTCATACTGGCGTTGATATACTTGGAGAGCGTGAGCGTGAACGTCCCTATTTCTCACGGGCGTTTCAGAGGTTTTTCAAGAGGTTTCCCAATTAAGCTTCTATATGTCTCTAATATTCCCGTGATACTGACTGCTGCAATATTCTCCAACATAATAATGATAGCAACTTTCCTAAGCAATACTCCGCTTGCTGAAACACCCTTAGGCGACATCATAGGAAGAGTGCAAGTTGTTAATAATACGTATGTCCCTGTTTCAGGCTTGGCTAAGCTTGTTTCAGCACCTAGGGGTATTGTACGTGCTGCAGAGGAGCCTTTACATGCACTCGGATACATATTAATACTCATCCTATTCAGCCTAGGCCTCTCCATGGTGTGGCTTTCAGTCTCAGGTATGGATGCACGCTCTATCTCAACGCAGCTGGTGGAATCAGATGTTTTCCTCAGAGGTTTCAGGTCTACACCGAGCGTTATAGAAAGTAGGATAGCCCCATACATAAATACGGTGGCTTTTATCGGCGGTATGTTAATCGGCTTAATCGCTGGTGTAGGGGACGTTTTAGGAGTATTGGGTGGCGGAATGGGGGTTTTGCTAGCAGTCGACATAATACAGCAGTATTATCAGCTCATCCTTACGGAGACTCTGGAGACCCATCCGGGTTTGGCTAGGTTCCTCGGCGGTTAACCTCTGGAAAACGTTTTATTCAGCCTTTCAGAATAGGGGGTGATAAGATGCAGCTCTTCAACACGATGATTGCGACGGTGATTTCAGCAGCGTCTTCACTACTGACTGTTCTAGCCATTAAGCTTCTACTCCACCCGGAGAAGTTGAAGGAAAAATCAGCGACTTTGAAAGCATTTAGAATGCAACGTGAGGCTGCGCAAAGGCTTAAGGACCATAAGCTTCTTAAGAAGCTGGATAAGCAGAAGCTCTACATGTCTCAGCTGGAGAAGGAAGTGTCGTCATTCCAATGGAAGATGATGCTGCTTAACATGCTTCCCTTCATGATCTTCATGGTTCTAGGCTATTTCATCCCTCTAGGTGACACAGCAGGCTACTTGTCGGCATCGCTTTCTCGAGACGGGGGGGCGATTCCACTGTCGTTAGCAGTATGGTGCTCAATATGCATGTTTTTCTTCATGCTATTGTTCAGAAAACTCCTGGGGGTTGTTCTGTAGTGTCGAAGTTAAAACGTCCAGATCGACCAATAATAATCCTGACGGGTATGCACGGCGTCGGCAAGTCTACCTATGCTAAACCACTCGCTGAGGAATTCAAGCTTGAATATGTTTCAACAGGCATGTTGTTCAGAAGGATAGCTAGTGAAAAAGGGCTTACCGTTACTCAATTATCGGAATTATGCATGAAGACCCCTGAATTTGACAGGGAGATAGACAATTTGACTCTTTCACTACTTGAATCAGGTGGTGTCGTGCTGGACAGTCTGCTCGCAGGATGGTTCGCCAGGGATGTCGAATCATTCAAAATATTCCTGAAAGCCCCTTTTGAAATAAGATGTAGGAGAATCGCCTCTAGGGAAAACAGGCCCTTAGAAGAGGTTGTTTCCGAGACGATAGCTAGAGAAAATTCTGAAAGGAAGAGGTTTATGGAATATTACGGGTTTGACATAGAGGACTTGGGCTTCTACGATATGGTTTTAGACACGGGGTTTTTATCCCAGGCGTCTGTGAGTAGAATACTTAAGACGGCTGTCTCAACCTATTTGGAGGAGAAGTGGGTGGTGAAGGATGCCTAGAGACGTATTACGTCCTGGGAGAATATGCGTAATAACAAGAGGAAGAGACAGGGGTAAGAAATGCGTAATAGTTGGAATCGTCGACGATTCCAACGTGCTTATAACAGGACCCAAGGAGCTGAACGGCGTTAAGAGGGATAAGAAGAACATCATACACCTGTTTCCACTTGATGAAGTCATCAGGATAAGGGCAAACGCTAAGGATGAGACTGTTCTATCAGCCATAGAGAAGAGCGGCTTGAAACAGTTCATGGCGGAGCTGGTTAGGATTGAGAAACCTCGTTGACATCTTGAGGTTCAAAACCCTAGTAAAGGAAGAATATGAGACAGATCCTAACTACGGCGAGTACCCAGAGAAGAGAAGTGTAGAGAGGCTTCTCAAACTAGGCATAATAAACCTAGACAAGCCTCCTGGGCCTTCTAGTCACGACGTATCCTCGGTTGTAAAGAGGATCCTAGGGGTTGAAAAGGCTGGCCACGCCGGGACCCTTGAAGAAATGGGGAAATCCCGGCGTCTCCGGCGTACTGCCGGTTTGCCTTAACGACGCTACAAAGGCTGTTGAATACTTACACATGATGAGCAAGGAGTACGTGGGAGTCTGTGAAATACACGGTGAGTTCGACGAGAAGGACCTGAGAAAATGGGTTGATAAGCTAACTGGAGTAATATACCAGCGGCCCCCAGTGAAATCGTCTGTGAAGAGGGCTTTAAGAAGGAGGATGATACTCCAGTTTACGATAGAGGATATTGTTGAAAGAAGATTCGTATTCAGAGTAGTCACTGAGCCGGGTACTTACATAAGGAAGCTTCTCCACGACTTGGGATTGTTAATGGGAGTAGGTGCTCACATGGTTGAGTTAAGGAGGACTAGAGACGGGTTTTTGAACGAGGACTCCTCTTCTACGCTGCTTGAGGTATACGCTGCATGGTACATGTACTCTAAAGAGGGTGATGACAGTCTTCTAAGGAAGACAATCAGGCCAATAGAGGACGCCATAAAAGGTTTCCCCTCAGTATACGTAAAGGATAGTGCCGTGGCAGCGGTTGCACATGGTGCACCGCTTGCTGCTAAGGGGGTTTCAAAAATAGACCATCCTCTCGTCAAGGGTGATATCATATGCATAAAGACTTTGAAGGGAGAATGCGTAGGCTTCGGAGTTTTAACAATGGACTCAGATGAGGTTATTCATGCCAAGAGTGGAGTAGTCGCAACTGTTGAAAGAGTTGTAATGGACAGGACTTTATACCCGAAGACATGGGGCTGAGCTTTTTTTTAAAAAAAAATGTAAAAAGCTTTTTAAGAAGAATCTGCTACGGGTAAAACCAGCTGGGGTGGCCGAACCTGGCTAAGGCGCAAGCCTGGAGAACCTGTTTTCAGTAAGCTTGTGGCGCTTACGCGCCGTAGGGGTTCAAATCCCCTCCCCAGCGTGTTGGAAACAAGGATACAGTCGCCATTGTTGAACGCGGCTATTCGCCTCTTTCATGTGGTGGGTAATGTTTATAACTGCCCTTCTAAAAGTCTCTAAGGCCTACTGGATGAGCAATAGGGAATTCAGAGAGATAGTTAGGATCGCCGGTACGGATTGCGATGGTAAGAGGAAAGTATTGGACGGTCTATCGATGATCAAGGGAATAGGGTGGTCGTTGGCTAGGGCGTTATGCATAGCTCTTAACATACCGATGGACACTAGGTTAGGATACTTGACTGATGAGGAAGTCGCTAGAATAGAAGCCGCTTTTAATAATCCTAAGTCGTTAAAGATTCCAGTGTGGATGCTTAATAGGAGGAGGGACATCATAACCGGTGAGGATAGGCATTTGATAACTTCAGAGCTTGAGTTAACTCAGAAGATGGATATTGAGAGAATGATTAAGATGAAAAGCTGGAAGGGCGTTAGACACTCTCTCGGGTTGAAAGTAAGAGGACAGAAGACTAGGACAACTGGGAGGACCGGTCCCCCGGTGGGCTTTGCGAAGAGCGCTGCTAAAGCTGGTGGCGAGGGTAAGTGATGGTGAAATGGGGGACCCGCGTAGGATAAGGAGCAAAATCCTACATCCAAAGCACCCTTGGGTTAGGGAGAGACTTGCTGAGGAGCTGATACTGGTTGGGGAATACGGTTTGAGAAACAAGAGGGAGCTTTGGAGAGCCGCATCCTTCCTAAGGGGTATAAGGGCGTCTGCACGCTCGTATTTGAGCCTAACAGGCGAGGAGAGGCTTAAAAGAGAATCAGAGCTTATCTCAAGGCTCCACAGGCTCGGCCTCGTTGAAAAAGACGCGAAGCTGGATGATGTTCTTTCTTTAAGTCTCTCCAACATATTGGAAAGGAGGCTTCAAACAATCGTTTACAGGAAAGGGTTGGCCAAGTCGATTCATGCAGCTAGGCAAGCAATAACCCATGGGAAAATTATGATTGGCGAACAGGTTGTAAGGTCTCCTGGCTATTTCGTTAAAAAAGACGAAGAGCCCCTGATAAGATTGAGTATTGCTGAGGAGCCGAAAGCAGCCTAGAACCTTCTACCCCTTCTACCGCCAGGCTTCCTAGTCCCGTCAGTAGGAATGGGAGTTACATCTTCGATAGAAATTATCCTAAGCTTAGCCCTGGTTAGGGCTCTTATTGCTGCCTGAGCACCTTGCCCTGGCGTCCTGGACTTTATCCCGCCGGGAGCCCTAACCCTTACCTTAATTGTTTCAATACCCTGTTTCTTCAAAGCTTCCGCCACTGTAACTGCAGCCATCATGGCGCCGTAGGGACTGCCGCCCAACCTGTCTGCTTTAACATGCTGACCTGCTGTGGAAACCGCTAGAGTATAGGCTCCACTCGGGTCAGTGGCATGGATTATAGTATTGTTACTGGAGGAGTATATTCTTACTACAGCGCATTTCTCAGACTCGGTGCTCACGCATAGCCCTTTTGGCAGGGGGGTTAATAAGCGTTCCCCACACTGCTAACCCTTAAATACTTTACCGGGAGATGCTTCAGCAAAGTTGAAAGTTGAGATGCTTAAGCTGAGCGAGGAGTATCTAGAAGCGAGGATAAGCGGATGTTCAGAGGCTATGGTGAATGCGATAAGGAGGGCAATATTGGAGGAAGTTCCTATACTCGCCATACACGAAGTATTCATATTTGAAAACCCCGGCCCAATGTTCGATGAGATACTATCCCACAGACTCGGCCTAATACCCTTGAAGACTCCAATAGGCAAGTATCTCCCAATGGACTCTCCGGAATGCGCCGGGGGCTCTGGGGAAAAATGTTTCACAACACTCAGCCTTGATGTTTCAGCCGGGGAAGAGCCTCTTACGGTCTATTCCAAGGACCTTACGTGTAAGGATGCTGAGGTATACCCTGTTCACAGGAATATTCCCATAACTAGGATTCCCCCTAGAAGCAGGCTTAGACTTGAGGCTATAGCAAGAATGGGAAGGGGCAGAATGCACGCCAAGTGGCAGCCCGCATCCCTAGCGACGTATAGCTTCACGGAGCAGCCGGATGTCTTCGTTTTCAAACTGGAATCTACGGGCTCTCTACCCGCTCTGGAGATTTTTAAACAGGCCCTTAGAATACTGAGGGATAAGTTTAAAACGCTTATGGATTCTGTCTCGCTCCCTGGAGTTGAGGAGCAAGGTGGCGAGAAGAGTGTTGCTGACAGTGGAGAAGTCGGCTAAAGAATCAAGGTTCTGGAAGAGAGTTGGAGAGATACTGTCAAGGTCTAGGAGTAGAAGGGTTGAGGTAAACCTAAGCAAGATAGCGCGTTTAACGAGGCCTGGTGATAAGGTTGTTGTACCTGGGAAGGTCTTGGGCGGGGGCGATATAAAGCATAATGTAACCATCGCCGCTGTCTCGTTTTCTTCCGCAGCCTTAAGCTTGCTTAAGGCTGCGGGGTGTACTGTCATGATGATAGACGAGTTTACAAAGGTTGAGCCGAAGGGGTCTGGGGTGAAGATAATTGTCTGAAAAGGTTCTAATAGTTGATGCTACAAACCAGATCCTAGGGAGAATGTGCTCGATGATAGCTAAGAAGCTATTGGAAGGCTACAGAGTTCACGTAGTCAACGTTGAGAAGGCTAGAATATCAGGTAGCAAGCATAGTTTCATTAGGGAGTATGTTGAATTCTTGGATATAAAAAGCGTGAGGAATCCTAAGCACACGCCTGTACATCCTAGGAATCCTGCAACATACGTCAGGAGGGTTGTTAGAGGCATGCTTCCAATGGATAAGAAGAAGGGTGTGAATGCCCTCAGGAGGCTTAGGGTTTATATCGGAAATCCTGGTAATTTGAAGGGTCAGCCGGTAAGATTCGAGGAAGCAGATGCCACTAGGCTCGGGGTAAGGTCTTTCTCACTGTCCGAGCTTAAAGACATTTTCAAGGTTCCGGAGGCTGGTTAGGAATGCCTGCTCCTAGGAAGATGCCGCTTATCATAACGGGTTCCGTAAAGACTTCTGTTGCAAGAGCCGTGGTAAGGCCAGGGTCGGGTAGGATAACGATCAACGGTTTTCCGGCTGAAAACTGGCTTTACAACCCTTACAGGATGCTTGCTTTAACACCAGTTACGCTAGCACCTGAGCAGTTTAAGGACGTTGATATCGAAATCAAGGTAAAAGGTGGGGGACATGCTTCTCAAGCCAGGGCGGTTATGCAGGCTCTTGCGAGAGCAATAACAAGCTGGGCTAGGAGTGCCAGCGTCAGGAACATCTTCAGAGAATTCGACAGACACCTGTTGTCGGGAGATCCACGGAGGAAAGAGCCTAAGAAATTCGGCGGAATAGGGGCTAGAAGGAGGTTCCAGAAGAGCTACAGGTAGGTGGTTTTGAGATGATGTTCCCGATCAGATGTTTCACATGCGGTAAGGTAATAGGCCATCTCTGGGAGGAATATCGTAGGAGGATTGCTGCAGGCGAGGATCCGAAGAAGGTATTGGATTCCATGAATGTGACTAGAATATGCTGCAGGAGAATATTTATCTCCCACGTCGACTATATCGACGAGCTAATATCTTACTCTGGAGGAGTATCGCTCGGGGAGGAGTATAGGAGATGAGCACAGCTGGAAGAAGTGGAGAGGGTCTGCTTGTTCTTAGGACAGAGTATATTGCTGCAGGGGTTCACATAGGTACTAAAGTCTGTACAACCTGCATGAGGCGTTTCGTCAGGTTTACTAGACCAGACGGTCTCAACCTCATAGAGATATCTCAGACGGATGAGAAGATAAGGGTCGCAGGCAAGGCCTTAGCGAGATACGAGCCGGGTGAGGTTGTTGCAGTATCGGGTAAGGACTACGGTAGGACGCCTGTTTTGAAAATGTGTGAATACACAGGCTTTAAACCTATTATTGAAAGATTCCCCCCAGGGATATTTTCAAATCCAAAGTACGATGGCTATATTTCTCCAAAGATACTGATAATCTCAGACCCTAAGGTTGATGAAAAGGCCATTAGGGAAGCAACCTTAATCGGCATACCTGTAATAGGAATATGTGATACTGACGACTCGTGTTCCTTCATAGACCTCATAATACCGGCAAATAATAAGGGGCGTAGCTCCCTAGCCCTAGTGTATTGGCTTTTAACAAGGGAGGTTCTTAGGAATAGGGGGGTTCTATCGCCCACTGAAAGCCTTAGTGAGAACTTTCACGCTTTTGAAACAAAGCTTGAGGAAATCGAGGAGACGTTTTAGAGAATGGTTAGAGTGAGGAAACCAGCTTATGCGGGAAGCTGGTACGAAGGTACTAGGGAAAGCTTGTTAAGACAGCTCGAATCGCTTTTTAAAAGTAGGCTTGGATTCGGTAAAATACCTGAACTAGGTGAATATAGCCCGAGTCTAATAGGACTCATGGTTCCTCACGCGGGCTATATGTATTCTGGTATGGCTGCGACTTGGGCATATGGCGAGGCTGCTAAGCATGGTCTAAGGGATATCGTAGTGGTTATAGGGCCTGACCACCATATGGCTTCAGCAGGCTTCGCTACAATGAGTGAAGGTTCCTGGAGGACTCCGCTGGGTGATGTTGAGATTGATAAACAGACAGTAAGCCTGCTCCTAAGCTACGCGTCCTTCGTCGAGGATAATCCCTACGCACATTCTTTTGAACACTCTATCGAATTACAGCTGCCCTTCCTACAGTTAATATACGGGGGCTCTTTCAAACTGGTTCCAATAATGATACACGACTTCGAGTTGAAGAGGAACGTGGAGCTTGGCAAAGCCTTGGCAAATGCATTGGAGAATAGAAAATCCTTAGTCATCGCAAGCTCTGATATGAGTCACTACGTCCCTGCAAATGAGGCTGAGGAGAAAGATATGGCGACGATAAGGGCGATAGAATCTCTTGACGAGAAGCGCGTACACTCAGTAGCGTCATCCTACGAGTCGCTCTGCGGCCTAGGACCCGTGGTCGCATTAATATCATGCGTGAAAGAGATGGGGTGTTCAAAAGCATCCTTGTTAAAATACTACCATAGTGGGGAGATATCGGGAGACTATAGTGGGGTAGTCGGATACTCTTCCATAGCTTTCTACGAGTGATGGGCTTGCGAATATCCTGCAAGGCTCCTGCGAAAGTCATCATTTCGGGAGAACATTCGGTTGTATACGGATATCCTGCACTTGCCGCTGCCGTAGATGTTTACTCTAGGGTTATCGTTGAAACAGTCAACGAATTCGGGCCTCATGAAATATGCTCTGAAAAATATGGGATCGGTAAGGTTATTGGAGGTGCCCTTTCTGGTCCAGCGGCATTAAAGCCTCTTGCAAAAATAGTTAGTGCTTTCAACGAATCCGAATCCTTCAGGGGGAAGCTGAAGATTCGGGTGAGCTCAGACATCCCTCCAGCATCAGGCATGGGTTCTTCAGCATCAATATCAGTGGCTCTAGCATATGCCTTGTTAAAAATCGTACACGATAAGCCTCCTGAGGAAAAGGTTTTCAAACTCGCAATGGAGGGTGAGAGAGCTGCCCATGCCAACCCAAGTGGTGTCGACGTGGCTGCATCGCTTTGGGGAGGCCTCATACTCTTTATCAAGGACAAGGGGTTTGAGAGGCTTGAAGCTGGGAATGGAATATTTCTCCTAGCCGATTCGGGGATGGAGCGGAGTACTAGGGAAATGGTCTCTAAAGTAGCTTCTCTAAAAGAGAAGGAACCAGACTTATTCAATATAGCGATGACGTCGATAAGCGGTATTACCATGAAGATCAGTAGGTTATTGCAGAGCGATATGGTTGAAGCAGGCAGGCTTATGACGCTAAATCACCTACTGCTTTCACTGCTAGGTGTCTCTAACAGTAGGCTCGACTTAATAGTTTGGACTAGCATTTCTTCAGGCGCATACGGTGCAAAGCTCACGGGTGCTGGTGGAGGAGGATGTGTTCTCATCTTGGTCGATGAGAAATCCCTTAGCGGAGTTGAGGAAGCTTTGAAGAATATCAACGTTAAATCGAGGATCCTTAAAACGGTTGGAACAGGAGTCAGCTTAGAGGAGCTGAGCTGAAAAGCATCTATAACCGGTTAATAAGAAGCATTAAAGCGAAGCGAGGTTTAACAAGAGTTAAAAATACTAATGGTAACCTATGAGCTGTGGCTATAGAGGACAGGAAGGCCGAACATATTCGTATAGCACTCACGAAAGAAGTATCTTCAAGAATTGGCACTTGGCTTGAAGATGTGGAGCTTATTCATAACGCTGTATGTGAGGTTGATTTAGAGGAGATAGATACTAGTATTGCGGTGATGGGTAAGAGGCTTAGGCTACCTCTGATAATAGAGGCGCTCACCGGGGGTACTCCGGAAGCCAAGAGGATAAACATGGGTCTTGCAGAAGTAGCTGAGGCCGAAGGCATAGGAATCGGAGTCGGGAGCGTTAGAGCAGCCTTGGAAAAACCTGGTTTAACCGACACCTATTCTATAGTTAGAGAGAGGGCTCCAAAGGCTCTTGTAATTTCCAATATCGGTGCAGTCCAGGTTGCTAAGCATGGTTTAGACTATGCTTTGAAGGCAATGCAGATAGTCGACGCGGACTCGTTGGCCATACATTTCAATAAGCTTCAGGAACTGGTTATGCCGGAGGGGGAAGTCTGTTTTAAAGGATACGGGGAGTACATCGCCGAGCTTTCTAAAAGGCTCGGGGAAAAACTATGTGTAAAGGAAACTGGAGCAGGCTTCAGCGGAGAGGCTGCTAGAATAGTAGAGTCTTGGGGTGTTAAATGGATAGATGTTGCTGGCGTAGGTGGTACGAGTTGGTATGCCGTTGAATACTACCGTGCGAAAAAGAAGGGGGATAAAGCGAACCTGCTTGGCGAAGCCTTTTGGGATTGGGGTGTTCCAACAGCTGTCAGCGTAGTTGAAACTAAAATATGTACAAGGCTTAGAATAATCGCCAGTGGGGGGATAAGAACCGGCATCGATGCTGCGAAAGCAATTGCACTAGGTGCTGACTGCACTGGCATGGCTCTACCGTTCCTGAAAGCATTTTCAAAAGGAGGCGTCGAGGAAGCTAGGAGATTGGTAAGATCATTTGAACTCGCACTTAGGTTTACCATGTTTCTCGTGGGTGCGAGAAACTTGAATGAGCTTGGTAAAATACCTATTGTGGTGAGGAATAGGACTGCGGAATGGTTGAAACAAAGGGGATTGCTTAATAGGCTTCTCGAGGGGAGGAGGCTTTTCGATGAGCCTTGACGATGTTAAGAGTCTGATTGAAAGGATTGCTTTAGAAAACGCTGTCTCCTTCAACGGAGTCGCCAAGCCTGATGCAGTTCTTGGAAAATTACTTGGCACAAACCCAGGTCTGAGGAATCGTGTTAAAGAGATTATTCCAATAGTTCAAGAAATAACTGAGAGGATTAACAGGCTCTCTTTAAACGAGCAGACTGTTTTACTAGAGAAGCTCGGCGGCATTAAAAAAGTTGAAAAAATCGTCAAACAAGAGCTTCCTCCTCTCCCTAAAGCAGATGGGTTTGCTAAGATTGTCTTAAGGTTCGCACCGAATCCAGACGGGCCGTTAACCCTTGGCAACGCTAGGCCAGCTGTGCTCTGCGACTACTACGCTAAGAAGATGGATGGGAAATTCATACTTAGGTTTGAAGACACTTCTCCATCTGTAAAGCCTCCTCTAAGGGATGCTTACGAATGGGTAATTGAGGATTTGAAGTGGCTGGGCATAGAGCCGAATGAAATATACTATCAATCCGACAGGCTTCCAGTGTATTATAAGCATGCCGAAAGGTTTTTGGAAAAGGGCTTCGCATACGTCTGCCTCTGTAAGCCTGAGAATTTCAGAGTCTTCGAAAGAGAAGGCAAACCCTGTCCCCACAGGGAGCAGGATCCGTCAGTAAGCCTAAGCCTCTGGGATAAGATGCTGAACGGAGGCCTTGAGCCCGGTGAGGCTGTTGTAAGAGTTAAGACGGATATGCAGCATCCTAATCCCGCTGTTAGGGACTGGCCTGCTTTAAGAATAGACTTGGCCGAGCATCCTAGGGTCAAGGGATTCAGAGTCTGGCCGCTCTACAACTGGTCTTGCGCAATAGACGATTACGAGATGAGGGTTTCACACGTCATAAGGGGCAAGGAGCATATGACCAACGAGGTGCGTCAATCATATGTCTTCCAGTATTTGAACGCTCCGCAACCGGTTTCAATACACATAGGGAGAGTAGGCCTGGAGAAAAGCGTCTTGAGCAAGTCTAAGATAATGAAGGGGTGGGCACAGGGTCTTTACAAGAGCCTAGACGACCCGCGGCTCGGCACGTTGAGGTCTTTGAGGAGAAGAGGCTTCAGGCCAGAGGTTATAAGAAGGGTAATACTAGACATGGGGCTTAACATAACCGAGGCAATGGTGAAATGGGAGAACCTCTATGCTTACAATAGGGAGGCAGTGGATTGGGATTCAGAGCGCTATTATTTCGTTAAAGACCCTTTCAGGCTCGTCGTTG
This sequence comes from Thermoproteota archaeon, assembly GCA_038883435.1. GTDB lineage: Archaea > Thermoproteota > EX4484-205 > EX4484-205 > JAAOZP01 > JAAOZP01. The sequence goes on from JAVZMD010000005.1 coordinate 23,670, forward strand.
AAAAAATGCCTGGAAGAATCGAGGCGAAACTGTCCCGCCATCCGAGTAGGTCTGAATTCGGCTTCAGAATGGTCATTGTTGAATCTCCTCAGGGAAAGGCTGAGCTATTCGTCTCGGCGGAAGATGTAATTAGCCTTAAGCCTGGTTCAATGATAAGGCTAATCTCACTATTCAACGTAGAGGTTGAACACGTCGATTTTGAGACTAGGTCGGTAACTGCATCCTTCAAGGGTACTGAGATTCCTGAAAAATCGGCAGGCGTGAGGTTAATACAATGGGTCCTGCCAGATGATGCTGTTAAAACACGCGTGTTAATGCCCGACGCAAGCTACACCGAGGGCCTCGGAGAATCCCCGTTGACAAAGCTCTCCGTAGGAAAGATGATCCAACTGGTCAGGTTCGGGTTCTGCATGGTAGAGAAAGCATCTGTCGGCATGGTTGAACTTATTTTCTCCCACCCGTAGTTATCCCAAGTAAGTTTTTATACCCCTTCTCCACGGGTGTGAAACGGGTAGAGGTGCTTAGCTGAAATGGTTAAGATTACAACGGCTGATTACGAGCCGACTAAGGAACTGGTAGAGGAGGCTTTAGAACTACTAAGGCTGGCAGCCAAAACGGGTAAGGTGAAGAGGGGCACCAATGAAACCACGAAGGCCCTTGAAAGAGGTATTGCGAAACTCGCCTACATAGCTGACAATACTGATCCGGTGGAGGTGGTTTTACACATACCCCTTTTGAGTAGGGATAGGAAGGTTCCCTATATAGTTGTGCCGGACAAGAAGCAGTTAGGCGAGGCTGCTGGGTTGACGAACGTCTCTGCTGCAGCAGTGGCAATAATCGATCCTGGGGAAGCGGCCTCGCTGCTTGAAAGTGTTATTAAGAAAATAGAGGCTCTACGAGCATCGGGTGGAAGCTCATCTTGAGCGAGGAAGCTACTCCAGCAGAAGTCGTAGAACTAGTGGCCAGGTCAGGGGCCTCAGGTGAGGTTACTCAGGTTAGAGTGAGGATACTCACTGGCAGAGACAAGGGTAGAGTAATACTTAGAAACGTGCGTGGCCCAGTGAAGGTTGGGGATATACTCATGCTCAGGGAGACTGAGAGAGAGGCTAGAAGGTTCTCAGGGTGATGGACCACGCCCACGCTCTTCCAATGTAGTTTCTGCAACGAGACGTTTCCAAGCGGAGAAGGCATAATATACGTTAAGAAAGACGGGAGCATACTGAGGTTTTGCAGCTCGAAATGCTTTAGAAACTTCAAGCTAGGCAGGAATCCGAGAAAAGTAAAATGGGTGATTAAAGCCAAGCAGGAATCTGGAAAATGAGGATCGTCATACTGGGCCCGCCGGGCTCTGGAAAAGGGACGTACTCATCAAGGCTGGCGATAAGACTAGGAATACCACACATTTCTACGGGAGACATATTTAGGGAAGAGATTAAGAGCGGTAGCGAACTAGGGAATAGCATCTCGAGCTATGTTTCAAGCGGCAAACTCGTTCCAGACGATGTTGTAAACATGGTGATGGAGAAAAGGCTTTCTAAGGAAGACTGTGAGAAGGGCTTCATACTCGACGGGTATCCTAGAACCGTGAATCAGGCGGAATTCTTAGAAAGGGTCTCAAAGGTCGATGTGGTCATAAACCTAAACGTGCCGGATGAAGTAATAGTGAGACGGCTGTCGTCAAGACTGATTTGTAGGAATTGCGGTGCAATATACAATAAGATTACGCTCCCACCGAAGGTTGACGGTATATGCGACAAATGCGGTGGGGAGCTCTATCAGAGAGAAGATGATAAGCCTGAGGTAATCAGGGAGAGAATAGGAATATATAAGAGGGAGGTTGCACCACTATTAGAATACTACCGTAGTAAGGGGATTGTTTTAGACTTCTTCTATGAATCTAGCGGATCTGGAGGAGACATTTCGCCGGATCAAGCTGTGGAGAAAATCGTTGAAGCATTAAAAGAATTCTCTAATTAAAACCGGAATCCTCTTTTATTTCCAAATCTTGTTTTCTGAATAGTGTGCTACTTCTTTTTAATCATACTAACAACATTGGTGATTGCAAATCATTAAGCAGACACGGGGCTCAAAACCCTCTAGAGGATAGCTTTTAAAAGGTCTCGTTTTATCGACGTGAGAAATGAGTTTTTATGAGATAGAGATTAATATTGCCGCGAGCTTAGTGAGCGTGGAGGTATACATAGGGTAATGGGCATCAGAGAGCCTATAGTAGTCGTATTAGGCCATGTTGATAGTGGCAAGACTTCCCTACTAGATAAGATACGTGGAACATTTGTGGCAATAAGGGAGGCCGGGGGGATTACCCAGCACGTGGGTGCGAGCCTCATCCCTTCTCAAGTAATAGTGGATGTAGCTAAGACCCTTAACATAAAGCTGGAAGAGAAGCTTAGGGTTCCTGGGATACTTTTCATAGATACCCCCGGCCATGAAGCCTTCGTAAACCTGAGGAGGAGAGGGGGCTCGATTGCCGATTTCGCGATACTCGTAGTGGACATCTTGAGAAGCGTAGAGCCGCAGACCGTTGAGTCCCTCGAAATACTAAGGGTCAGGAAGACGCCGTTCATAATTGCGGCGAATAAGCTTGATCTCATACCTGGCTGGAAGCCACAAAAAACGTTAAGCTTCACTCAATCGCTTTCGAAACAGGATGAGAAGGTTAAGCGAGCGTTAGACGAGCACTTGTACAAAATCATCGGGGACCTTTCAATGCTCGGGTTCAGATCAGACAGGTTTGACCGTATAACCGATTTCAGAAGGAATGTTGCAATAGTCCCAGTAAGTGCAGTGACTGGCGAAGGTGTTTCAGAAGTCATAGCAGTATTAATAGGTCTTATCCAACAGTTCCTCATAGCCTCACTCGAATATAGCGAGGGACCGGGTAGAGGAGTTGTGCTAGAGGTTGTTGAGGAAACCGGAATGGGCACTACAATCAATGCAGTAATCTTCGACGGGGTTTTGAGGAGAGACGACACTATAGTGCTGATGGGTTTTAACAAGCCCATTGTCACAAAAATTAGAGCACTGTTGATGCCTAAGCCACTTGACGAGATAAGAGACCCTAGAGACAGGTTTAACCATGTTGATGAAGTAAGGCCTTCGGCAGGGGTAAAGATAGTCGCACCCGACTTAGAGGGTGCACTACCCGGTTCCCCGCTGCTGGTTGCTACGGGGAATGTAGAGGAAGCTATTCAAAAAATCATGGCTGAGGTCGAATCCATAAGGATTAGGAGCAGCGAGGATGGTGTGGTAGTTAAAGCAGACACACTCGGCTCTCTTGAGGCAATGGTAAGCGAGCTTGAGAAGAAAAACATTCCGGTTAGGATTGGAGACATAGGGCCGGTTTCAGAACGTGATGTCATAGAGGCCTCTGTTTCCTCTAGGGACCCTACGCTCAGGGTCCTCCTCGCATTCAACGTTAGGATAATGCCTGAAGCCATGGAGGAGGCTAAGAAGAGAGGGGTACCAGTGTTTGAAAACAGGATAATCTACCAGCTTGTTGAAGAATTTTCAGAGTGGCGTAAGAGGGAGAAGCAGAGAGAGATGCAAACACAGCTTGAACAACTCATCCTCCCAGGGAAAATAAGGGTTTTGCCCAACTACATCTTCAGGAGGAGCAAGCCTGCGATAGTCGGGGTTAGAGTTGAGGCTGGTGGAATAAAACCGGGTTCACCTCTGATCAACTTGAAGGGTGAGAAGGTTGGGGTAATACAGCAGATACAGAAAGAGGGGAAACCAGTTCCAAGGGCTGAGGCTGGGGAGGAGGTTGCCATATCTATACCGGAAGCAATCGTCGGCAGGAGCCTTAAGGAGGATGATGTGCTACTAGTCGATGTCCCGGCTAGGGATGCTTCCCTGGTTAACAGGGTTTTCAAGGGGCAACTCGCACCCCACTACTTGGAGGCTCTAGAGGAGATTTCAAGCCTTAAGAGGAAGGAGAACCCGTTCTATGGGCTGTAGCAACTTAATGTTTTAATACGGGGCTTATAAGCATACTCAGCATGCCGCCTGAGTTCAAAGTCTGCATCGCAGACCCAAAGACTGGTAAGACGGAGTCTGTAAAACTCGAGGGGAGCAACGCGATCCCGCTGCTAGGCTTAAAAATAGGAAGCATTATAGACGGTTCTTTAGTAGGTAAGTCTGGAGTCAAACTGATGATAACAGGAGGGTCAGATAAGTCCGGGATACCGATGGTTGCTTCAGTACAGGGTGGTGTTAAGAAGTATATACTGATGAATAAGAAGACTCCCGCTGGGGAGACGAGAGTTAAGATGCTTGTAAGGGGTAACCAGATATCTGAAGACATATACCAGGTTAATATGAAGGTAGTTACGGAGGGAGTTTGAAAATCGAGGACTACAAACATATACAGCCTTGTCTAAATCTTGGAACGCTTGGTCATGTTGATCACGGTAAGACAACCCTCGTACAGGCTATTACCGGGGTCTGGACTGCTAAGCATAGTGACGAGCTGAAGAGAGGTATAACGATAAAGCTTGGTTATGCAAACTTTAGCGTTTTCCAATGCCCCAAGTGTCCGCCGCCATATAACTATGTTACAACTCCAAAATGCTCATGTGGTTCAGAAGCCGTCTTCCAGAGGAAGATAAGCTTCGTCGACTCTCCCGGCCATGAGATCCTAATGACCACTATGCTGAGCGGAGCTGCAGTAATGGATGCTGCAATACTCGTAATAGGCGCGGACGAGATTTGTCCACAGCCTCAAACCTATGAGCACCTCTTAGCTGCCGAGATAATGGGTATTAAGAAATTGATCGTAGTACAGAACAAGATAGACATCGTCTCTAGGGAGAGGGCTCTTAAAAACTTGGAGGAGATAAAGCATTTTCTTTCTCAGACAAGCTATGCAGACGCTACCATAGTTCCTGTGTCTGCGCAGCATAAGGTCAACATAGATGTTCTACTCTATGTTATTCAGAAAGAGGTTCCAACACCAGTCTTCGACTTGAGTTCCCCAGCTAGGATGATAGTCATAAGGTCGTTTGACGTTAATAGGCCTGGGACTAGAGTTAGGGAAATGCGCGGTGGAATTATAGGAGGCTCCGTTGTAAGGGGTGAGATAAAGGTAGGCGACGAATTGGAGATACTCCCTGGTCTAAGAGTTAAGAAGGAAGATACTGTTGAAACAGTTCCATTGACTACCGAGGTTGTCTCAGTAGGGTTTGACAACGTTTTCGTAGAAAGGGTTAGGAGCGGTGGACTAGTTGGAATAGGGACTACACTGGATCCTTCTCTAACTAAGAACGATATGCTGGTTGGCAATTTGGCTGGTAAACCCGGGACGTTACCACCCGTTACCAAGAGCATAACTCTAGAGTACAGCATGTTCGAAAGAGTTGTTGGAGTAAGGGACATGGTGAAGAACGAGCCTCTGAGAACAGGGGAGGTTTTAAACGTGAACGTCGGCTCGGCTCTAACTCAAGCAACTGTTAAGGATGTCCGCGACAACAGGGTTAGGCTAGACCTTAGAATACCCGTATGCGCGGAGAAGGGTCAGAGGGTTGCAGTGAGTAGGCTCTTCGAAAGGCGTTGGAGACTAATCGGCTACGGTGTGCTAATAGATTGATCGTCCTTTTGGATTCAAGCGCCTTACTCGCCCCCTTTGAAATAGGTGTTGACTTCATAAGGGGGATTGTTGAACTAACTGGGGGGAGCGTGGAATTGGTATTGCCCTTCGAGGCAATGGTTGAGCTTAAAGGTCTAAGTAGGAGTAGGCATAGGGTTGCCGGCATGGCTAGGCTAGCGCTAGAGGCTGTTAAGGGTATTAGAGTGCTTCCCCCAACCGGGATGGTTTGCGACGATTCCCTGGTTTTTCTCGCAAAAACTTATAAAGCGGCTGTTGCGACAGCCGACAGCGTGTTGCGTAGGAGGCTTAGGGCCCTTGGAATACCTGTTTTTTACCCTGCGGGAGAGGGTAGGATTATGGAAGCAGGGCTCGGGGAGGTGATGAGACTTATTTAAGATTATTGAGATTGAAGACGTGGTTAAGATCCCCCCGTCCAGGCTAGGCGACCCTGTTAGAGAGGTTTTCAAAAGCGTTTTGAAAGACAGGTATGAGGGCGTGGTTATGGAGGGGGTTGGATATATCATTCTCCTAGTGGACTATGATTTCGACCCTGTGGGCCAGGTCTCACCTGGGGACGGGCATAGTTACCACAGGGTCAGAGCCAAGGTGCTCACTTATTGTCCCGAGGTTAACGAGGTTGTCGAGGGCAGGGTTGTGGAAGTTGAGGAATTCGGGGTCTTCGTCAGGCTGGTGACGACAGATGCGTTAATGCACGTATCCCAGATAACCGACGACTACATGGACTACAATAGTTCTCAGGGTATTCTCATCGGGAGGCAGACTAAGCGTATAATACAGAAGAACGATTGGATCAGGGCGAGGATAGCAGCAGTCTCAATAGGCAGGGGGGCGATGACAGATAAGATAGGCTTGACGGCGAGGCAACCCTTCTTAGGCAAGCCTGAGTGGATTGAAGAAGATATTAAGAAGCTGGCTGGTGAGAAACCTAAGCAGGAGGCTAAGGCTTAATGCCGCTGCGAGCATGCTTAAACTGCAGGATGATAAGCGATTCTTCTAAATGTCCTAATTGCGGAGGCGAGGAGTTTACGCAAGAATGGGTTGGGGAAGTATTGGTATTTAACCCAGAGGCTTCTTCAATAGCTAAGCTGATAGGGGCTAGGGTTCCGGGAAGGTATGCGGTGAGGCTTAAGTAGTGTCTTTAAAGGCAACAGAAGAGACGAGAAGAATAGTTAAGAAGCCCCTAGGAATCCTGCTTAAAGGGGAATCTGAGATAAAGCGCTTCTTGGAAGGATTTAAGGGTCCTCTAATAACGGTGGGAGACATAGTTTCAGAGAGCCTTATACAAATGGGTTTTGAACCACATCTCTGTATAATCGACGGTAAGACCATGAGGAAGCCTATAGCGGTTGCTGAATGCTTAAAAGAGAGGCGTAGGATATTCTCGTTGGTAAATCCCCCGGGGACGATTTCCAGAGACTCTTGGAAGGTAGTGAAGGAAGCTGTTTCATCACCTAAATCAATAATCATCGTTGACGGTGAGGAAGACTTGCTGACACTTGTCGCCGTCCATTCTGCTCCAGAAGGCTCCTTGGTGCTGTACGGCCAGCCTGGAGAAGGGATTGTAGCCATAAAAGTAGACAATTCCTCGCGTAAAATGGTTTCTGAAATACTTGGTACAATGACCAGTAATGTTTAAAGCCTGATGTAAACGCCTTGAGCCCCGTGGTGGAGGTAAGGATAGTGAAGGAATCGGACAACCCCCTCTTGAAAAGAAGAGAAATACTGTTCGAAGTACCGCATCCGGGAAAGCCCACTCCAAGCATTGCTGAAGTCAGGCAAATGATCTCAGCTATGAAAGGGGCTTCCTTAGATTCCATATACATCGTCACCTTGGAAAGCATGGCTGGAAAACAGTTTTCACGAGGCGAGGCACATATCTATTATTCCCCTGAACACGCCGCCATAGAGCCGATGCACATCAAGGTCGCGAATCTCCCTCCGGAGGAGAAGAAGAAAGCAAAAGAGGAGATTAAGAAGAAAAGGATGGAGATGAAGGCTAAGACTGTTGGTGGTAAGAAATGAAGGACCCGATAAAGTATTACGAAATAGATGCGGGTAAGGGTGTTGTAAAGCTGAAGAACAGGAAGTGTCCAAGATGCGGCAAGGTCATGGCTTTCCACAAGGAGGTTAAGCCAAGGTGGCACTGTGGTTCCTGCAACTACACGGAGTTTGTAAGGTGAGCCCTCTGTGGGGGAGCCTTTAACATGCGTAGGCATAGAGTCAACAGCACATACCTTTGGGATAGGTGTCGTCAAATATCCTCCTTTCCAAATACTCTGTGATATTAGGAGGGTTTACAGGCCCGTCTCGGGTGGAATACATCCCAACGAGGCTGCTAAGCATCATATTGAGAAAGCAGTTGGAGCTCTTCAGGAGGCGGCGTCTAAAGTTGACTTTAAGCAAATCAACATAGTGGCTTTCGCAAGAGGTCCTGGATTAGGGCCTTGTCTTAGAGTCGGGGCAGCACTGGCAAGAATTCTCTCTTTAAAGCTTGAGAAGCCACTAGTAGGTGTTAACCATGCAGCATCTCACATAGACATTGCCAGAGTGTTAACGAGGGCAATCAACCCTGTAATACTGTATGTTTCTGGTGGAAATACGCAAGTATTACATGCTTCAGGGGATAAATACGTGATCCTTGGGGAGACCGAGGATATCGCCGTCGGGAATCTCATCGACGTTTTCGCCAGGAAGGCAGGACTAGGTTTCCCAGGTGGCCCCAAGGTAATGGAGCTTGCTTCAAAATCCAACAGACTGGTGAAGCTACCTTATAGTATAAAGGGTATGAATGTTTCATTATCAGGAATGTTAACTGCGCTTGAAAGGCTCGTAGGCAAGGAACCTATTGAAGACCTTTGTTTCTCGTTGCAAGAAACGATTTTCTCCATGCTGATAGAAGTCTCGGAGAGGGCTATGGCAATGTTAGGTGTTAACGAATTCATAATAGCAGGGGGAGTTGGTGCGAATATGAGGTTGAGGCAAATGGCTTATGAAATGTGTAGGGAAAGGAATGCCGTCTTCAAAGATTACCCACAGGAGTACTACGCTGACAACGGCGTCATGATAGCTTGGGAAGGGATAGTACAATACTTGCTTGGTGAAAGACTTAGCGTAGAAGACTCTATCGTCAAGCCGCGGTGGAGGATAACAGATGTTAAACCACCTCCCACAGGGCTGTACGAGAATTAGAACTCTCTATCAAGGTGCTGAGGCAATCGTAGACCTCTGCGAATGGATGGGTATGAAGGTAGTCGTCAAGACGAGGATTCTAAAAGGATATAGAGTTAAAGAGCTAGATGAGTCAATACGAAAATCCAGGACCATTAGGGAAGCATCAATCCTAAGCTCAGCTAAGAAGGCAGGAGTTGAAACACCCTTTGTATACCATGTGAACCCTGTGGAGGGATGGATAATAATGAGCTACGTCGAGGGAGAGAGTCTTAGGAGTATGCAATATTCAAGCATTTTCCCCAATCTCATAAATAGTCTTGGGGTCATTGTGGAGGAGACGGAGGGACATTGAGAGAAGTAGTAAAATATCCGGTAAAAAAAATTTTTTTGGTGGATATTGATAAAAAAGTAATTGAAGTTTCAAAAAAATATTTGCCAGAAGTTTCAAGAAATGCTTTCAAAAATAA
>JAVZMD010000006.1:0-30820 GCA_038883435.1 Thermoproteota archaeon
ATTCGTATTTGGGTATTTGATCTTCCAGTATACGTAACTCGGTTGTAACATCTTTACCTTCAAATCTTTCTAATTCTTTACGTGCTTCTTCAAACTGTTCTCTAATTTCCCTTAAAAGGGTTATTCCTAGTATTGAATCCATCTGATCCTTATCGGGTGAAAGTATTTCGTTTAAACCTCCTTGCCTCACATAGACAAGATTAAGGAACTTCCTCAAACTCATTCCGAGAAGTTCAGTAATCTTCTCTTTCAAAAACTCCTCGCTGTCTACCACTATGCTTTTACCATTTATTTTAAGCATTCTACTCTCAGTTCTATAATCTCCATTCCTATCGAGACTGCCTCTTCTCTCCACTTCCACAACTTGACCATTCCTAGGGCTTCTGAATCTAACGTATACGGCCATCTCGCTTGATCCCGGTAGTCTAGACACTAATAGTTTGTTTTTTACCTCAGGGGCTTCTCCAAAAAGCGCGAAGGTCAAAGCATTTAAAAGTGTGGTTTTACCGGTGGAGTTCCTGCCTCTTACCAGGTTTAGCCCAGCTGAGAAATCTATTTCGACCCTCCTGTATCTTTCGAAATTCTTCAGAACTAGTTTTTCTATAACGGTGCTCATTTAACCTTCACTTTTTCAAATATTTCTAACCAACGTTTAATAAAGCGCGAACGGTCTAATCCAGTTAATAATCCGGTCTTTTGACTCGCCTTCTCTTCAAGTGCAATGCTTATCTCCTCAACGAGATTCATAGCTTCGCTAATGTTCTCTCCAAATGGTTTTAAAACGGTGGCTATATAGTCTAAGCCCGTGCCCATTTTCGGAAACGTTATTTTCTGCGGGACCTCCTCAACGCGGTTGACTAAGTCTACGTGTAAAAGCCCTGTTTGACTTATTAGTTTTGACAGTTCTCTCCTTAAAGCGAAATCTATTGTAGACGGGTCTTTTTCTTCCAAGTATCCTGATATTACAAGCCTTAATATACCGTCAGTTTGTTTTTCCTTTAAGTAATAGTAGTATGCGTTCACTTCTTTCAAAGCATTTTCTACATACCATTCTCTGGGCTTTACCGTTTCCATCGAATCTACTTTAGAATTACGTATCTCATGCAATGGCTTTATTTGAATAAACCTTGGTGTACTTCCTGTTTCGAAAATGTATACTCCAAAGGGCCCTTCATCGGAAAGGTCTACGGCTTCCGTAGCTCCGGGGGTTAGGAAAATAATACCGTCTTCCTTAACAGGCCCCGTTTTCGTATGATAGTGTCCTGCTATAACAATATCTACATCTAGCCCTTCAAAATCTCTTATCGTTAAGCAATTATGCGGAGGTGTTCCCGGGGGAACATCATGATGCCCCTGGATGAAATTATGTAATAGGAGTATCTTAACCAAACCCTCTGCTTTAAACATCTTTCCCATTAGTGGCTTCAAATCATTAAAGACGCGTGAAATATAGTGGTGATAGGGTAAACCGGCTAGCATCATTTTCTCATCGGTGTAAAACTCTTCTTCTCCTTTTATCAGAGATTCACCTACCACTTTAAGATACTTTGCTAATGGGTGCTTTACAAAATCAAGAGCATTATTATCAGGGCTTCCATCATGGTTTCCTCTTACAATGAATATTGAAACATCTTTACCGTGTTTTTCCTTTATCGAATTCACAAGTCTTTGAAACTCTTCTTTTACAAAGACACTGTCCTCTGAAGTCATACTACGTTTTTCAAAAAGATCGCCTGCGTGAATAATGTAATCAACCCCCTCTTCAATAAAGATATTTACGGATTGAGTGAAAGCATGACGGTATGCACGTCTCCTGAGCTCACCTATCTCAATCGGTATTTTCCTACCTACGTGAGTGTCTGCAAAAACCCCTATTTTCAATTTCTACCACCTGCTTTTCTCTCTCTGCTCAAGTGCTTCATTAATCCTGTTCATTAATACGTTTAATTCTGGTGTAACCCCGTGATGCATCGTCCTTCTCTCCAAGGTCTTAACATGTGCTGGGAGCGGTACAAAGGGTCCTACGAGTACTGCCTCACCCTGGTTTAACCCCGGAAGGTCTTCTATAAGCCGGTGTGAGAAGCTCTCGCTAGCATTCTCTATGACGTTTTGATCCTGTTGATTAGTAATACGCATTACTGCATAATTACCAACGTTGCTTAAAATATCTGGGTCAATGTTCCTGGGACGCTGGCTTATTAAAACTATGAATAGGCCGAACTTCGCCCCTTCCCTTATTGCTGTTGATATTGTCCTTACAGCATATCCCCTGCCTTCTCCAGATGCTATTCTATGCGCTTCCTCTATAAAGAGGAAAACGGGTATGAAATCCTTCTTATCCTTGCTTAAAACTTGATGTCTGAAAAGCATTTCAATTATTATGCTTGCATATGCATCTTGAACTTTAGAGCGTAGACCGTTCAAGCAGATTACGCTCAGGGTTTTAGGCTGAAGTAATTCGGAAACATCCATTCCAGTAGGGGGAAGGGAGACATCTTCTTCTAAATCCTCCAGTCTATCAAGTAGGCTTTCATATCTTTCTCTTTCCTTTCCTTTCAACAAATGTTCTCCATTCCCATCTGTTTTATTCAACTCCTCAGTTATTTTAGCAATTATATCATTAAGGCCAAAAGATTTCTTCTCAGATTTTAGCTTCTTCAATATCCTTCTCAGCGCTATCTTCTGTCTCTCGCCTAATGTTGTGCCTAGGAGCGTTGCTAAAGCTTCATAGGTCAATTTATCTGGACTTAACTGGAGTTCCTTCTGCTCTGCCGTCACGCCGCTGACCCTCGGTGCCTTAGGCGGGTAATAGACAATGACATTGAAGTCACCATGTTTAGCCCCGTCTGATCTTTTATCCATCATAACGTAGTCGGCATGAATATCTATAACTAAGACTGGAAATGGAGTGTTAACCAGAATTTCCTCGATTAATTTTCCAGCGAAATAGGATTTACCTGCTCTGGTTGCGGCGAAAATTCCGAGGTGAAACTGGAGGTCTTGAAGATGTATTGGAATACTTACTTTAGGCCTGTTAAGTAATGCTGCTACCTTCAAAGGTATTCTACTATTTATGCCTGAGAAGAATGCTTGGAGAAGCTCGTCATCGGCCCTGTAAACAGGAGAATTAGGGTCAGGAGCCACTTTAGGCCTGATTATTCTACCATCTTTAAGGTAACCTATAACTTCGGCTAAGACAAGCTTGTAAGAATACGTTGCTACTTGTTGTTCTGAAACAAGCTTTTCCGTAGCCAAGGGGTTTTTAGAACCTAGGCCTATGACTTCAGCGAGAACCCTTTCTTTACTAACTTCCCCGTTTTCAACATTGTTAACTTCGACGAAGACATAATCGTGGAGGGCTATCGGATTATCTATGCTAGTCTTAAAGACGAATCGGAAAGGCGTAGATTCTTCTATTACTCTACCAAGCTCCATCAATATCCCCTCAGCACAATATCCCTAATGCTTCTCCTTCTAGGACTTGCTTTAAAACCTCTTCTCTTCAACTCTTCAACTATAACTGGTTCGTAAGAATCCTTATAGAAACCCTTGCTGAGCCTAGCAATTTGGTCTACTTCAGCAAGCGGTTGCACAATATGAGGCTCTTGATGTAGCAGGTTTAACACGCTGAATATGGCTTTCGCATTTTCAACACCAGAATCGTCCGTGAAAACGTCTCCTGAGAGGCTTCCACTCGCATCATCGTATCCTAGAAGGCTTGAAGGCACATCGACTCTGTAGGCCCTTAGACCCTTTTTAGGTCTCCAGTATGTTAATGCTATTGGGGGATTTGAAAAATATTCGTCAAGCGCATGAAGAACGCCTTTCAGCTTTTCGTCCTGCTTAAGATGCTTCCTGAATTTCGAGTTCCACCAGCTTGTTGACTCAGCCTCTCCAGTTAGGAAAATCGTCTGCGGCGCAAGGAGAAGAGGCTTTGTAAACCCTGGACCTGGTGCTATCTCGCTGTAAACCCCCTCGTCTGAAAAATCCTGTTCCAACTCGTTTAAACAGGTTTTCAAAAAATACTGATTCGAATTCTCAACCCTCTCTCCCAATAGTTCTCGAATCCTACGTATACTTCTTCCCCTTGCTTCGGCAGCCAGTTCAGGGTCAAAGCTGTGTAAGATATCAATCATTATCTTAGCCCTTAGGTAACTGATGTCACTATCCTTGGAAATACCGACAACCATCTTTTTATCATCCACAAGCTTAAGAAGAAGAGTTAGTTCCCTGACATAATTTTCGAATACTTTTGAGCAAACCCTTAAGCGGTTCTTATTGTGGAGAAAAGTAAGATAAAGGCTTCCATCAAAAATACCGAAAACCCTTTCATATAATTGGGAGGATTTTTCTAAAGCCTGCCTTAGCGTTCTAAGCTCAATAAGCCTTAGGAAAAACTGTCGGCCCTGAAGCCTGTAGCCTGCCTCCACACCAACCTCCATAAAGCTAGCTGGTTTTCCCCCTCTTGAGTAAACATTGGCTACAGCCCTTGCAGTCCAGATGACTAGGCCTCCGGAGAAACTGGATTCGCTGATGCTTCCATCACAAGCCACTACGGCTCCATCTGGCTCACATGCTTTGTCGTAAGAACACCATATAGAAAGATAGCTGTTCTTAAAGGGCGAAGAGTCGAGATTGAAAGGGGCTATTCTATCTAACGATTCACGTAGCCCATCAAGGAACATTCGAAAGAACTGTTCTTCAGCCATCGAGTTTTTAGATTCCGGATTCTCTAATATGTGTTTCTTAAGGATGCTTAGGCCAATTCTGGCTTATTGTAAACTACTGGATAATTTAACCTATCAGCATGATTAGGAATCCTATAATCAGACCGTAAGACGATACTCTTTCATGGCTAAGCCTATGGGTTTCTGGTATTATCTCATTGCTTATGACGAATATCATTGCACTTGCAGCAAAACCCATGGCGTAGGGAACTGCTATTGCTAAGCCAGCAAAGATTATACGTGGAGTACAAAGAGAATCTCGACAATCCTTAATAGAACTTAGATAAGGAAAGATTCGAATCTTCTTTATTCGTGGGTCTCTCCGACTAAGGAGAAATCCGCCGACAGGCCCTCAGGCATATTCTGTAATCCAATTGCCATCATCAGTATTAAAGCCTTAGAAATTTCACCCGATCTTATAGTTGTTCTATTCTTAACATTCTACTTCAAAACTGCTCTTCAACTCTATCTCTTGAGAAAAATATATAAAGCGCTCCATTTTTAACTCGATGCCATGATGGGTGTCTACAAAATGAATCTAATAGTTAAGGAGGGTAGATAAATGAAGATAGAGAAGGATATTGAAGTTGTATCAGCTGGCCATATCTGTCTCGACCTGATACCTGAATTTTTAATCAAGGAAGAAGTGAAGAACCTCACAGATGTTCTAATACCTGGCAAAATGATTAACATGGGTAGGTGCGTTATTGCAGCTGGTGGTCCAGTTACTAATGCTGGCGTCTCCATCCGCAGGCTCGGTGTAAAAACCGAATTAATCGGGAAAGTTGGAAATGACGAGTTCGGTAGGCTTGTCCTCGACTGGTATGAAAAAAATGAAAGACGTTTCAAGGGTATCAAAATGGTAGACGGTGAATCAACCTCATATACTATTGCAATCTGCATCCCGGGAATAGACCGTTTTTATCTGCATCATTGCGGTGCTAATGATACATTTGGTTATGACGATATGGATTTTGACCTTGTGCGACGTGCTAAACTCCTGCTATTCGGCTATCCGCCGTGGATGCGTAAACTCTATGAAAACAAAGGGGAAGAGTTAACGAAAATCCTGAGAAAAGCCAAAGAATTAGATACTACGACTATGCTCGACCTCTCACTTCCAGATGAGAATAGCCCTGCTGGTCAAGCAGACTGGATAGCAATACTTAAAAACTGGGTTCCTTTGACGGATATTATGGCGCCAAGTGTAGAGGAGATATTTTACTTCCTTCATAAAGATGAATTCCTCAAGAAAAAGGCGAAACTTAAACCAAAGGAAAGCGTTCTCGACCATATAACTGTGAAAGAAGTCTCCACAATGGGAGAGGAACTGATAGAAATGGGAACTGGAGTAGTTCTAATAAAATGCGGATATAGGGGGCTTTACATAAGGACTGCCGACAAGGATCGCCTTGAAAAATTCGGTGCAGCAAAATGCGCAAACCTGGAAAACTGGGCTAATCGTGAACTCTGGTTCCCTGTTTATCAGGAGGAAAAATTCGTTGGCGCGCTTGGCTCCGGCGATTCAGCAATCGCAGGATTCATTGCGGCATTCATCCGAAACTACACAATCGAATCATGTTTAAGATATGGAAATGCTGCTGGAAGCATGAATGTAACAGTTCCCGACGGGCTTTCATGGAATAAGGGATTCGACGATTTAACGAGAAGAATAAAAGCAGGGTGGAAGACAAAGGATATGGTTATAAATGAAGAAGGTTGGAGGAAAGAAGGCGAATTCTGGGTTGGTCCAAATAACCGTGGCAAATGGGAATGGGAATTGCAACCGCAGGAGGTAATTGGGAGGTGAAATAAAAAATGGCGAAAACTGGTAAAGGGAAGGCGGACACGAAGAAAAGGGATGCTTTCGTCGAGAGGAAGCTTAAGAGCATGAGTCTGGAGGAGAAAGTGGGACAATGCTTAACCTTCACTTGGCGTAGTGGCATAGTTACACCAAGCACATATGAAATGATTACAAAACTACATGCAGGGGGCCTCTGCCTCGAGCCATATACTCTCGAAACCTGTAAGAATCTCTACTGGGGTCGCTCTCAAATAGACCCGAACTTTAAGCCGCCAAAAGGATACTTCAAGATTGCAGAAACATATTTCAACCCTAGCACTCCTGGTTTTAGCATAACTCCAGAAGAATACACCGAGGCTCTGAATAAAGTGCAGAGGATCGCTATGAGCAGGCCTTCTGGGATTCCTCTCCACCTGACTATTGACTTTGAAGGCGATTTCAAAAATGATTATACTTCCGGCGGTATAAGACAGTTTCCGCCTCCCATGGGTTTAGCAGCTATTGGTGATGTACGCCTTACATACCAAGTTGGTCTAACCATCGGCAAACAATTAAGCGCCATAGGAATTACACAAATGTATTCACCAGTCTGCGATGTTAATACGAACCCTAGAAATCCTGAAATTGGAGTAAGATCCTTTAGCGACGACCCTAAGGTCTGCGCTAAATTTGCAGTCGCTCTGACTAAGGGCCTGCAAGACGGTGGACTAGTAGCAACTGCAAAGCATTTCCCTGGGAGAGGGGCTTCAGGGCTAGATGCTCACGATGAATTGGATGTAATCAGAGCAGACAAAAAGAGAATGCATGAAGTCGAACTGTACCCATTCAAAGCAGTAATAGATGCGGGAATAAAAGCGATTATGACAGCGCATACCATTTATCCGGCATATGATGACAGTATGCCTGCAACTCTATCACCACGCATTTTAATCGACCTTTTGAGAAACGAGCTGGGATTTGATGGTGTCATAGTCTCAGACGCTATCGGTATGGCTGCTATACTCAGGAGGTGGCCTGTTCCAGAAGCATGCGTATTAGCATTAAAGGCAGGGGTGGACACTATTCTCTTAAAGGCAGATGATGAATCAAGGTCACAGTCCTTCTTCAGGATAAAAGAGGCTGTTGAAACTGGCGAGTTGCCTAAAGAAAGGCTTGACGATGCTGTTAGGCACTTATTAGCTATGAAATACGACCAAGGTCTATTTGAAAAAGCAGGGAAAATGGACCCGAACAAAACGCGTGCTATAGTAAGAAGCAAAAAAGTCATAGACTTGTCCTTGAATGTTGCGAGGAAAGCATTAATGATATTACGTGATGATAAGAAAATACTGCCGCTGAAAAAGGATCAGAAAATACTAGTAATAGAACAGCGCATCCCATACGCGTTTCTGGGGAAGGATTCTTACAGTCACACTCACATGTTCTGCGAGGCTATGGCAAACCACTCTTATAATCTGATTTTAACCGATACAGCATTCCATGCGACGGATGAAGAGGTAGCGGAATGCCTTGAGCTTGCTAAGCAAGCAGACCTGGTTGTTATGACCAATTACTACGCACGAATTGTGAAAGAAGGAACCAACTGGCATCTAGTTAAGAAACTTAAAGAAGCTGGGCATACAGTCGTCGTCGTAACCAATTATCCCTATATAGAAGGCGTAACAAAAGAGGCTGATGCTGTAGTGTGTAATTTTAGTGCATCACCTGATTCTATAAGGGCCGCAGCCGATCTGCTCTTCGGAAAAATAAAGCCTTCGCGATCAACTAAACTACCAGTAAGTAACGCCCCATAATAGCGAATACATAACCGTTATCATAATACACCGAGTGAGAGTTTTTTCTAAGTTTTATTAAGGTATTTCTATCTTTCTTTTATGTCATAGCTTGTGTAGATGAGAATGGCGTGGGAAGAAAAATTTATTGGATAGTAAAGAAATGCTTAGGAGTGTGAGTGGAATATGGATTTGAAAATACCAGAAATGTTCAAGATTTCAGGAGAACAAATAACCGAGATCTATGTTAAGAATAAAATGGGTATTCATTTTCAAGGAATGTCGAAAACAATGCAATTTCCACAGACCATTTTCATCCAAGGCGCTCCAACGTGCTCAGTAGGCATATCCCCCGACGGCTTGTATAATAGGCTTAACGATGCTGGGAGGCTGGTCTTTTTGAATCAAAAAGCTATTCAATTCGCTTCTGCACCCTTCGTCCGTATTCCTAATCCTAAGATTTCAGCCAAGCCTGGCGTATTAGAAGGAGGGGAATACTTCATGCTTACCACGAAAGACCCCGCTATTATAGAGAGCCCTGACGATATACCTGTTTCTGAGAATTACTATCACCCACCCGTGTCTGTGAAACAGGCTTCGATTCTCATCGCCCCGCCCCTGGCAGAAATAACATATAATTTGAAGAAGATTACAGTAAGGAGGAGATTGATTTCTCCTCTTCTATCAGGTGGTATTCAAACTTTTATGCCAATTGGCGTAGAGGAGTATGAGATAACTAATAATACTAATCAGGCTCAGAAAATTACATTGGTAGTGCCTAGACCGTCTCTAGTCAATCTTCAACAAAAGAAATATCGCCCAATTGACCAAGACAGTGTATACATATGTTCAACTCCATTAAAGGGCCATATTCATGAAGAATTCCGTTACGCTGGCATAAGAGGGGTTGTAATGGGTAGTTCTGAAAGTAGGGAGAGGATGGTTATAGCCGTACCTGAAATGGAGAATATTACGATCGATACACAGCCATATTTCAGACTAAACAGTTTGAAACAGGATTTAGTATTGAACGATGATGGGAGTTTTTATGAAAAACATGGCCCCCAGGCTAACAACGATTATGGTGCAGCTATCAGCGTTACTTTCAATTTGGAACCCAAGGCTAAAATAAAAATACCGTTTGCTATAGTTTTCGACTTTCCTGAACAATGGTATTGTGACGGTGCGAGATTTGAACGTAAATATGTCAAGTACTTCAAGAGCGAGGAAAATCGAGCTAAAGATATGGCAAAGATTGCTTTAGACAATTATCTCCAATGGTTAAGTAGGACCATAACTATCCAGAACAAAATATTTGGATTAATAAGAAAAAACCCGTCGTATAAGGATGATTTTGAAGGTGCAATGCGGCTGACTAGGCTGATATTCAACGAATTCCACTTCTTACTGTCGAATGCTGCTGCCTGGATTGAAGATGAAAACGGTAAGGATGTAGCGAGATTTCTAGAATGCTTCGATTATCCATATATTGATTCTTCAGACGTTGACTGGTATTCGATGATACTTATAATGATGTCTCCAGACGTAGAGATGGAGCTTTGCCAGCGTTTAGTCGACTCTATTATGCAAGAAGACCCTAGAGAACGAT
Organism: Thermoproteota archaeon; assembly: GCA_038883435.1. Classification (GTDB taxonomy): domain Archaea; phylum Thermoproteota; class EX4484-205; order EX4484-205; family JAAOZP01; genus JAAOZP01. The sequence continues at coordinate 9,913 of JAVZMD010000006.1, forward strand.
ACTATCATTTGCATGCACACTTTATTGAAATGAAGAAGCATTTCGAAGACCATCCTGAGGAATACAAGGGCAAGTCTTTGACGCATATAAGGGCTGCTGCTAAAGTCAAGGGGAGCGTGTTTCACGATTTAGGGACTATGACAAAGGGGCATGCTTTACGTAACGTATGTGAATACGCATGGTATAACCCAAATTATTGGACAGACCTTTTCCCGAAACTGGCTTTAAGAATTCTTCGCAATGTTAAATTCACTGGTGATATCGACTTTCTAAGAAGGAATTGGCAAACACTAAAATTTGGATTCGAGTTTTTGAGAAAACTAGATTTGGATGGAGACAGTTTTCCAGAGGGCAATCCAAACGAGGTTAAAAATACTTTCGACAACATAAACCTGTTCGGCATAGATTCATACAGTGCAAATGTATTCCTTGCCTCATGTAAAGCCATGATTAAAATGGCTGAAATGATGAAAGATGAAGCTGCAAAAAAGGAGTATGAAGAGATATTCCAAAAATGTTTAACCATTTATGAGAAGCTTTGGAGGGATGCAAAGAATAAACGTGGACTTAGACTACAATATTACGTTACATGCTACGATCCAAAGACAGGTAAGAGGAATACGGATGTTTGGACCAACCAACTAGATGGCCTATGGTTCTGGATAGCCATGGGTGAAGAACCTTTCATTCCCAAAGACAAGGTAATAAAAGTCCTTAAGACAATTTATAGAAACAATAGGACGCCCATGGGCTGGGCTACAGCTCGTACACAAAATGGCGAACCAGTAGAATCAGACCAGGGAAAAGACGTGTACATAGCGTCCAATTACGTTTTCGCTCAGCTTCTAGACTACTACGGCCTAATTAAGGAAAGTAAAGAAGTATACAAGGTAATGGATAGAATCATATTCCAACATGGTAATTCCTTGATAACTCCTGATAGCGTCAGGCCTACGCTGGAGATAGAGAAAGGGGAAACCAAAAAGGGTCCCCATTACATTGTAGCGGGTTATACTCGGCCAGGAGCAATATATACGCAGTTAGTAATGCAGTTTGTTAAAGAGAAACAGATGGAAGGTAAAACTACAGTAGACTCTGAACAATTAATCCCCTTCATAAAGGGTCTCTTTCGCGAACCCTGATTTAGAACTCTTGCTTAGTAGAATCAAGAAAAGCTTATTTATTGGCATACTTGTTTTTTCACGAAATGTCGACAATAGTGAATAAAGAACAGCTTATCGATGCTTTGAAAGATGTTTCGAGAATAGTGGATCTTAAGAACGATACCGGTTCCGTAATAATATCGGAATATGGTGCTAGAATCCTTGGAGTCTTCATGGGTAAATTGCAAAACCCGTTCTGGATTGCTAACAATCCGCGAGAAGTGATTGTCAATAAAGATTGGAAAATAGGTGGAAATAGACTCTGGATCTCGCCTGAGAGAAATTTCTTCTATGAGACACCGGAGAATTTTGGAGGTTGGTTCTGCCCAGTACAACTAGACCCCGGAGACTGGAAGATAATTCATTCGGATGCGAAAAGCGTAACTCTAGAAGAAGACGTGGAGCTTGAAGACTTCAAGAATAAAATTAAAATAGGTTTCTCTCTGTCGAGGCGGATTTCATTACAGGAGACGAGCGGTAAGGGCTTAAGCTGTATTAGGCTTAGAGTCAGGGACGCGTTAATAGCTAGAAACGAGGTTAAGGAAGGTGTAAACCTTTGGTCAATCACCCAAGTGCGTCCGGGTAAAGCAGGGACTGTTATAGTGCCTGTACGCCCCAAGGCAAAGCCAGTGCATTACTTCGGAGCGATACCTAAGAATAGGCTAAGGGTTTCGAGAGACCATGTATCGTTCAAAATAGACGGCATGGCTGTTTACAAGCTTGGAGTTATGCCTGAAGACATGCCTAATCCCGGTTGCTCAAGCATAATGTACTATGCTGAGTATGGCAAAAACGAAGCTTTCCTTATTTCGATGAGGACTATTATGGCTCCTGAGAGCCAGGAAGAGTGTTTAGACGTTGCTAAAGCAGATCCGCAGGGCCCCAAGGGGTGTGTACAATCTTACAATTCCGGTCCTGATCTCTGCTTCGGTGAAATGGAATTACACTTCAAACCCGCTGTTAAAGTTAGGAATAACTGGATATCCTACGCTGACTATGACATAGAGGTCTTAGCCGGAAACCGTGCAGGAGTCTTGAGGGCCCTGAGAAATTGTATTCCAAAACCATTCTTGTTCAAAGGATAAAAATCCACAGGCTTATTATTTATCCCCGTTACATTCTAGGCTGTTTTCCTCAAAAAGACTATAAGTCTGCTTAGAGATTTGAAAAGGGATGGTTAAGAGGCTTAACGTACTAGATACTGAGAAATGTGTAGGATGTCAGCTGTGCATGTTCGCATGCTCAAGAAGGTTTGGTGAAGGAGGGTTTGCGAAATCAGCAATACACGTTAAATCTATTGGAGGCGTTGAAAGAGGATTCGCAGTAATAGTATGCAGAGCCTGCCCATCTCCCCCTTGTATGAAAGTCTGTATAACCGATGCTCTAACTTTGAGGAAGGGAGGGGGCGTGATACTTAACAGCCCTAAATGCATAGGGTGTGGCAGATGCGTTGAAGCCTGCCCCTTCGGCGCGGTTTTCTGGGATGACGAAGCTAATAAGCCTAATATCTGCGTCCACTGCGGATACTGCGTAAACTATTGCCATTATGGCGTAATCAAGTTAAGGGAGTGATGGGTATTGAGGCTCGATAGGGTTCTTTACATAGATCTTTCACGAAGAAGCTTCCACGTTGAGAACAGGCCTGACCTGTTTGAAGAGTATTTAGGTGGTGTAGGGGTTGCCATAAGGCTTCTCACTGAGGAATGCCCGCCCAATACCGATCCGCTTGGACCCAATAATCCTATAATATTTTCAGTCGGGCCCCTAACCGGCTTATTTCCCATGGCTTCTAAAACGGTTGCGATGTTCAAGTCACCGCTTACTGGAAACTTGGGTGAAAGCCATGTGGGAGGCAGGACTGCTAGCGCTATTCGCATGGCGGGCTATGGTGCGATCGTCATAAGGGGTTCTAGCGAGACCCCGGTATACCTGGCGGTTCATGGGGATAAGGTATTCTTCAAAGATGCCTCCGGACTATGGGGTGTTGAGAACAGCTATACGGTTGGTAGGGTGATAAGGGAGCTTGAGAAGGGGGCTGGCTTTAGGACCATAATGAGAATTGGCAGCGCTGGGGAGAAAATGGTTTCATACGCAAGCGTTGTAGTAGAAACGTACCGCCACTTTGGTAGATTAGGGCTTGGAGCAGTCTTCGGAAGCAAAAAGCTCAAGGCCATTGTAATATCGGGGAAGTACTCGATTAAAATAAGGGATGCAAGTTATTATAGGCAGGTGTATGATGAAATATTCAATCTAGCAGTCAGGTCTCAATTGATGAAGAAGTATCACGACATCGGGACTTCCTCCAATGTCTTACCGCTCAATGAACTTAGAGCATTACCATCCTTCAATTTGAAGGAGGCTAGTCTTGAAAACGCTGAGGATATCTCCGGAGAAAACCTGGCTCAGAAGTATTTAGGTAGGAGAATTGCTTGTTCTCACTGCCCTGTTGCATGCATACATTTAGCGACTTTAAGAGAACCGTATGAAGACGAGCCCTATTTCTACAAGACTACGATGATCCCGTATGATTATGAACCGTTGTATGCTCTCGGATCCATGCTTGGAGTCACCGATCCTGTCGAATGGCTTAAGCTAATGGATGAAATAGAAATTCAAGGGATAGACGCCATAAGTACAGGCGTTACCCTTGCTTGGGCTACTGAAGCGTATGAGAGGGGAATCGTAACACGCGATGAAACAATGGGCATAGAACTCAAATGGGGGGATTCAAATTCGTACAGGGAGGCTATTAGAAAAATTGTTCACCGACCCAACGAATTCTACTCGGCTCTAGCTAAAGGAGTTGAATACGCAGCTTCAAAATACGGCGGTTTAGATTTCGCATTGTCTTTTGGAGGAAACGAGATGCCCGGTTATCACACGGGTCCAGCCGCCTACCTCACATTCTTAACGGGCTCTAGACATAGTCACCTCGATAGTGCAGGCTACAGCATCGACGAAGATGACACTAGGACTGGTGTAAATAGAACACCTAGGGAAATAGCTGAAATCCTTTTCAAGGAAGAATCTTGGCGTCAAATATTGTCAAGCCTAGTTTTATGTTTCTTTGCAAGAGGAATCTACATGCCTGACATAGTTGTAAAAACTCTGAAAGTAGTCGGCTTAGACGCTACAGAGGAATCATTAAGGAAAATGGGAGTAGAAATCCTCAGGAACAAGTACCTATTTAAGATAAGGGAAGGCTTCAATCCTAATTCGCTTAGAATTCCTAAAAGAATACTGGAGAAAGAATCTCCATTGGGAATATTAAATGAAGGCTTGATAAGAGAAGGAATAATGGGATTCTTCAAAATGCTACAATAACCCTTTGAATATAACTAATATTCTATTTTTCCATTTCTAAATCTAAATGCATTTTCCTAAAATCTGCTTGAATAGGTTTCAAAAACGAAATCGGAAGCTCACATTTACTGAATAGATCCTCCAGAGGGAAAGTTTAAAAGAAATATTGGTATTAATGCTAGAGGTTGAATGAGGATAAGGAATTAGAAGAAATATACGAGGTTATGCCCTGGCCTGAGGACCCTTGGAGTGAAGAAGGAAAGTCGAGGTATGAAGAAGCGTTGGAGAGATTTAAGATGCTTATTACTCAAGAGTGGATACGCTCCCTAATCTCGAACAGGGATTGTATAAGTTTAATAGATGTCTGTGGAGGAACCGGTGTAGGCGGAATCGCTCTAGCGAAGGCACTGTCAGAATCTGGAAAAAACATAGACTTGACGATAGCAGACCTCAGGAAATCTGCTTTAAAGAAGGCTATTAAATTCGGCAAAGAGATTGGAGTAAATGTCAAAGTTAAACAGTTAGATGTCCTCAAAATTCACGAAACGGGTAAGAAGTATGATATTGGGCTTCTATACGGTAATTCTACGCCTCATTTCAATCCTTGGAAACTAGTTAGACTCTTAGCCTCAGTATCGAGTTCAATTAGTGAAGACGGTGTTTTCATAATCGATGAAATCGATAAGATCTACATGTTTCTAATACAAGGATATGAGCTCGTACTCCCCGAAGTCTCCAAGGAGAGGGTCGTAATAAGCATGCATAGCGATTACGATCCGATAGCTGGCGAGATCAAGAGGCTGGAGTTCGACCTCTTGAAAAATAGCAGAGTAGAATTACCATTGTACTTCTGGGGGTTAGCGGAAGTAATGGCTATCACCTGGCTGTTTTTCGAAGACATCGATCTTCTAAGAGATGAAGATAGTAAGAAAGGGCAGTGCAGAGGTTTAATAGTGGCCAATAAACCGAGGAGAAAAATTACTCCAAACGACCTTATTCGAAATCCGAAAATCCTAATGGAAAATTACGAATCGCATTGATTAAGTTGCGGCTCATGTCATTGGTAATGCAATAATATCTACTCGTTAAAATCTAAAAACATCATATTCTATCCTATTATCCTCAACCCAGCATACAAGCAAGTTGTTATTTCTCAAGGGAATCCAGTCTCCTTCTTCAACTTTTTCTGAAGCTACTATTAAGTTTCTACCGTCCGTCTTAAAACACATTTCAAACACTGGAGAATCCCCGTAGCATATGGATTTGCCAGGATCTATCAAATATCTAGTAAAAGCATACAGCTTATCACCATCTGAAAATATCGTATTCAAACTAGTAAACGGAATTTCAAACCTACTTGGTTTTTCTTCCTCAAATATCTTCATTAAAACTTTCTCCACGTTTCTAAAGGCAGCGATAACATCGTTTTCTCTATCGATTAATTCGAGTAGGAGGTAAAAGTATACCTCACTATCGTTATTACTCCTTATGAACTCTCTATAAGAACCGAGCCTCTTAATTACTTCGTCAGGTATGTTTATCGAGCCGTTATGTGCAATGAGATATTTTGAATGGCTGAAGGGTTGGGAATTTTCCGGAGATATTAATTTCTCGCGCGGTAACCCCCTCGGATTACTGGCCTTCCTCACATGGGAAATTAGTATCCTTCCTCTAGTAGATTTAACAACTTCTCTAAACTTATCCTCCTCTTCATATACTGCTTTCTCAGACTTGAATACAATTGGAACATGCCCAACGTAGAAGCCTATTCCCCAACCGTCTGACTGCCTGCCTTTAACTGCCTGCTTGAAAAGAGAACACTCGGTTTCCAACAAATAATGTTCAACACCACATGCCTCAACGAACATTGCTCCTAGGAGTCTACACATAGCTTTTACTTCCATGGAATATTATTTATGCGTTTTCAGAAACATGCTTCATTAAAGACAATAAATTTATATAATGTTTTCAAGCTTCATAACTCCTGTGATAGAACCAGTAGCAATATTAGGGCTAATAGTAGGAATAGGAGTAGGATACCTTATAGCTAAAGCGCTGAAGGTTGCCGTGGTAATTGGTTTGATAATATTAGTCTTAATGCTCTTAGGTATTAGTATTGTTTCGAGAAGTCAGATTGAAAATTTTTTAATGGCGATATTGCCAGTGTTTAAATGGGTTAAAGCGGCGATAGAATCGTCACAACTTTTTGCAATAGGATTATTGATAGGTTTTGCCGTGGGCCTATTAAAGTAAAACAGGCACTCTAAAAATATTTATTCTCTAACTGCTATGCAGACTCGCTTTTAACCCCTTTTTTAATCGGTCTAAACCTAGTTTCCCTTAGGACTAGAAGCGTTTCAAGCCAGAGTATTGCTAAAGATGAGAAGCTTACCATTAGGGCAAAAAGATTGTGAAGACTTAATGTTTGAGGATAAACTAGCAGGTATGTGAAAACCATGCTTGTTATGAAACAGGCATAGAGGAGGAACCGGGGTAATCGAAACCTCCCTATCTTTATGTACAGCTTTAACAATCCGACGTTAACCTCTTTAGCAACACGGTACTCGCCCTTCTCATCCCTTGTGAGAAGGCCGAGTTCCCTCAGCTTCTCTAAATGATAGGAGGCTATGCTTGGACTCTTAAAGCCTAATGCTCTCTGGATCTCTCTGACTCCATAGCTTTCATCTGTACCGGACTTTATTAAATGAAGATAGACTTGGAGAGTCTTGCCACGTAGTTTATATTCTAATTCTTCTTCGGAGCTCAATCACAATAATTACGCAATAGAATTATTAAAACATTTATCTGAATTCATATACTACAGAGACGCTTACCGTCACACTTATTTCTTCAGGTGGGATTATCGATGTTGAAGCCACCTCTTCTGATAATGCTTTAATTAGAGTCGGCTCAAAAGATCGGCTTGAGATACTTATTGAAATCAACCTTGTTATAGTCACTCCTGCAGCATTAGCCAGAAGCTTAGCCTTTGATTCAGCATCCTCTACAGCGTTCTTCAAAGCTTCTTTCTCTAATTGTCTCATGGTTTCCTCCGATACCGTAAATTGAATATGGGAAACTTGATTCGCACCAGCAGATATTGCCCTGTCAATCACTTCCCCTATCTTTTTCAAATCTGTAATTACAACTTTAATCGTATTCTGACAAACATACCCTATAATTCTCGGCAAATTCATATCAGAATAGTCCCATATCGGAGTTAAGCTGTATGCGGAGGTTTCTATCTGTTTCTCAGCTATACCAATGGCTTTGAGGACCCCTATAACAATGCTCATCTTCTCAGCATTCTCATAAACAGCGTCTTTCGCGGTATCTGCTCGCGTAATAACACTAAGGCTTAATAATGCTCTATCCGGCTTTGCCTTAGCTATACCAGTGCCAGATACGCTGATTGTTTGTCTTTCTTGGCCAACAACAGTAGGGGGTTCTCCGGCGAACGGAGTAATAGTAAATCTTGGCATAGAGGCATCTCCCAACGCATTATAGAAAATACTGCTACTTGAAACAGAATCAGAGAATAGTCCTATAAAAATAGTTAAATTAACACCTATTATCGTAACTGCGATTATACCTAGTGTGAGAGCTATCTTGTTTAAAGTCTCCATTGTCGCAATTATAATCTAAACCCTTGTTTTTAACCGTATTGTATGAACCGATTGTTCGAAAACATGGACGCTTCTAATTCACTACTTTAAGCTATCGGAAACGCTCTCTTTTAGAGACATAACCCTGCTTCCATACTCTTCAGTAGTTTCTTTAATGACTAAGTAATGTAGATCCCTCTCCGGATCCTTAACGGGTATTATCTTAACCCCGCTAATCATACTTACTCTCCTTAGTCTTTCTGGATACTCGCCTCCGCGAAGGTAGAATATTTTTATGGTGTGACCGCTTTTAACAATACTGCTCAAGATTGGGAGAGCCTCCTCGATATTCTGCCATCCACAATCAGTTATGATGTTTATGAGCACCCTATTTTCAACGCCGCTAATGACTTCAATAATCTTATTCAGAGGAATTATAGTCATTCTCCCAAAGTATAATGCTAATGCTATTTCCTTCTCTAGCGTAGAGTCATGCCAATCCGCATAGTAGTATTCTGTTGAGAAAGTTATAGTGGCCGTGCTCCCTCCAATCCTTTCCACAGAGAGAAGATTTATGAATGCTGAGGTTGCAGCATCATCAAAGATATACTGCATGCTCTTACTGGCATCCAATACTATGAGGCTCGACGGTACTCGAGCTATGATCATACTCGATCCTTTACCCATAATCTTACTTTCCCATTTCACTGTGTTTATCTCTACCCTTAACCTTCCCTCGTCGAGACTGGATTCTATATCTAGATCCTCTACTTCATCTTCAATATTCCAATCAGTCGGGTAAGTTGATATGGATAAACTGGGCTCGGGGATTCTCCCTTCTTCTAAATATAGCATTATTGTTCTTTTTGCTCTAGCCCTGTACCAGAATACTCTCCATAGAGTGTCTTCAATCATCTTCTCTGATAATTCTCCAAATGGTTTACTGAGACTTGTTGGTAATTCTGGTTCTTCACCTATTTTAAGCTCTACCGGAGAAACTGCTTTTCCCCGCGAGCCCCTGTCTTTTTTAAGCTTACTCTCAACCCTGCTTTTTCTAACCATCTTCCTGATTCTCAGTTTTATCTCGTCCATTTCCGAACCCTTCAACCTAGGTTTAATCCAGTATTCGTAAAACTTCCTAGCTTCCTCTGCATTCTTTATCCCACCGAGGACGTGGGATATTCTCTCAATACTGTCTTTGCTCAGATCCTCCCTTAACGGAATATTTCCCCTTACACCGAATATCCTTTTTGGTATTTTGACCTTAACCTTGTTCTTTGCCAATATTAATGCTAGCAGCCTTATTTTGCTAAACCAATTCCTTTCAGACCTCATAACCATACTTATCTGTCTAGCAACATTCTCCACTTCAAATCCTCCTTCCTTATGCTTAACTCCTAACAAATGTCTATATGTCTCTTGAATATACCGGTTTATTCCAAAATGGTTCTTAACAAAGTAACTAACATGGTATGGTAATCCTCCAAATCTATTTGGAAGATAAAAACAATCTATGCTTAAATCTGAGAACAATAAAAAAGAGAAATAAGCAATATCCCAGTTTTTACAAGAATCATACGCTTCTCTAATAAGTTCATAAGCCGTTCTTACATCATAAGGACAGTGGTGTAGATGAGCAACTTCATGCCTTATAACGGATCTTAAGTACTCCTCCTTGTTGACTCCATTTGGTATAGAGTCTGGAGATATGTAGATCTTTGAACTCGTAACAAAAAAGGGGCTTTCTTTATCACCATGCGTTATTTTAAGCTCGCAGGGCGGGAAGTACATCTCGCTTCTTACTTCTGCGAAAATTCTCCTTATAGTCTCCTCGTTCAATCTCATTCTAAACCCAATTCGGCCTTTAGAGTTTCTTCTCGGCTTATCTTACCTTCTTTCACCCACTTCTCCTCTAAGAGGAAAAGCTCTTCTGCAAAGACATTGTCTTCGGCAGCTATCTCTTTTGCAGTCCTATATAGATTAGAGTTAAAGCCAGAGTAGAGCTCGTTAAGTATGAACCATTGCTTCCTGGATTCTCTTTCAAACATTCTCTCCTTTTCCATTTCTATGAGCTCATCTATTTCTTTCAATGGCTTCTCCAAATTAAGTAGACCCGTCCTATGCACCAATACCCACTTAGCCATCTCTACTATGTCTTTTTCTTCAACGCTTCCATCTAGCCACTTCTTGGCCTTAGCCAATTGAAGCAATACGATAGTCGCTCTCTCACTTGGAGGCTCCCTGATCTTACTGCATACGAACCTCGTGAAATGACAACCCTCACATAAGACTGGTAAGGGCATGTTGCTGTGTTCTTTACCCTTGACGCAGACTTGAAAATCTCTGATCAAGACGTTTATAAATCCAATTATTTCAGGGTCTAATTCAGTCTCCTCCACTTCTCTCCTTATTTGAGAAAGCTCCTCAAAGCTCATTACTTGAGGCATTGACCCTACTAAATCATAGCTGTTCTTCTCATTGAATTCTTGTAATGCAAATTTCTGGCTTATGGAGAGGGAATTAAGGTATACTGCTATGTCAAACCTATCGTAGAAAGGAGGAGGCTGCATAAATGTCGTGGAGTCATTAGGATTCTCATTGGCTATTAGAGTATAGTCTTCAACAGTATACTTTTGTCCATAGGCCCATACCTCTCCAAACTGCATAAGGTGGTGAATGTTTGCCGTAGTGTAAGGGTTAAGCCTATTAACCTCGTCAATCCCCTTTCCACGTGCTCCTATGAACTTGGCCCATAACACTTTTTCAATACCTTTTCTCTCGAGCGAGGGTATGTGGAGTCTTCCTACAACTTCTCCTCTCTTAACCTCAGAAGCTCCTGAAATAACTACGAAATCGTCTCCAAAAAGACCCTTTAGAATTAGAAGCATAAGTGTCGATTTACCAGTGCCTCTCGGAGCCCTTATAAGTATTGTAGACCTTTTATGAAGTAGATTAAGGATAAGAATAGACTTAATACTCTCGTTTCCAATGAATCTCTTCTCTAATTCTTCTTTGAACCTGTTTACTAAAGGTCTTAGGCCACTCATGTTAACCACCCTAAAACAGCTATTGTTGAAGATATCGCAAGCATCAGAACCATTATTCTTTCTCTCTTAATCAAGTTTCTTATTCTACTTTCCATCCAGTTGAGCCTATTTACAATGTCGAATGCAGTGCTCCTATCAAGGTATACGTAATCTCCAGATAAGTTAGTAGAATAAGCAAACTCTAGAAAGCCAGTATAAGTAGTTTCGCTTGGGCTTGCAGGCACGTCCCAAAATGCCTTACCCTCCTTCCTATCAATCCTAATGCCTTCGGATTTTTTCTCTAGAAACCTTCTAAAGTTATTAATGCTATTGGACATGAAGTAATTTATAAGTCGATTATTTTTAAGTATTTATAGGCAGAGTTTTTGGAAAACTATGAATCGAGGTCGGTTTAAATTAACACTGCAATGTTTAATGTTTCGATTTAAGCAAAAATGTCTTATTACGCCGATGATCAAAATACGCTCTTCTAAATTATGTTGAAGTTAGTAAATCAAGTGGCATTTGGAATGGATAAAAGAAATTACGTTAGATACCGATGAAGTCTAGCCATGCTTTTTCATGTTCGCATTCCGGGTTCCATACGCATTTCATTTGGGGTGCTCTTCTAAAGGGGCAACGTATTGCATTTTTAATAGTGTTTCTCATACTGCTATCCTCTGAATTAGATAACGCATTCAAAATGTTAATTGCAATAATATAGTCTGCAAAGAAAGATGAGAAGAGCATTGCTTCTTCTCTCTTACATGAGGGTCCGTTCGAATGAATGTAGTAAATGGTAGACCGGTCAGGCAAGGGGCTACTGCTAAATATCGTTTGCGAGAAAGAATCGCTGAAAAACTGAAACTCAGAGGGTGTCTTAACACTATCTAGTTTTTGCTTCACATAATTCAACCTTTGAAAGGGCCTTCCTTTTCGACATATTTTCAACCCTTCATTAATCGTCTCAAGCAAGTTTTCCTTGTGCTTAACTAAGTTTTCATAGTCGAAAACATCGTATTCAAAAACTAGCTCTAAGCGATTTCCCCCATTTTCCACTTCCTTCTCTACCATAGCTAATATTTTTACCTTTTTTTCTTCACAAGCAATACTCTTAGCTAATGATAAGAGGCCTTGAGCACCAAGGTCAGTTAAAAAGCCTGCATAAAACAATAGATTTAGATATGTTTTTGGAAGGATTTCGCTTAAAGTTAAAGCCAGCTCAATGGATTCTAAATATAACGATCTTGAATTTTCTGTTAGAACCTTCATAATTCTCGTATGAACACTGTCGCTTATATTCTTACTTAAACCTTTGAATTTCCTTGCTCCTAATTTTTCCAATGTCAAAATTTGATTCAATAAGGATATGGATTCGAGTAATACCAACTTATCCTTATCAATTTTAAGAGGCATGTAGGGAAGAGTCTTTTTCATATTTTCTATGATTTCCTTTAACTCCGTGCTTTCAAGTGTAAAATATTTACCGCTTTGCTCCATGCTTAATTTCACTAACGAACCAATGCCTTTTCCCATGCTGGCTTTAAGTATGGACATTAAAGAGTATATGGTTACTTCGGCATCTACGTATCTTTGCATTATTTCTATCCTGCTTAGTTGGCGCATATGGGTAATGCCATGTACGCCACACGAGTATAAAACTAATAGAATACAAGGGTAGCCCATTAATGTCACTGTATTTTCATTAACTGGTACTACTTTAATCTCCTTTTTCTCCTTTAACAATATGGGGTCTTCGGAAACATCTAAAATAAAGAGTGGAGGTATTAATAGCTTCTCATATTCAACTTCAAAGAATCTTTTAAATATGTTTTCAAAAATATTCAAGTCTTGTTCTTTAATCTCGCCTCCCCCAATAATGTTAACTTCAGGCACTCTATAATCTACAGCGGGGGTTTCTAGGGGGGAGGTCATTAGAGTTAACCTCTGAAATAATTTTCCCATTTAGAATATTTAAGATTTTAGGTATAAAAAGGCGTTAAAAAACAGCTTTAAAAATCAATGGGTAAATGGTTTTAAACTGCTTTTTAAGTAAATTGAAAATAAGCATAAATCGCCTAAGTAAAATGTTTTTTAATAACCGCTCTTTTCATAGGATTATGGATAGAACATCTAGAATCCCTGGGTTCTACAATCTTAGTATAGAAGAGAGGAGGAGTAAAATAGCTGAATTTGCCGGATTAACTCCAGATGAGGTTGATTTACTTTCTAGAGAGGGGAATTTAAATCTTGGAATTGCTGATAGTATGGTTGAGAATGTTATTGGTACAATGGCCTACCCATTTTCTGTTGCCCTTAATTTTCTAATAGATGATAGGGAATACATTGTACCGATGGTTATTGAGGAGACCTCTGTAGTCGCTGCTGCCAGCAATGCTGCTAAAATGACGAGAAGCAAAGGAGGAATCTTTACTGAAGCAACCGACCCGGTGATGATAGGACAAGTACAGCTTACGAAAATAAACGATCCCTTTTCAGCAAGGATGAAGATACTCGAGCATAAAGATGAGATATTGAAACTGGCAAACGATCAAGATCCTGTTCTTGTGAAGTTTGGAGGGGGTGCAAAAGGCCTTGAGGTCAGAGTGTTGGAAAGTCCAATAGGACCAATGGTGGTAACCCATCTCTTGGTTGATGTGAGAGATGCTATGGGTGCTAATGCTGTCAACACAATGTGCGAGGCTGTTGCTCCTCTAATAGAGAGGATTACTGGGGGTAAAGTATGTCTTAGGATAATATCAAACCTTGCAGACAGAAGGCTTGTTAGAGCAAGGACAACAGTAGCTAAGGAAGAATTAGGAGGGGAGGAAGCTGTCGATGCTATAATAACCGCATGGGCTCTAGCAGCATGTGACCCTTATCGGGCTGCTACTCATAATAAGGGGATAATGAATGGAGTTATAGCAGTAGCTCTTGCTACTGGACAGGATCATAGAGCTATAGAAGCGGGAGCACATGCATATGCTGCGAGAACAGGAAAGTACCTTCCTCTAAGCGTTTGGGAAAAAGACAAGAACGGTGACTTGGTTGGAATACTAGAAATGCCTATGGCAGTGGGTATAATAGGTGGTGCTACTAAGACTCATCCTGTTGCTAAAATAGCTATTAAAATACTTGGAGTCAAGACTGCTGTTGAATTAGCTAGGATAATGGGTGCTGTAGGGCTAGCGCAAAATCTTGCTGCACTTAGAGCACTGGCTCTAGAAGGAATTCAAGCAGGCCATATGCGTCTTCACGCAAGGAACATAGCAATAATGGCTGGTGCTACTGGAGATCTTATAGAAAGAGTTGCTGAGCAAATGGTTAAGGAAGGGAGAATAAGGTTTGATAGGGCCCAAGAATTAATTAAAGAATTCACAGAGAAAAAATAACTTATCTATTATTCTTAAGAATCTCATAATACTCGTATACTATGGATACTTGTTCATCGACTTCTAATGCTAATGGAATCATTTTCCTTACAATCATGATTGCATTCTTTGCTTCATAGCCCTTCTTAACAAGGTATGCAGCTATTATTGTGCCGGTTCTACCTATTCCAGCACGGCAATGAACAAGTACTGGCTTATTTGCTTCAACCCTAGAGTCCATCCATTCTATCAGTTTCTTTAATTGATTAAGATCTAGAGCATGAAAATCTCTAACGGGGCTATAAACGTATTCAAAACCCTTATCGCTTAAAATGTTGAGATAATTGTTAAGACTTCCCCAATATCTGGCAATCTCTTGAGGCTCCGCTAGTATTACAACAGCTTTCACACCAGCTTTCTTCCATAATTCAATATCTTCTATGCTTTTAGCTATTGAAGATGCTGCGATGACGTTGTTTAGTACCCATGTAATGGGCATCGTTAATTCTCGTTATTCCCCTTAGAGATCTAAGAATTGTTTCTCGTATTCTCTTAGGTACTCTACTGATTTTTTAACATCGACAAAAAGCTTTACAACATAACTCACATGATCCTTTTCTATTTTTTCAGAATTTCTATCTTTAGCTAACTCATAAGCTGGAGCCATTAATTGAACAGCATACCTCAAACTGGTTTCGGCACCTATTTCAGTTAAATAATCTAAAGCCTCTTTGCTTATTGGAATCTTTTCTGCCGACGCCCTTATTTCTAGAATCTTCCTGATCTCATCCTTGCTATATGGCTTAGTGTTTATTATCAGAAGCCTATCGAGAAGGTCAAGTGGCATTCCGTGAGGAGCTCTCATATCCGTACCCCTTACAGTAGAGAATCCTCTATTCGTTGCGAAGATTATTATTGGCGCAAGTTCCTGTTCAAGGGCTCTGTTTAGAAAAGCAAATGTCTCAACATCAAGCATGCTGCATTCATCTATGAATACAACTCCAGGCAGTAGCTCACACCTACCTTCCTGCACTAGGGTCTTAATGTATTCATCTACTTCCCTTCTAGTCTCAGGCTCTATCTCTTTTGACTCCCTTCCTCCAAAGAATATACTGAATATATCTCCCCCGCGTCTGGCTGCTGCCATATCCAAGGCATGGAGCGTGACAGGGTATACGAACTCTTTCTCCTTAAGAACAGGACCATTTGGAACATCCAGAAGCTGAGCAGTAGAGAGATCAACCTTCTTCTCTTCAGCACTTTTCTTGCTTTTTCCAAGTTTAACTATTCTCCCGCCCTCAGGGTCTATCTGAACAATGTCTCCTGTTTCTATGCCTTGCTGTATTAATTGAATTGCGAAACTTTGATCCATTGTTAACCTTTTAGATTCGTCTGTAGTAGCAATCTTTATGGTTGCACCTGCAGGTATTTGCTGATATGGATTGTAAGGATGCGGTGCCTTTTCTATAGAGATTTCTTTAACCTCTCCCTCATATATCTTCCTCACTTCATGTATCCTTGCGCCTATCGCCTTCCTAAGGGTCTGCATTAGGAACTCCGTCTTCTTAACATCTGTTGAGAATATTTCACTAGCTGCTAATGGAACAAATGGAACATCTCTCCCAAGTTCCCTAGCTATTGCTGTTGCAATTGCAGTCTTACCAGTACCAGGGGGGCCAGCAAGTAAGACGGCCCTTCCTGCGAATTTTCCTTCTTTTATAAGTCTCACGACTATCCCAGCGGCTTCTCTAGCTTCTATCTGACCTACAAGGCCCCCTCCTACAGGCTTTGCTTTCAAGCCGTCTAAGCCTAAGCCAGTTATGTGCGAATGCGCTGCAATTCTCTCCCATTCTCTTAATGATTCAGGTATCTCCCTAACTCCAGCCAAGGCACCTCCCCACTTAGCAGTTTAAAAAACGGTTTTTTAAAAATTTTTATACCAATGGAGATTTTCCCTATTTAAATGCCCTTTTCCTCGATGAATTGTAATCTATAGAATGAGCTGTATAATCCTCCTTTACGCATGAGTTCTTCATGTGTACCTTTTTCTACAATAGTCCCATTATTGAGGACTATTATCTCATCGCATAATCGTATCGTTGAAAGTCTGTGGGCAATTATTATTGCCATCCTACCTGATAGGAGCCTTTTCAAAGCCCTTTGTATCAGCAATTCGGTATATGGGTCTATTGAGGAAGTAGCCTCATCCAAGACTAGCAGTTCAGGATTAACCAATAATGTTCTTGCGAAGCTTATCAACTGTCTTTGTCCTATTGAAATATTTGAAGCCCCCTCCTGAATCATATAATCGTAACCATTAGGTAGTTTCATTATGAATTCATGGGCTCCAACAGCCTTTGCGGCAGCAATAACTTCTTCATCTGAAGCATCTGGCTTCCCAAATCTAATATTATCCTTTATGCTCATCGGAAACAAGAAGGAGTCTTGAAGAACTATGCTTAGCTTAGACCTCCAAGACTGGATTCTTATATTTCTTAAATCTTGACCATTTACGAGTATCCTTCCGCTATCCGGATCATAGAATCTGGCGAGGAGATTTATTATCGTCGATTTACCAGCACCCGTAGGGCCAACTATAGCCAGCTTCTTTTCTCGGGTTAATGTAAAACTAATCCCTTTTAAAACAGGGATATTCGGATCATATCCGAATATAACGTTTTCAAATCTCACTTCTTCTATCATTTTAATTCAACCGCCCTTTCCGGAGGAGGATCTACTACTTCTATTTTAGCATCTATTAGGTCAAAGAGCCTTTCTACCGCCGCCATTGCAGAATTATATTGGTCTGAAACATTAACGAGGTCTATGAGTGGCAAGAAATATGCAAACTGATACTCTATAAATGCAACAAGGGTTCCTACTGTTATTGCACCGCTTGTAACAAAAAGCGAACCATACCATAGGATTATTATTGTACCAATTATTCTCATCATAATAACTGCCGGCTGATATATTGATGAAACCAATAATGCCTTCTTATTTGCTCTAACATTCTCTTTCTGCGTTTCTTCAAATCTTCTCCTAGTCTTCTCTTCCTGTACGAATGATTGAATAATCTTTATGCCTGAAATATCTTCCTGCATTCTTGCAGTTAATCCAGCTAAAGTAGAGAGCGTTTTCCTATAGGCTCTCCTTGAATATTTTCCAAGAATCCAAACCACTACTATCGCCAGAGGAATAAAGGAAAGGGCTATTAAGGTTAATTCTAAGTCGAGCATGAACATTATTAGGAATGCTCCTAATATCGAGGACGTGTCTACCAATATGCTTGTAAATCCCATTCTGAGAAATATTCTGAGATTATTAGCATCGTTTATAGGTCTAGATATTATTCTTCCTATCTCGCTTTCTGAAAAATATCGGAGAGAAATAATTTGCAATTTCTCCATAATCTCGTCTCTTATGGCTGAGACAACATTCTCACCAATAATTCTCATTTGAAATATTTGAATATGTTGAAATAAAAAGTTACACAATACGACGATTACAAATAAGGGAATCCACCATAGAAAATTAATCAATTCTCCAGTTTGTATTATCTGGTCTATTGCAATCTTATGCATGTAGGGGGCTACTAATCCTGTTAAAGAAGATAAAATTATTGCAATAATTGCTATTATGAGATTCTTCTTAAATGGCTTAACGTAATTGTATAATCTTCTGATTAGTATCCTATCCGGTACCGTTCTCTTCCTTTCCTCTTCTTGTGCGGAGAAAGCACGCCAAGGACCTGACATTACTCGTTATTCGCCTCCGCTAGGGGTGTTTCAAACTTACTTAGGAACTGGGTCTCGTAGATCCTCTTGTAGATACCGTTTTTAGCCATCAGTTCTTCATGGGTTCCAAACTCAACTATTTCTCCATCTTCCAGAACCATTATTCTATCAGCATTTCTGATTGTCGAAAGCCTCTGTGCAATTATGAATGTTGTCCTTCCCTTTATCGCTTCCTCTATTGCAGACTGGATTTCACGCTCAGTTTTAGCATCTACAAATGAAAGTGAATCGTCCATTATCAGTATCCTCGGATCTGTAAGTATCGCTCTAGCTATTGTTATCCTCTGCCTCTGACCTCCCGAGAGCGTAACACCTCTTTCGCCTACGAAAGTATCATAGCTATTTGGCAATGACTCTATGAAGTCACGAATCTTAGCTAGCTCTGCAGCTCTAACAACCTCCTCCATTGAGGCATTCGGCTTTCCGAAAGTAATGTTGTCTTTGATTGTTCCGGAGAAAAGGAAGACGTCTTGGGGAACAATGCCTATCTGTCTTCTTAGAGAGGATAGTTTAAATCTTCTAACGTCCACACCATCTATTAGTATGCTTCCAGAGGTGACGTCGTAAAACCTTGGAATAAGATATATTAGAGATGATTTGCCTGAACCGGTTGCGCCTAGGATAGCGATCTTCTCGCCCGGGTTGACTCTGAAACTTATGTTTCTTAAAACCGGCTTGCCGTTAGCATACTGGAAGGTTACGTTCTGGAATTCAACCATACCGTTTCTTATAGTTATGTCATCAGCACCGGGCTTATCCTCAACGCCTCTCGGAGCATCCATTATTTCAAAAATCCTCTCTAACCCTGCGGACGCGTTGATCCATGTTCCCAGCAGCATGCTCAAATCCCTCAAGGGGAAGCTTAGGCGCATCATGTATCTGGCGAAAAGTATTATGCTTCCGACAGTCAGCATAGCTCCAGCGTTGTAAATCGAGTGTGTAGCATAAACGTAAACCATAGCTATTGAAAGAGTTAGTATCGCTGTGGGAAGAGGCATATATATGGATTGTATTCTTCCAGCGGTTATGGCTGTCTCAACGAATACTTGCTCAGCCTTCTTAAAGCCTTCAACAACATCCTTTTCTCTCCTAAATATTCTTACCGTCTTCATTCCTATAATGTTCTGCTGAATATATGCGCTAAGCCTGCCAAGTATAAGCTGCATGATTCTGAAAAGCGGCATCGTTTCAACCCAGAGCCTAGTTGTAAAATAGAAGATTAAGGGCATCGGTATTAGGGAGATAAGGGTCATTGAGGGGCTGATCGAATACATGACTGAGAAGAAGATGATTACTGAGAATATTGCATTAAATAAAGTGCTGACCCAGCTGCGTAGAAAAGCATCGACGGGCTGTAGATCCATTGTGGCTCTTGAAACTAGGTCGCCGACCGCCACAGAGTCATAGAAGCTGAAGGATTTTGCTTGTAGAGACGTATAGTAGTCTGACCTTATATCACGTATGATGAGTAGTGCTATTAAACCGTTCAAGTAACTTATGAAAAAGTTTACTACCGCAAACCCTACACCTACCAGCAGGATTATCGTGACATAGCTTACCAGCATCTCGTGTTCCCCACCCATAATCACGTCGTCTATTATCAGAGAAGTGTAGAGGGGTTCAAGCGTAAACAAGTAGGTTCTTAGGAAGGAGAGAATTACCACAATTATTATGAGTAGGAGATACTTCCTATGGTATTTAATCAACATTTTAAAGGCATCGATAGACTCTGTGAAACTCTTCCTCGGCTTAAGCGAATTAACGTAGTCAAGCAGCGGCTTTTCTACACTCATTTTTCTTTTAGTTGAATACCGGCAGGTGAAAAAGCTCGATATAAGGGTTGATTAGGAAAAATGTTTATTGACCAGTTTTTTCCCATCGCTTTTTTCAGAATCACGAGAATGCTACGGACAATTCCTTGGCTCTCTTAGCAGCAGCCTCCACAGCATTCATTATGGATGCCCTGACTCCTCCTTTCTCAAGCTCATAAAGACCCATTATAGTTGTGCCTCCGGGTGTGGTAACCATGTCTCTAAGCTCCATCGGCTTCCCCTTTCCCTCCAACACTATTTTAGCGGAGCCAAGCATCATCCTCGCAGCCATCCTGAGCGCAAGCTCCTTCGGCAGGCCGATTTTCACACCGGCGTCGGCAAAAGCATCCATAATGGTGAAGACGTAAGCCGGCCCACTTCCTGAGAACCCTGTTACCGCATCCATCAGATTCTCCTCAACCATAGCTACCTCGCCCATCCTGCTGAAGACTCTTGAAGCCAGTTCAACATCCTCCTCCGTTGCCCTGGAGCCTGGACTTATTGCGATGAACGCCTCGCCAACATCGATAAGGATATTCGGCATTACTCTGATGAACCTGGCGTCTGGGGCAATCTTCTCCATATGCTTTAAAGATACTGCTGCAGCGATTGATATTACGAGTTTTCCACCAACCAGGTCTTTAACATCGTTCAACACCGCCTGTACTTCCTTAGGCTTAACCGCCAGAATGATCACGTCAGAGCTCTTAGCAGCATCCCTGTTGTTTTCGAAAACCTCCGCCCCATATGACTTGGCTAGCAGCCGCTTCCCAGGGTCAACATCTGTCGCAACAACCCTGTATTTCCCTGTTTTAACGATGTGCCTAACTAT
>JAVZMD010000007.1:0-22090 GCA_038883435.1 Thermoproteota archaeon
GCACCCTCTACGTTCCTCATGCAATCTTCTATTGCATCCATTATTCCATTACTGTTAATATTTTTAACTAAGTATTTTGAGAAAACAATTGCGTCGCAAAAAGCCTCATCCTTTCTGAACTGGCCTGTTAGACGATTTAGAAGCTCATAGGTGTTAACTATATTGCCGTTGAATGCAAAACCTATCTTTTCACCGTCATGTGAAGCTATTAAAGGCTGAGCGAAATCCAGTTTGGATAAACCTCTTTCACCAGAAGTACCGTACCTCACGTGGGCAATTCCAACAGCTCCTTGAAGAAAATTACGCCACCTTGAATATCTCCTTCCTGATATTTGGGGAACGAGACCTATGTTTACATGTCTCCTGAAATTTTTATTATATGTTAAGAACCCGTATGACTCATGCCCCCTATGGTTTTGGGCTATGATCCCCCAGTAAAGAAGGTCAAAAACACACCCATTGTTGAAACACTTTGCCCCGAATAGTCCGCACTTCTCCCCTGG
The DNA here is from genome assembly GCA_038883435.1 of Thermoproteota archaeon. Taxonomy (GTDB): domain Archaea; phylum Thermoproteota; class EX4484-205; order EX4484-205; family JAAOZP01; genus JAAOZP01. The sequence continues at coordinate 504 of JAVZMD010000007.1, forward strand.
CATTTAACAAGCGTTAAATTTTATCGAATACTTTTAAATTTAAATTACATGGCCGTGTTAAATTAACAACTCTTTGTAAAAACTCCACTCCTTCGGCAAGCATTTTAAGAGCCTACAAAGACCATTTGTCTTCAGAATATGAAACGATATCTTAACATTGGCCATATCAAGTCTACTAGCTGGTTTAAGCCATAGTCTTTAAGCTGGCTTACTAACCAGCTTATTTCTTGTCAAAAGCCAGGTTTTTAAAGTGTGCTGGAAAACTGTGTATAACTCCTATTCGGACGCTGAAAACCCTTCAATTTTTACGGAGTATTAGGTTAAAACATCGTCAACACTGAGCAAGCCTAGGTCGTCGATGTTAACCCCTTCAGCAAGCACCCTGTATGCTCCGACACACCTTTTAGCAACCTCCTTAACAACTGGTTTAGGCAGCTCCGGCGGCTCCCCCTCTCCGGTGAAACCAATTCTCCTTAAGAATTCTCTGAGAAACTCCTTATCAAGACAATGCGATTCCTGAGGCATTCCAACACTGTAATATTTCACCGCCCACATTCTTGCAGAATCGTGCGTAGGAGGCTCATCTATCTGAATAAGCTCATCCATATAGAATCCAAACTCCAATTTGAAATCAGGTATTATTATACCGGCTTTCTTGGCTTCAGACTCATAGAATTCAAATAATCTGAACGACGCTTCCTCGAGCGTAGACCACGTGTCTTTATCGATAAGCCCTAGTTCTATGGCTTCAGCCTTACTGATCTCTCTGTCATGCCCCACATCCGACTTGGTAGTGGGTGTTAAAACTGGTTCTGGAAGTTCCTCAGCCATTTTAAGACCGTCTGGAAACCTTATGCCGTACATCTCCCTCTTACCATTCTTATACTCCCTCCATAATGATCCATAGAGGTATTTCCTGACCACCCATTCGATGTTGATCCTCCTAGCCTTCCTAACTAATATGCTTCTCTCATCAACAACATCTATCAAGTGGTTTGGAAAAACCCTCCTGCTCTTCCTCATCCAGAACACCGTCAGCTTTTGCAGATACTCCCCCTTGCGGGGAATTAAAGTCGGGAGGACAATGTCGAACGCAGAGACCCTATCAGTATGGTATATCAGGAGCTCACTGTCCAAGTCGTATATGTCTCTGACTTTACCCCTCCTCAGCTTTCCAATACCCAGATTGGAATATCCTATAAGCTTCACTTTCTCACCGGTTAAAGGATCGTCTGCGAACTCCATCAAAAATCCTCGTTTATAAAAATGATTTAAAAACTTTTCAAAAATTAAGAAAAAGCTTATTATGTAGTTAGTAAGAATACAGCATCATGGGCTATCCTCCGCCACCGCCCGCTCCAATCTATCTTTCCACAACACCAGAAATTCCAGGTAAGAGAATAGTCAAGAGCTTAGGCATTGTTTTCGGCCAGACTGTTAGGACAAGAGGCTTCCTAGGAAGGTTTGCAGCGGGCATAGAGGCTCTAGTAGGCGGAAAGTCTGAAGCATACCTATCCGAAATAGAGAAGGCAAGGAATGAAGCCCTCGGAGACCTCGTGAGGAAAGCTGCATCCGTGGGTGCTAACGGGGTTGTGGGAATAGATTTCGAGACATCGGAAATCTTGGAAGGATTTATAGTGATAACTGCTGTCGGAACAGCAGTATTGGTTGAGTAGCTAATCAACTATAATTATTGTTTCGATTTAGAAATGATTAAATACATCCTCAAGTATTTTTAAACCATGGCTGTTAAAGCATACATATTCATAGTTACGAAACCCGGGACTTCAATCGAAGTAGCTAAGGAGGTAAGTAAGATTAAGGGCGTGCATTCTGCAGATCCGATCTACGGGAGGTTTGACGTCATAGCGACAGTCGAAGCAGAAAGTCCCGAGGCATTAAGCAAATTGGTCTACGAAGTAATTGAAAAGGTTCCGAATATACTTAGGACAGAAACCTCGATCGTACTATAGTGAACAGGAAATGATTAGAGCATTCGTATTAGTTAAGACGAGACCAGGAACATCTGAAGAAGTAGTGAAGGCAAGGAGAGTGAAAGGCGTCAAACTAGCTAACTCTGTTTTTGGTAGATTCGATGCTGTACTTGTAATTGAAGTCAAAAACCTTGAAGAGCTTAAGAAAACCATCTATGAAGTCTTAGAGAAACTTGAACATGTAGAACATACTGAGACGTTAATATCTTTTTCCATATAGAACAGATTTAAAAGTCTCGCTCTATGGTGGAACCCAGTTACTATAAGTCTGCAAGAAGGTACCGTCATTCGAAACTGTCTTAACCTTGTAATTGTCTATCCATTTATCAGCTGTAATAATGAGGTATGAAGCTGGGCTAGGTGCTTTTCCCACACCAAGGGAAACGCTGACTCCTATGTAGAAGCTGAGACTTACGCCAGTCGATATTGTAAAGCTAGCGGATTTGCCAGTTATTTCTATTATCCTATTGTATTTCTGAGGCAATGTTATAAAGTAACTCCAACTTGGGAGTGAGCCGCTCCAGCTGGTTTTGTAATCATTTTTTATGTCACTGATTTCTGCACCATCCGCGTTAGTGTCCACAGCATAGACCTTCTCTACCAGCACCGAGCTTTGATATGGAGGCCAGAATCTAATAAAGTAGTACTTTACCTTAACCCTTTGATCATATACATATCTGCCAGTTACTGGCTCGCTTATGCCAAAACCATAGTCTAACTTGATCGTAGTGTAACCACTATTCCAAGGCGTATAACTACAGCTGTCGATTAGGAAATACCTCTCCTTACTTTCAACAAAAATATTAGAGCCTGGTAAAAATGTGAATATCGCACTTATGTTATCCCAAGTAGCAAATTTTAGTACCGACGTATATTCCCACTTCTCTTCTTGGTATGGGTATGTTGGTATTTGGCATGATTTTGTTGTGGTTGTTTTAGACACATCTACTATGTCTTTTGATTCTTCTGTTTTCTGTTTTTGCGGTTCTATTTTTGAAAGTATGATTTTTTTCTCCAGCTTGTCTACTGGGTGTTTCATTTCCGAGGGGTCTATTGAGAATGTTAGTGTTCCGATTTCCAAGGTTTGTTTTCCAGATTCCTCGCTTGTCTTGTGGGCGATTATCCAGAGGTTTACTGGAGCATACGTTTCTATTGCTTGAGAATGAGGGTCGATGTATAGGTTTCCGGCTTCACCTAATTTCCACGTTGGTATGTATATTGTTTTCCTGGGTATTTTGAAGCTGGCTTTATAATTGCCTGTGAAGTCTGTGAAGCCTTCTGAGAGCTTTATTGGACCGTTTTCTGCGAGCTCGAATACTACTACGTAAGCGTTTCCAACGGGTGCGCCATAATGGTCTATTACCGATATTGTCGAATCCAGGTATTGGATATTCTTAATCTCAGAAGAAGAAGCAGCGTAAGTAATCAGGTTGAGCATCGAGCTGAGGAGCAATAGGCCCAGGAGGAGAAAACCCATACTAGTTAAAGCCTTCTTGAAGAAATTGGAAGCAGATATTAGAGTATGCTTTTCTCCCATCTCTCCCCACCACCCACCTGTATGCTTTTGTGATATATATTGCGTTCCAGTATTCTAGAACGATTCTTTAAAATGTTTCAGAAACAATTTTAAAAAGTAATGTTTAAATACTGAAAGGCTTAAAGTCGCGATTCGACAGATTTTATATTTTATAAATTTAAACTTAAACACAAACATTTACAAGCTTATTGATTAATCGTTTTAATGACTTCTCTTATGAAATACTCATGTAGTCTTGTATCTTCAGTAAGTTCAGGATGGAATGATGTTGTAAAGATGTTGTTTTCTCTTATGAAAACTATTTTATTTTCAAAGGTTGCGAGGATTTCAGTATTATTCCAGATAGATGTGACTACGGGAGCTCTAATGAAGACTGCTTTAAAGGGGCCTCCTTCAATACAGGGGATATTAAGAAGGGTTTCAAAGGACTCTCTCTGCCTGCCGAAGTGATTCCTCTCCACTTCTGCATCCAATACTCCTAGAGTCTGTTGACCAGTGTCTCCAAGTACTCTATCCCTAACCCTTTTAGCAAGAAGAACTAGTCCAGCACAAGTTCCAAACACAGGTAAGCCGTCGCCTATTCTCCTTTTTAACTCTGGGAATATACCGCTTCTAAATAGGAGACTGCCTATTACTGTGCTTTCTCCCCCTGGAATTATAATGCAGTCGATGTTCTTTAACGATTCACCCTTTTTGACGCGAATAATACTACAGCCTACATCCATTTTGCTACATGCTTGCATCACGGATTTTTCATGTTCTTCTATATCGCCCTGTAAACCGATTATACCGATCTTTATCATCAAGCATCAGCACCTCTTTCCTGCATTCTGACCTCTAATGTTTTAACGTCTAGGCCAAGCATTGATTTACGCTCGTCTATCATAGCCTGTGCCTCAGCAACGGTCTTAGGGTCATCGAAATGTGTCACCGCTAAGACTATGGCTTCGGCTCTTTCCCGAGGATCCGTAGACTTAAAAATCCCTGATCCTACAAAAACCCCGTCGCAACCAAGTCTCACCATAAGCGCAGCATCAGCGGGAGTAGCGATTCCCCCGGCAGCGAAGTTTACAACAGGCAATCGGCCGAGTTTCGCAACTTCAAGAACCAGTTCGTAGGAAACTCTGAAAACCCTAGTCTCTCTCATTAACTCTTGCTCATCGTCCAGTAAGGCTGTAAGGCTTCTAATCTGGTTCTTAAGAAGCCTAAAGTGCTTAATTGCTTCAGAAACGTTTCCCGTCCCAGCTTCGCCCTTAGTCCTTATCATTGCTGCACCCTCTTCTATCCTCCTTAGAGCTTCACCAAGGTCTCTTGCACCGTTTACGAACGGTGTTGTGAAATCCCACTTCCATATGTGTCTTTCTTCATCTGCAGGGGTTAAAACCTCAGATTCATCTATCATGTCGACACCAATTGCCTCAAGAACTCTCGCCTCCTCGATATGCCCTATTCTGCATTTAGCCATCACAGGGATTGTGACGTTATCCATTATTTCCTCTATTGCTTTTAAACTGGCTGTTCTAGCAACACCACCGGCTTTTCTAACATCGTAAGGAAGCTTATCTAAAACCATTACTGCAACTGCACCAGCGTCTTCGGCTATCTGAGCTTGTTCGACGCTCGTAACATCCATTATCACGCCGTGCTTAAGCATGTGGGCGAAGCCACATTTTACTAAAACACTCCCTTTTTCGATTCTAGTATTATGGAAATTTTCGATTATTTCACCCTTCCCTTTTCTCATAGGGATCGTTGAAATCATTTTTCTTCGATGTTTAGGAGGAGAGAAATGTATAAGTATTACCCTATATATAGGTTAACCATAATGTCGGATTATTTCCTCAAGTGTTCTAAATGTAACTCGACTTATGCTTTCAGCATCGAGAGAAAACTATGTAATAAGTGTGGACAAGGCTTATGGTTAGAAGTGAAAACAACATCCTTAGATAAATGTGACGAAGAACAGGGCATATGGAAGTACGGAGGAATACTGCCTAATGTAAAAAGAGAGTTCAGAATTTCATTGGGCGAGGGGGAAAGCCCGTTACAAAAGAGCTTAAGGATAAGAGAAGAAGTGGATGTGAGAGAACTCTGGATTAAGGATGAAACTATGGAACCAACGGGTTCTTACCTAGATAGATGTTCGGCCTTATTTGTATCAACCATCCTCAACATGGGTTATGAGAAAATACTCACCTATTCGACTGGGAATTTGGGAGCATCGATTTCAGCCTATTCCTCTCGAGCAGGAATTAAAACCCATGTTCAGGTAAAGCCCACGATAGACCTAGGTAAGCTCTACCAGATGATAATATATGGTGCTGAAGTCAAGGTTGTTGAGGCCTTTAGAGAGAGAAGGGGAGTTAAAAACACTGCAATTGCTGTAGAGTACGACCCACTGATAAACGAGGCTAAGAAGACCATTATGCTTGAAATATTCCTACAGTTAAACAAGAGGCTGCCGGACTATGTTATTCTCCCGATGGGTGAGGGCGGGTTAGTATATGCAACTTATAACATGTTGAAAGAAATATGGAGGCTAAACCCTAAAGTAAATAGGACAAGGATTATTGGCGTCCAGTCTGAAGGCTGTAAGCCAATAGTAAATGCTTTTGAAAAAAGCCTGGATTTCATTGAGCCCAATTTGGAATCCAAGGGCAGAATATTCGATGTAAGCGTGCCAAATCCAAAATTTGGAATAGCTGCTCTGAGGGCAATAAGGGAAACAGGAGGTATAGCTGTGTCAGTTAGCGATAGGGAGATATTTGAAGCCATAAGTCTTTTAGCTGAGAAAGAGGGTATATTCGCAGAGCCCGCTGGAAGCCTTTCTATAGCAGGATTAATAAAGCTTGTTAGAGAAGGAGTTATTGATAAGAGTTCTACTTTTGTATGCATAGTTACTGGAAGCGGACTTAAGGACCCTAAGGTGATGAAGGAAATAGCCCATAGAAAGTCTAGCCTCGGCGTGTTAATAGAGGAGTTGAGTGGAGGATTTAGACTCAGCCCGACTAAGACAGCTATACTCAGACTACTCTCTGAAAGAGAGATGTATGGCTACCAGATTTGGAAGGGGTTGAGGGAGAAGTATGGTATCCATGTGAAGATACCGACTGTATACCAGCATTTAAACGAGCTTGTTGAGAAAGGGTATGTTAGAAAAGGAGAGTCTAAGACAATTATGGGCAGGAGAAGAGAGTATTACTCTTTAACGGAAAGAGGGGAAGCTCTTGCTTAGAGCCTCATATGTGAATATTTTATTTTCAAGCCATTACTCTTCCATTGAAAGATGGGAACGTTTCTACGCAGTTTCTTAAACTTCTCGCTTAAAGAATGTACTACGATTGGGAGCACTATGGTTGCGTCAGCATAGCATTGTGCTTTTTGAGCTCTGAAACCGATTTTACCCCAGCTCTGACCCTCTTCGAAAGTGCAGCCGGATAAGCCTCCCCATTGAGGCAGATCTGTAGATATTTGTATTGCGTAACTATGGCTCTTATCATGCCTTGTCTGGTAGCTCGCTATTACAGCGGTCTGTTGGATGAAGTTCTTCGGCACTCCACCGCCTATATAGATTACCCCGGTTTGTCTCGCTTTTTCAGTTATTCTGGAGCTTTCATCAACATCCTTCAGATAATCTACGATAATCCTTTTTCTCTTAAGCACTGTCTTCTTGCTATCAGTACTTACAACGCGCTCCCTTCTGTTTGAAAACATTATGGAAAAACCTAGAGAACTATCTCCGAATGCTGGACAAAAAATCGGAACGCCACTCTTATATGCACTTATTAAAATAGAGTCCTTGTCTTTAGCCTGTTTGCTTAAAAACTCACCAAGTAAATATAGGATTTCCCGAGAGGAATAAGGATAATCGTCTTTAAGTGTACGGGCAAAAAACTTCTCTATCCACAAATCGGTTTCGTAGAACCTTCTCTCGTTTGCAAAAACATCATAAATCCTATCGATTTTTTCCCTTCTAAGCTTCACATCATCTACCACATGAGTTCCAATATAATGTTTGCCGCCCAATGCCTCGAAAAGATCATGGTAAAGGTTTGCACCCGTTGAGACTATTACATCCACCATTCTTCTTTGAATAAGATATGATATAATTCTCCTCATACCTGCTGGAACCATTGCGCCAGCAAGCCCAAGCCATATCACAATATTCTTCTTCCTGAGCATTCTAGACCATATTTGAACAACCTCACCGACCTTCTTACCTTGGAAGCCCGTGAGAAGCATCTCGTCAGTCAGTCGACTAATCTTCTTATCTGGCTCAACTCTGATAGGTTCTGTGGGGATTTTTAGAAACTCTCTCATCGTTTTTAATAATTCTGTTTTCAATTTAAGTTTTACTACTCGCCGATGTAGGCTTCAATATTTACACTTGTTGTTTCACTTGGTGGAAGCGCCACCGTGTCTCCAGAGATAGTTTTACCATCAACTTTAAGTGAAACCTTGTTTCCCTTACCGACGCGTTTAACGACAATATTATAGGTTACGCCGCGGAAAACCCTCTTAGCTTTAAAGCCACTCCATGACTCAGGTATGCAAGGAGCTATTTTCAAACCTTCGAAAGTTGGACGTATTCCGAGAATCCATTGCGTTGCTGCAACATAAGCCCATGAAGCAGTTCCAGTAAGCCAAGAGTTTCTCGCACGTCCATATTCGGAATGCTCTGGTGCAGCCAGGTTCTGAGAATAGACATATGGTTCCGTCTTCAAAGTATCCATGTCTCTCCTTGCTAAGGGAAGTATCTCACGGTAAAGCATATAAGCGAGGTCACCCAATCCGAATTTGGCAGCAGCCATTATTGCCCAAGTATTTGCATGGTTAAATATACCACCGTTCTCTTTTAACCCCGGAGGATAAGTTACCGTCCCACCGAATCTTCTTAAATTCTCTAAGTCAACATAATCTTCATCCGTCTTCTTACTGTTAAAAGGATCCCTCATCAGCCTCATTCCAAGAGGAGTATTAAGCATTCTTATTGCGCTTTCAAACGCTTTCAAAGCCTTTTCATGGTCTCCTAGTTCCGCTATAGCAGCCCAGGCTTGCGGTATTAGGCTTATCCAGTGGTATTTCTCACCCTTTACACCTACTGGTTTACCCTCATCATCATAGGCCCTGGCATACCATTCTCCATTCCATGCGACCTTGTTTATTGTTTCAGCCATTTCATGATGAAGCTTCTCGAATTCCTTCGCCTTCTTAGAATCGCCACGTGCTCTGCAAAGGTCAGTCAAGTCCAACATAACCCTGCAGAAAAGCATCCCGGTCCAAACACTTTCAGCTTTCTCCGAACCATGGTCAATGTTCATTGTATCATCCCAGTCTGCAAACCCTATTAAGGGCAGCCCATGGTCACCACGTTTCCTAAGTGTAAACTCTACGGCTCTCACCATATGTTCCCAAACAGTCTCCTCCTTCTTATCGTCCTGATATGGAAGTTTCTCGTCTAAAAACTTGAAGTCGCCTGTCTCACGGATGTAATTACACGTAGCCATTACGAGCCATAGATGGTCATCGCTAAACCACTGCGGTTTCTCAGGAGCCTCTGCAGCAAGTCCAGGGCCGCCTTCACCTGTTAGGGGGAAAACCTGGTGCCAGGTATGCCCATCTTTAAACTGCAGCCTCCAGAGCATTTTCAAAACTCTTTGAACATGTTGAGGATCATTGTGTACAGTCCCCAATGTGTCTTGAGCGGAATCGCGAGTTCCCATACCTCTGCTTAAACCAGTATCATACAGGGAAACGAACCTTGACCAGTAGAGATTTGCCCGGCACTGTATAGGGTTCCAAAAGTTTATCATGGCATTCATATCTTCATCCGGTGTTTCAACGGTAAGCTTACTAAGATACTCATTCCAATTTCTGCATAATTCCTCAAAAGCCTTCTTAACGTTTTCGATATTACTATAATATTCCACCGTCTTGGGGATTAGACCCGGGTTATCTGTTATACCCAGCATGTAGACTATTACCTTCTCCTCGCTGGGCTTCAACTCCAAGAGGTGGCTTAGGGATGCAATATTGTTTCCACGCGAAGCCCTACTGTATCCAGAGATACCCTTTACAACCGCCTCAGGCTTTGAAAGATCATTATAGGCACCTATAAAAACCTCTCTACTGGTATCGTATCCATCTGGAGGAATACTGCTTGCGAAAAAAGTCTTAGTAGGACGGAACTTGACTCCGGTTATGATGATCCCATTTCTATAAGAGCTTGAGACTGTCTGCTGCCCCCAGTCCATATTTGTCAGGTCCATTGGGGCATCCCAGTAAGTAAGCTCCTCATACGTCCATATCCTAAGCCTCTTAATATCCTTGCTCTCGTTTCTTACGCGTAGCACATGCAGTTCTAAGGGGCATTCTTTGTATGGAGGGTTTGGAGGTACGAAGTATAATACTGATGCCCTGATGCCCCGATACCTACTGCTTATCCTAGTATATCCTGGTCCATGCCGACACTCGTACCATTCAAGATCCTTCTTAACAGGCTGCCAAGTAGGACTCCAGAATTCCCCCGTATCATCATCTCTCAAGTACAAGTAGTGTCCGGGTTGATCTTCAGGAATGGAATTGTAACGATACCTGGTGACACGGCGATTCCTAGGGTCGCGGTCGAAAGAATATCCCCCACCGGTGTTTGAAACTATTCCACCGTATCCTCCCTGACCTATGTAGTTTATCCATGGTGTGGGGGTATCTGGACGGGTTATTACGTATTCTCCGGTTTTACTGTCAAAATACCCGTAGGGGAAGACGGTTAGAGGGGTCTCGTAGAAAATATGGTTGAAGACCCTGTTAGCATTAAGAACACCGTGTAGCGGAATCATCGAAAAAGCTTCTAGGCCTATGAGCCTTTTAGCCACGGTTGATGGAGAATTATGGTAGTGCCAGTTTAATATTCTTAGACGGTCTTGTATAGTAGTTAACGATGAAATCCTTTGAGAATCCTTTGAGTAATCATCTCTGGATTTGGTCTCTTCAGCAGGCATGGTTTTTATTATGTTTTCACCGACGTCTCTAACTGCAATAATTCTGAGTATTCTAACTACCCTATTCTTCTTGGTAAAATTTACTTGAAGGACGAATCTATCTCCGTAATCAGCTTCAATAAAAGCCTGAGCATTATCAGCAAAATCAGGTACTACATGTTTAAGAAATTCACTCATTCTTAATGAATCCTCTTTGCTTAAAACAGCTGTCAAGTTCTTAGACATATTGATAGTAGATACAAAAACAGGTATATAAATCAGATTCTTGTTATTACTTTAAAAGAATGACGTTTATAAACCCCATATTTTTAAAAAAATACATAAGGCTGCGAATTAGCTCTTTAACTCGGCATGGATACGGCGCATCCATTCGCTAATCTTAATCTTCTGTGGACATTTTTCCTCGCATGTCCTACATCCTATGCAAGCACTTGCACGATTCCCCGGCGGGAGGAAATTGTAATGTATTCTGCTTGCCCTAATATCGTTGTAAGCAACGCTATTATTGTAAATCTCAATGTTTCTAGGTATGTCTACACCGTTTGGACAGGGCATACAGTAGCCGCATCTTGTACACGGAATAGGTCGGAGCTCTCTATATTTCGCATGTACCCTAGCTATGAGTTCAAAGTCTTCTTCAGTAAGTATTCCAATACCAGACCTTGAAGCAAACTCTATGTTCTGCTTAACCTGCTCCATTGTGCTCATTCCGCTTAGAACAACTGAGACTTCAGGCTTGTTCCAAAGCCATAGTAGAGCCATTTCAACAGGGTTCTTGCCGGCCTCATCCCAGATTTTCTTTACGGGAGGTGGCGGATTTGCCAAGGCACCTCCTAAGAGAGGCTCCATGATTACGACAGCAAGCCCTTTACCAGCAGCATACTTAAGCCCGCGAGTACCGGCTTGAACATTCTCATTCTCGTAATTATACTGTATCTGGCAGAGAGTCCACTTATCATAACCATCTATAATATCCTTAAAAGCTTCAAAATCATCGTGAAAACTAAACCCTAAGTATTTTATCCTATCTTCAGAAATAACCCTTTCCGCCCAGTCGAAAACGTTTAGGCTCTTCATTTTCTCCCATCTGTTTCTATCTAAAGAATGAAGTAGATAGAAGTCCACATGGTCTGTTTGAAGCTTCTTCAGCTGTTCGTTTAAAATCCTATCCATGTCTTCTTTTGAATTGACGAGCCATGTTGGCATTTTAGTCGCCAACTTGACTTTCTCCCTGTAACCCTCTGTTAGGGCTTTGCCGACGACGAGCTCACCGTTACCACCATGATAAGGATAAGCTGTATCAATATAGTTAACACCATGGTCTATCGCGTATCTTATCATCCTTATTGCCTCAGGCTCGTTGACTTTAGAATGGTCTCCGCCGATCGTTGGAAGCCTCATTGCTCCAAAGCCCAATGCTGAAGCATACCAGTCTAATTTTCCGAATTTCCTGAACTTCATCTCTACCTGCGGATTGAAAAACGGATATAAGGTTTAATTTGAAAATCCCATATGTATCCCAATTAGGATGTGCAATACTTAAAAAGCAAGGCAACGTTTAACAGAGATAGTATTTAATGGATGATTTAGAAATCGCGAAGAGACTGCTAAGTGAGGAAGGTTTTAGTTTAGCTATCGTTAAATCAGGCAAAGCTATCTACACGGCTAATAATCACGGTGTGAAAAGTTTTTTGGATGCGATTGAGAAGCATGGTGATGAACTAGCAGGATCAACAGTAGCAGACAGGGTTGTTGGCGTGGCCGTAGCAATGTTATGTAAATACTCTAAGATTAAGAAGGTATACGGTGGAGTAATGAGTATCAAAGCTCTAGAGAAACTATTAGAGAGCGGAATAATTACCCAGTACGGAATGCTCGTACCAGAAATATTAGATAGTAGTAGAATTAAAACATGCCCATTAGAAAGAATTGCTGCAAGTTGCAAAGACGAAGTGGAATTCTATGAAAAATGTTTTTACTTCTCTCGGAGCAGAAAAACCTGGAGTAGACTATTTTTCTAAGCTTTAGTAGGTAGGTTTAACGCAGCGTCCACGTGAACCCTAATGATTTCTTTGAGCTTATCTACGGATTCCGCGTCTTTTAGTTTTCCCTTCCAAGTCTCCCTGAGATCACCATTGTCATTCTGAACAATGTGGAAAATTGACTCTTCGACATTAGCAATGTAATCCCCATTCTCATCTTTATGAAACATCATAACTACGACGACCCTCTGCTCCTTTGCGAAGCGCCCAGGCTTTACAATATATGTTGCAGAAAGCTCGCAGATATTCCTATCCTTATCTGGAAACGTTACAAGCACCCCTCCGGGTTTAATGTTCTTACTTATTTCAATACCCCTGATAAAATCTTCGTAGGCTTTACCCATGGAATCAGGGTTCTTAACTTTTACCATGCTCATCTTTTGCCCACCACGTGTCTGTGGGTTTGGAGCATTACCTTGGAAATATTAACTTTTTGGTTGAAGGTTCAACTCAGTGCATTAATAAGTATGGTTAAAACATCGTCTTTACCAAGCTTAACTAGATTTCCTATTGTTGAATGGCCTTGTTTAGTACATCTTAAAGCCATGTATTCAAGCTTATCCATTGGTATCCCCAATTCTCTTAAAGTCGTTGGTAACCCTATTTGCTTAAAGAAGCTTCTAAGCCTTTCTATACCCTCTAGCACAGTCTTCTCCGGGTTTTCAAAATCCAGATCTACGTTCCACACTTTTACTGCGAATTGCACAAATTTCTCTAGGCGATTCCTATAGACGTATTTCATCCAGCTTGGGAAGATTACTGCTAACCCGGCTCCATGAGGCACATCGTAGAGTCCGCTAATCTCATGTTCAATAATGTGAGAAGCCCAATCAGCAATCCTGCCAGTCTCTAAGAGATCGTTGTGCGCTATACTACTTGCCCACATTATTTCAGCCCTCGCATCGTAATTATCAGGTTCTCTCAGTACTATTGGAGCATTCTTTATTACCGCTTTTAAAGTTGCTTCACATAATCCATCTGTCAAATCTGTATTACGCACGTTCGTAAAATACCTCTCCATTACATGAGCCATTATGTCTGCTATGCCGCAGGAACTCTGATAAGGCGGTACAGTAAACGTCACCTCAGGGTTCATAATTGCGAAACGAGGCCGTAACAATTCTGTGGTGAGTGAAAGCTTACTCAAATCCTCCTCGTTAGTAATCACAGAGCTCGGGCTAACTTCGCTCCCAGCACCTGGGATGGTTAATACTACTCCAATTGGCAAAGCCTCTTTCGGCTCAGCCTTACGTGTGTAAAAATCCCACACGTCGCCACCATGGGGCACGCCAACAGCTATTGCTTTAGCAGAGTCTATTACACTACCTCCTCCAACGGCAAGTATGAAATCTATCTTCTCATCCCTGCATATCTGTATACCCTTCTTAACAAGGCTGAGACGAGGATTAGGCTTGACCCCAGAGAGCTCTATGAACTCGATACCAGCTTCTCTTAATGACTGAACCACTTTGTCGTATAGCCCTATCCTCTTGATACTTCCACTGCCGTAGTGGAAAAGAATTTTTTTACTGTATTTTGCAACCTCTTCTCCAACTTTTTTCTCAACACCTCTTCCGAATATTATTTTAGTAGGACAGTGGAATTCGAAGTCCTTCATTTATTTAGAGAAAGTCACGATCAGATTTTAAACTTTATCAGTTCCTATTGGATAGGAATTTGGAAGATGATTAGAGTCTTGATATTATACTATTCAAGGAGTGGAAACGTAGAGGCAATGGCAAAGGCTGTTGCAGAAGGTGTTAAGAGAGTTGAAGATGCTAAAGCGGAGTTGAAGCGTGTAGAACATGCTACTCTTGAGGACCTCATTTCCTGCGATGCTATAGCATTTGGTTCACCCAATTACTTCAACTACATGGCAGGGTTGATGAAAGACTTCTTCGATAGGGCCTGGAGCATACGAGAAAAGGTTTTCGGCAAGCCAGCAGCAGCCTTCACATGTGGCGGTAGCTCGAGTAACGCAGCTCTTCTTAGCATAGAGAGAATCTTCCCAGCCTTTAGAATTGAAAAGGTTGTTGAAGGAATAGCATGGGGACTTAGAGACCAAGGGTCACCTCTTGAAAAAGACCTTTCAAAGTTAAAAGAACTGGGTGAGGCCTTAGCTAAAGCAGCTAAGGAAAGAAAAAGCGGCAACTTCGGATAATCAACTATTTCGCTAATCGTAGGGTATGAGAGCTCTTAAAACGGGTTCAACCCACCTGTTATTGGGTATATCATAAAGTATGAAGTCGTGGTCGAACTGCCAGTAGGCCCAGCTCCAACACATTTCCTCAGCTAACCTAGCCACGAAACTCAAGTATCTGACGCGCGAATCCATATCCGCCTTATCATAAACACCGAATTCTCCTAGAAAAATAGGCCTATTATGCTTCTCAGACCATGCTCTGGCTTTCTCGAAGTCGATCATTATCGCCTCCTTTTCATGTGAAGAACCAAGCCATTTCACTCCCAGTTTATCCTCGCGGCCAGCCCATTTAGCACCCTGATGCGTAAAATCCATAGGCTCGTAGTAATGCACGGTAACGATGATATTTTCATCATCTTCCGGAAGCACCAGCTTGTCCAGACAGTTTATACTATTCCAGCATGCAGGGCCTATTATGACGGTTCTATCTGGGTTTTTCTTACGCACTATTCTTAAAACTTCTGGGAATAAGCTATTCCATAGTTCTGGAGTAAGCTCCCCATTGGGCTCATTAAGGAGCTCAAATATCACTTCATCAGGGTAGTTACTATAACGATCCCCGATTTGCTCCCAGAAGCTGATAAGCTTCTCTTTATTTCCCAGAGGATCCTTCCCCATTATAATGTACTCATGGAAATCAACTATCGGTATTAGACCATTTTTTAAAGCCTGTTCAATAGCCCAATTAAGCGTTTCAAGCCAATTTTCTGAAAGCCTTTTTTCAGCATCCATCGCACCGTCTCTTATGGGGTGGAGAGCTATCCTAACACTATTGAACCCTACATTCTTCAATAGTTTGAAATGCTCGCTTCTCATTCTAGCAATGGACCTTGATTTCCAAATCGGGTCGTAACCGAGTATGTTCACACCCCTACCAATCCGCTCGTTTTGTTTAAAGACATCCATTTCAGTCCGTATGTTTTTTTAAAAGACTTAAGCTTGTTGGAATCCCATTTAACACCCCTTAAGCAGTAGATTTAGAAAAAATTTCAAACTTCAACCATGTTGGCTTATTATTCTAAAAGGTCTAAAGAAGTCTAATAAAAGGAATTTTTACTGCTCTATTTTGAAAACCATGTAGGAATATGGCCACATCTTTAAATTGAAGACTTTTTCACCATCTCTGTCGAATCCCTTTGGTTCGAAGTTGAATCTTAATTCCCTGAGCTTACCTCCTCCTTTGACAACTATGTTACAGGATGCGGGATTAGGTAAGAACGAATGTAATATGAAGGAATCGTTATCGTAGAGGAACATGCATATCCTACTTGGACCTTCCATGTATACCTTCATATTGCTCATGAAAAGCCTTCTTAAATACGACAATATTTCCTCGGATAAGCGATAGAGATCATTGAAATTGTCTGGTACGGTAAGAATATATAGGGTGCCATTGGCATATTTAGTCTGTAGGAGAATCGGATAACCGCCTCCTTTATCTAATGCCGTGATAAACTCCCAAGCATCGTTTGTAGCATACTTTAATTGCGGAATTAATATTGGCGTATCAGAATAGTAAACATGCGTAGAAGGGATGAGCCAACTCTCAAAAATAGTAAACTCTTTGACAAGGGCTTTCTTATCAGTATACTCTACGGCTACGAGTTCCCTTAATACTTCTTCTTTTAGAGCACTCAATAAACCTGAAGTCATTATCACAGTACCACCCTTAATCAGGAAATTCTTTATCTTCTCAACTATATTCGGATCGAATTTGGCGCATTCGGTAAGTAGAACAGTATCAGCCTCGCTTGGAAATACAGGTGTTATTTCCAATGGGATCCCAATCATACCTATGTAATTATGGAGGAAATCCTCTCCAGAGGAATTGAACGGTTTATAGCTTGGAATACCATATGGTTTTCCAAGTTTATCTAAAAACAAGTCTGTTTCGTCTAATACTCTTCCAGCAACAGCAGCAATAGTGCTGACTGGCTTGTAAGACCCGTCGGATTGTCTTATGAATTCTAAAAGGGCACCATATGAAAACAACGTTATCTCCTTTGGCTTTGCGAAAAGCGTTAGCCTTATCTGCTCGGCATAGCGATCTAACGTCCTCCTACCGAGGGGGTCAACCCACCCACCTCCGTTTCCCCCAGGCTTAGTATTTTCGAGGAGACGCATTATTAAGTAACTCTGGTATTCTTGCAAGTGTTGCATAGTATAATCGGGATCCCTCGTCTCTGTTCCAGTGTATATCATGTCGAAAAGCTTTGGTTGTACTTCAAGATTATAGCCTACGAATTGAAAGTGCTCGTAGAAATTTGGATATTTTAGTATAATCTTGATATTTGGATTTACTTCTCTTGCTGTCTTTATTATCACATTTCTCGAAATGTCCTCCATAAGCTCTAGACGGTATTCCTTCCAACTTTTACTTCCTTTAGCTTTAATGCATTCCTCGCATTTACAGTTTTCAAAGAAGAGGTCGTCTATTATGAACTCGTTGAAGATTTCAGCCAAGTCTCTGACAACCCTTTTAATTGTTTCTCTTGTTTCAGAACGCGTGTAACACCAAGACTTGAAACGATGGTTCTCACCCAAGTAAGTAGCCATTCCACCAGAAGTTTTAATACCCTTGTTTTCGAAGAAGGATTTTACCTTGAGCATGGTGTCTTTATCTATTATTATTGATTCACGGAAATTCTCTAAGTAGACCTTGCCTATTTTCACATGCTTGCTGATCTCATTGAAGCTGCTTTCAAGCCAGTTTTGATCAGTCATTCTCTTAACATCGCGATTAGTACAGTAAATCGCGAGAGTGAAATTCCTATAGCTATTCCTTGCCGTCATCAGCCCCTAGGCGCATAGGGGTGACTATTTATATTTTTTAGTACCGTCATTTACACCTATGGGTGTTTGTTGATCTTCTAAGAACACACCCACCTTTATACCATTAAGCAGGGCTTACTGAAAAGAGAAAAAATAAATTAATGTAGCCTTCTGGAAAAGGCTGGTAAAGTTGAAACCCGGTTGGCATGCGAACCCGGAGCTCGTTAAAAAGCTGAGTGAAAAACAGCCAGACGTTATATACGAGGAGGAGAAAGTTCCACATTATACTCTTCCAGACCCGTTAACTTGCCTGGACGATACTAAAGTTAAGTCTCCTGAAACATGGTTTAAAAAGAGAAGACCCGAAATCCTAGAGCTTTTCCGTAAGCATGTTTACGGTAGGGCACCATTGGACAGGCCAGACGGAATTTCTTTCGAAGTATTCGATGAGAGTGACAACGCATTAGGTGGAAAGGCGATAAGGAAACAAGTCTTGATAAGGTTTACTAGAAGCGAAGAGCCGAGTATGGATCTTTTAATATACCTCCCAAAGAACTCTACTCCAGCACCAGTCTTTCTAATGCTTAACTTTGGTGGGAACCATACGGTGAGCCTGGAGCCTGAGATAAGGATTAGGAAGAGACAGAGCAACACGCCTTGGGGAGAGTTTTTTTCTAGCGAGAAATCCAGGGGATGGGATCGTTCCCTACCTTTAGAAAAAATCCTGTCAAGAGGATACGGTTTTGCAACAGCATGCTACAGCGATATAGATCCCGATTTCCCCGATGGTTTTAAAAACGGAGTACACGGAGTTTTCGACAGCCTATTCGGTGAAAAACGCCCGCCAGATGCATGGGGGTCTATAGGAGCTTGGGCATGGGGGCTGAGTAGAGCATTAGATTACATCGAGACGGATAAGGATTTAGATGGAAAACGCGTTATCGTAATGGGGGTGTCCAGGCTGGGGAAGACTGCTCTCTGGGCAGGTGCTCAAGACGAGCGTTTCTCAATAGTAATATCAAATACTTCTGGCTGTGGAGGAGCAGCCTTAAGCCGAAGAAGGTTTGGCGAGACGGTGAGGATGATAAATACAGCTTTTCCCCACTGGTTCTGTGAGAACTTTAAGAAGTACAATGACCGTGAAGACGAACTTCCGGTAGACCAGCATATGCTAATAGCATTAATCGCACCCCGTCCAGTTTATGTTGCTAGTGCAGATGAAGACCTGTGGTGCGATCCGAGGGGAGAATTCCTAGCTGCAAAAGCCGCTGACCCTGTCTATAGGCTTCTTGGCACAGATGGACTTCCTGCTGAAGAAATGCCTCCTCTAAACTACCCCATTATGGGTACAATAGGATATCATATACGCTCCGGTGGACACGGCTTAACGGAATACGATTGGGATAGATATATGGACTTTGCAGATAAACATTTGAAGAAAACAAACTCTTAACCTTACGAATTATTTAAACAAATGATTATGAAAAAGAGTTTTCTAATTCTATTAAGTATTGCGAATTCTATCGATCGTAACCATTATACTTGTTTATGCTGCTTTAATGATATGGTTGTTTCGAGAAGAAGCAGATCATTCATCTGTTTTTAAAAAGGCTAATAAAATGAGATGTTTAAAATGGAATGGTGTCTATCAAAAACTTTAAGAATTATTATTGAATTCCCCTTTATTAAAAATGCTTCTGCATAAGGCGAATTCTAGATTGATTGAACGGAACGGTGCTGCTTTAATTGTGGTTGACGTACAGGATAAGCTGATTCCTCTTATAGTTAGAAACAGTGAAACGATTGGCAATATTGTAAAACTGATAAAATTCTGCAAAACGCTCAAAATCCCCATTATACTTACAGAGCAGTATCCAAAGGGGCTTGGGAAAACAGTAAAAGAAATTAGTGAAGAATTGAAAGAAATAAAACCGATTGAGAAAACAAGTTTCAGCTGCTTCGGCTCAGAAGAGTTCAAAAATGCTTTAAAGAAAAACAGGATTAAAACATTAATACTTGTAGGTGTTGAAGCACATGTATGCATTACTCAAACCGCCTTAGATGCTTTAGATAAGTTTAAAGTATGCATTGTAGCGGATGCGGTGTCCTCACGCACAGTTGAAAATCTTAACATAGGCTTGCAGAGAATGCGAGATAATGGAGTGATAATTTCCTCGACTGAGATGTTGATGTATGAGTTGCTTAAAGACTCTAAGAGTAAAGAGTTTAAGGAAGTAAAACATCTACTTCACTAAATTTAACTCGTAATCATGCCAACAAGAATGAAATTTGTAAGAAAAAATGAGGAAGCATATTATTAAGAAAAATATAGAAAAATTATGTATAGTTATACTTCTTATCCCCAGGACTGGCATGTTTTCTCATTGCAGTATATTTGATATGCCAAGGAAATATAATCTCAGCCCAGCAATAATCCTATTCAGAATCCAAATAATCATTTTCTTTTTAGTGTTGAGATATAGGTATATCAGGATTAAAATAGGGAAGATGGAAGTTAAGGCTAAAGCCTAGTAAATCTTGAAGTTTGCAAAACCAATTAGCAACTTTAACGCTTGCCGTAGACTGTTAGTGATACTTCATTATCTCCAAGACAAAAATCAAACAGAAAAGTATTTAAACAATAAAACTCTCCAAACCTGAGAAACAGGGTGGAGACTATGGATTGTCAAGAAGAGACGGAAGGTGCATCCGATGAAACTCACCAACATTCCAATAACCAGCCGTACCAGCGCCATTTTGCTTTCAGCCAATCCTACGATACGCCATTCCTTAATTGATACGCTTCATAATCCGAATGTCTTTCGAGGATTTATTGCTAATCTGAAACAGGCTTTAATGGCGTATATTTTCAATATCTTTGGAATTGCCGCGGGCAGTGTTGTTGCCTATTTCCTCGGCGTTTTTCAAATGTTTCCATGGGCCTTCATCCTTTATCCTCCAATCCTAAGCGCTAGGGGGGTCATAGGAGGATTATTCTGTGGCAGGCTAAGTACTGGACTACATATTGGTACTATTAAGCCAAGTTTCCGGAAGAATACTAGAAGCTTCAACTTACTGCTTCACGCACTTGTTGTCTTAACTTTCGAAACAAGTATGCTAATGGGCATTATTGCTACCATAATATTCATTGGATCTAGAGGGGCTTTAATACCAGAATTGTTCTTCAACATTTTAGTAGTGATAACATCGACGATGGCTTTATCCCTGTTCGTCATTTCCCCGCTTGCAATAGCAGCCTCTTTCCTCTCTTTCAAACACGGTTTGAATCCTGACATTGTATTATATCCGATAGAGTCAACCGTATCAGATTTTCTAATAACTTTTCTCTACATCGGAGTATTGAATATTTTCTCTTTCTATAACCCTATCGGGAAACATCTGCTTCTCTCCATAAGCCTAGTGTTGCTTTTTTATACAGTATATCTTGCAATCAAGGATTTTAAAGAAGAAGAATTCGTTAAAACCATAAAAGAGTCTATGCTTACGACTCTTCTAGTCTCCTTGATTATAAACATAGCTGGATCCACGTTTGGAAAAATAGCCGAAAAAGTTGAGGAGAGGAAGGAGATATATACGGTATACCCGGCTTTAATCGATACTATCGGCGATGTCGGAGCTGTCGTTGGCTCTACTGCTACCACAAAGCTTGCCCTCGGTACTTTAAAACCCTCGTTTTCTTCAATAAAAGACCATTACTTAGAGATTTCCAGCGCATGGACTGCTTCACTAATCATGTATTGTATCTACTCAGCGGTTTCTTTGATTATTCAAGGAGTTTTCACTATTGCGAATTTTCTTAGTTTTGCAACCATGCTGCTATTTGCCAATTTAATAGCTGCATCGAGCATAATAATGATATCCTATGCTGTTGCAATAATTACTTATAAAAGGGGTTTTGACCCGGATAATTTCGAGATACCGGTTGAAAGCTCTTTAGCGGATAGCATTACGTCTATAGCTCTACTTATTTCCCTGAGTGTAATAGGCTA
Source organism: Thermoproteota archaeon (assembly GCA_038883435.1). GTDB lineage: Archaea > Thermoproteota > EX4484-205 > EX4484-205 > JAAOZP01 > JAAOZP01. The sequence goes on from JAVZMD010000007.1 coordinate 22,063, forward strand.
GTTTTAAGAATAAGATTTAAAACATTCC
>JAVZMD010000007.1:22100-30179 GCA_038883435.1 Thermoproteota archaeon
AGAAATGCCTGAATTCGAGAAAGTTGAGTATAAGCCGAAACCGGTTAGGGAAATACTCTTAGAGATGAAAAACCTATCCGAGTTGATGATAGACCTAGCTTATTCTGCCGCCCTTTTCAACGATAAGGAGCTTGCAGAAGAAGTTTTAGAGCTTGAGAAAAAGGTTGATACGCTTGCATATCTCCTAGACATGACTATTATGATTGCTGCAAGGAATGCTGAAGATGCTGAAGCATTAGCTGGTGTCGCTAAAGTAGCTGGGGCAACGGATAAGATATCGGATGCTGCAGCAGATATTGCTGCAATAGTTAAGCAGGATATAGGCGTACATCCGATCGTAACTCACATTTTTGAGAAAGTAGAGGAGCACATAGCGAGAGCGAGAGTTGACGAAAAATCTGTAATGGTTGGTAAAAAGATAGGGAAACTTAATATCGCTGCAAAAATAGGGACTGATATAATAGCCATCCGCCGGGGAGGAGACTGGATAGTAAAGCCTAACGATGAGGAAAAAATCCTAGCGGGAGATATTCTGATTGCACGAGGAAACCCCTTAGGAATAAGCAAGTTTAAGGATATTGCAGAAGGGAAGGTAAGAAGAATAGTGGGGGTAAAAGAGGATGCAGCAGAAAAGTGAATATGAGAGCTTTAAAGAAATCGTTGAAAAATTCGTTGAGTTAAAAAACACATCTGAGCTTATGATAGATTTAGCCTATTCCGCGTTATTGTTAAACAGCAAGGAGCTGGCTGAGGGGGTATATAAATTAGAGAATTATGTCGACAAGCTTCATACCGAATACGAGCTGGCAGTTTTATTGAGTAAGTTCAAAGAAGAGGAGGCCAGGGGGATTCTAGGCCTTATAAGACTAGGTGTGGTAACGGAAGAGATAGCAGATGCTGCTACTGAAATAGCTGAAGTCGTCTTAAGAGAAATAGAACCTCATCCGGTGATGAAGCTCGTAATAGAAGAAGCTGATGAGACCGCAACGTACGTAATTGTCTCCGAAGGGTCGCCGTTGGTTAACAAACCTCTTAAGGAAGCTCGTATCCCAGAGGAAACAGGCATGCAAGTCCTAGCCATAAAAAGAGGGGAAAGATACCTAAGGCCTAGGCCAGACCTCACGATTAATATTGGAGACGTCATAATAGCCTCAGGATTCGCCGAGGGAGAAGAGAATCTTAAAAAGTTAGCTTCTTCAAGCAAGCCTGAAGAAGCAGAATAGTAAAGCAAAGTCCAATTCTTAAAAAGGAGAGATGCGTTATACACTGCTAAACAGATTGGTGAGAAGCTTTAAAAATAACAAGTGTTAGCAGTAAATCAAGATTGGTTATAATAAACTATTCAGAAATTGTTGAACCGCTTATCAGCCTGGTCCTAGCAATAGTCTTCGGAGCGATCGTTGGATTTGAAAGAGAAAAAGCCCATAAGCCAGCAGGATTAAGAACGCACATGCTTGTCTGTCTCGGATCATGTTTATTCACTATTGTCTCACTCGATTTCAGCATAGAACCTGCCAGAATAGCTGCGGGAATAGTTACAGGAATCGGTTTCATAGGTGCAGGTGCAATAATAGCTGAGCAGGACAAAGTTGTTGGAATAACAACCGCTGCAAGTCTATGGGTTACGGCAGCAATCGGCTTAGCGATAGGAGTTGGAAGCTACATGCTGGCAGCTATGGCAACTCTACTTGTATTCCTAGTATTATCTTCAAGAATACTTTTTAGAAGAATCCAAAAGCAGAAATAGCATAAGCAATCCTAAAAAGATTTTAACAGAAGTGTACCCTGGTTTCTCTCTTAAAACGCTCTGAAAAGAGCGTCTATCTTACGGAGTATTATGAATATATGAATATAAGTATTGCTAGCGTTACAATGCTATAAGAAAAATGTTGATGCTAATTAATCAACTTATACGACGCGTTTTTCAACATCAGCTTTATGATTAGATATTGTTTCACCTATGGCTTTTGCCTTTTTAACGAATTCCTTTTCAAGATCATTCGTAAACGGCAAAAAGAAGTTTAGTTTGATGGGCCCTTCCCTTCTTCTATGCTTCTGTTCCATGTTCCTATAATTTTACCATTTAATAAGTATAGCGGGGTGCATGCTAATTCCAATATATACTTTTTTCTTGAGTGAAGGAACAATAGGTCTATCTCTTATCCTATAACCTGTACCGATCGCATATAGCAGCAATCAGCGAGCAGTAGGTTTCCCAGTCTAACGTGTTTTCCTAGGCTGACGTTTCCTCTGTTTCAGCAACCATTTGTAGAGCCTCGGATTATTGTATGTCACTGTCCACGAATCATGGCCCAAGTCAGGATAGATTGTGAGCCTCACCTTCCCCCCGATTTTCTTAATAGCATCGTAAAGCCGCTTCGAATTCTCAACTGGCACAATCTCATCCTTAGCACCGTGAAAAATCCAGATCGGAATGTTTTTCAGAGCCCTGATCCTTTCTTGGAACTTTTCGTCGGGGAACATGCCTCCGCAAATGGGGACAATAGCAGCGAATAGGTCTGGGTAGGTGGAGGCAAGGTGCCAAGTTCCGAAGCCACCCATGCTCAGCCCAGTAAGGTAAACTCTCATCTCGTCAATACGGTACCGTTTCAAAGCGTCTAGGAGCAAGTAGCGGAGCTCCTCCACCATCATTGGCCACATAGAGTTTGATGGGCACTGTGGCGATATGACGATGAAAGGGAAGTTTGGCTTCTCCTCAAGGATCTTCGGAATCCCAAGCTTTTTAACGAGTTCAAGATTGTCTCCTCTCTCGCCTATTCCGTGTAGGAAGAGGATTGTGGGCCACTTAACCTTCGGCTTCTTAGCGTAGTCCTCAGGCAGGTAGAGCAAGTATTTGATGGAAATCTTCTTCACAACCTCCTTTTCAAAGACTTGAGGAATCTGAACCATAAGAACTATTTTGCTGAATATGATTTTATAAACATTCTCCAAGACACTTAAAGCTAAAATAGTTATGGGAAACGAGCACTTCAAAGTATTAGTTGAAGTAGTATACATAGGTTAACAGAGCACAGCATGCTTCATAACCTCCGCATCCTTGGCTTTTTGCAAACCTGCCTCGCTTACTCTAATGGCTTCATATCCAAGGTTACTCAGAAACCTCACGGTCTTAGGCGATAATGCTGCTTCATAATTTAATTAGAACAAAATGCCAAATTTGAGGAACGTGTAATATCTTATTTTAAACTTTCTCCTAAAATTCGATTTTGAAACAGTTAGCAAATTCTGTAACTGGCTTATCGGGAAGCTTAATGCCCAAGCCAAACCAGGTCTGATGAAATTGGATTTCGCCCTCGAAGCCTAAAAGCTGGACGGATTGAACCTTAGGCGAAACATCAGATGCCAATGAACGTATTAATGCTTTTCCATTGCTTGGCCATTTCATCTGAAAAACATAGAGGAGGTTTCCCTTAGAGGTGAAACGGTAGTCCCTTTCGGTCCAGGGTATTTCGGACTCTCTAAATGGACCGCTTGCAGGGGCTAGCAATGGCCCTTCTCCCGCAATCTTCCATGGTCGTGTTCCATAAATGGCCTCACCGTGAATTTCCATCCATCCTGCTAAACAAGCCAAGATATACAATTCTTCATCATCAAGTGTACCATCGGGGCGTAGTGGGAAGTTCAGCAATAAGTTGCCGTTCTTACTAACGGTATCGATGAGTAAATCGATTATTTGCCTTGGGGTTTTATAGGGTTGGCGGGCATGGTAATGCCAAATACCAACGCAAGTGTCCATTTGCCAAGGATGCTCGGCAATGTCAGCCTGCATGCCCCGCTCAATATCTAAAACTCCAACTCTATACACCTCTGGACTCGGATCCTTCTGCGTGTAAACTGCTTGATTCTCTCCATGGATTTTAACGCTGGTATTATAAAGGTGAGCGATAATATGTAATCCCGGCTCCGGGTTATTAGCCCTAACAACCTCCACACCTTTGGGCCAATATAGGCGAATAGCCTCCTCAGACCAGTAGAAGGGGACTCCTCCATCGGTATAGAGGAGGTCCGGATGATATTGATCTATCAGGTCCTTAATTCTTTCGAACCAACGCTGATGCCACCATGGATTATTGGTATACCCCATTTTACCGAACTCTTCTCTGTTTGGAAGGTATAGGTCCTCGTATTCAGGGTCGTTGCCATCGTAAGGTATGCCCGCATATGGACCAGTCTTGTCGCTGCCTTTGTTAACGGAAAACCATGTAAATGCAGCCCCCAGATGTTCTGACACGCCAAATTTAAGCCCTCTCTTTCGGGCTGCTCTTTCAAACAGGCCGACGATATCCTTATGAGGGCCGAAATTAACTGCATTCCACCTGTGGTATTTCGAGTTCCAATTGTCGAAGTTGTCATGGTGGACTGCTAAGACGACAAAATATCGGGCACCAGCCTTTACGTATATATCCATTAGAGCATCGGGGTCGAACCTCTCAGCCTTCCATAGTTTTACGATGTCCTTATAACCGAATTTGGATGGGTGCCCATAATGGCGCCAGTGATGAAGATATTGCTCATGCCCCTCAACATACATGTTCCTAGCATACCAATCGCCTGCCATAGGAAGAGATTGGGGACCCCAGTGTGCCCAAATGCCGAACTTAGCATCCCTAAACCATTCAGGGCATTTAAAAGTTCTTAGAGACTCCCAGGTTGGCTCGAAGGGGCCTGATTGAATCTCGAACGTCATTGTTGAATCTACATCAGAATCAAAAGCTTATTTTAAGATTTACTTACAGTATGCATCAAGCTAGGCTTACCAGAATCGTTGAAAACTATAGGTCTATACCAGAGCAGAATCAAGAAAACTCGCAAAAATATACCTGTAGAACATTACCTCATCATTCTGTTTTTTATTCAGAGCTTCTGCGTAGCCAAATATCTGAGGCGCTTATTGCTTCAGAACCTTAAAGAATGGAGAAACGAGGATACCAGAGAAATGGTTCTTTGCTATTTATCGAGGAAGCCTTTGGAGTCTTCCACCATAAAACTGGGAAAACATGTTTTCGGATTCATCGTCATCCCGGCACTCACACTATATATTCTTGTCTCATAGTTTTTTAACAGGATTATAAGTCCAATATTTCTCATCCTTTCATATTACTATCATTATTTTTTATTTATTAAAGAATTAGCGGAATACCTCAAGAAAGAAAATTATTACTTGAATACCTCATTGTAATGCTTGGAGATGAATTTTTTAACAACGCTATAAGCCCACTCCGCATGTTCTCTTGCAGGACGGTAATCCTCGTGGACAATCCTGTTCCTTAAATCCTTGAGGATCTCTAGCTCTTTACGGTCCTCAGGGTTTAAAACACCCTCCTTGCTCAGGATGTTAGCTAAAGTGTCGAAGTAGAGCTTCTTCTCCTTCCTTAAATCTTCAATGGGTGCAACACCCTTTAGATCTATGACGAGCCTCTGTAACGTAAGCATAACAGCGTCGAACATATCTACAATAACAGGACCCCACTGAACTCTTTCGCCCCTGAAATATGACTCAGCGTCGGCAAACTTCTCCCTGACACTAACCAGATAGGGATCTAAAACCTTCTCCTTAATTGTAACCGGAGGCTTAGGATGAACCATAGAAGACTTCCGATAATAATAGTACAAAGGAAGGAAAGGAAGCAAGACAAAAATCGAAAAAAGAACGAGACCGGCTAGAAACAAACCCAAAGGCGATTCATTGTAATGACTCGTAGGAAGATAATAAATAGGTATCGCCACTATCACAACAGTCCAGAACAATGCCCATAATATGAGAAATACGGTGTAAGCCTTAACCAGAATCCTAGCATGACTAAGCCCCCATTTTAATATTCTAAACGGCATTTTTATCTAAGTTTTTTACAGATTTCTTATTTAAGCATTTTCCGTCTTCCTCAAATAGTTCTTGAAAGCAGACTTATTAACACGTCTAACTCTTACTGACATAGTCTTCACCTAAAGGCTTACTGCAAATCAACACGTACTTCCGTGAGACTTGCTTAATCAAAGGTTCTTTTCGTCTCCTTTTAAAATCGTCCTCACTAATGTAATACGCTGAAATCGCGTTTCCAAATTTCTCGGAAACAATCCCCTGGAGCAAATAATATAACTACATCCGGATCGTGCAGCCTATATATTAGGTTAGTGTTTTTCTATTATTCTTATATGTTTATGAGTTACTATGATGAACTTACCTGTATGTTTTGATAAATCTAGTTCTTGAATCAGCTTATTCATCGTCCTTATTAATTCGACTGGTGTCGGCGGCTTTATGCGTAATAGTATTACCGTCAGCACCCCTTTGATAGCTTGTGATAAATGTATTCGAAGTCCTTATCAAGTGTCACCATGATAAGATTTTTACCCGATGCATATTCAGCTACAACACTGTCCTTTGCTCCTTTAAGCCCTACGTCGCTAAGCCTGTAGGCAGTAAATCCTGCAAGCCTAATAGCATCTCTAAGCGATACCGGAAGGTTTTCGTCAATAAGGAAAGCAGGCTTACTCGAGTGCAAGCAGTATCTCTTTCTCCGTTAACCTAGCTGCATAGATTAAGGCGGCCTTAATATCCTCTAAAGAAAGCTCAGGGTATTCTTTAACTATTTCCTCAGGCTTCAGGCCATTCGCCACAAGCTCGATTATTAGGGCCACCGGGATCCTAGTACCCTTAATAACTGGTTTCCCACCCAGCTTCTCCACGTCGACTTCAATCCTTTCAAGGAAGGGCTCAGCCATTCTTTAACCCAATCCTTATACAAGGGCTTAACCTACTTAAACCTTTCAAGTGAAGAAAGATTGTCAGCACTCATATATTGTTTCCTTTTTATGTAGTCATAGACCTATTTTTAGGAGTAGTCAAGCGAACATGTTTCATATTCCTTAGCATTTAAGCCAAGTAGGGTCGAAGAGGATTTAGAAAGCAGCTTTTAATGCGAAGACCGATTTTAAATAGGAAGCTTTAAATTTCCTGTAACGATGTTTAAACAGTATGGAGTATAGGGTTAGATATGATCCATTGGCTGACGCATTATACATTAGAGTGAGGAATGGCAATATAGTTGATAGCATCGAGATTAGGGAAAATGTGATTGCCGACTTCGATCAGAACGGTGAAGTGGTTGGTATTGAAATAATTAACTTCTCTAAGTCGAAAATAGATATCGGGGAGATGCTCATGAAAGGAATAGAAATTGTGGCTAAACCTTGAAAATTATTTACACAGTACATGCATTAGAAAGAATTAGACAAACGAAAATACCTTTTAAGGATGTTTCAAAATGCATAGAATCTCCGCTAAAGTCATTGTTAAGCATGGTACGTCTAAAAACATTATGAAGACAAATAATAATGTGCTCATTGTCGTCTTCTCTTCTGAATACGACAATATCATTGTAATTACAGCGTACTGTTCTTCTAGAGTTGAAAAGTACCTAGCTTGAAACTAGCCGCGCTTCCAACTATCTGATTAGCGACACTTTCTGTAAAAAGTTTGAGAGTTATCAAGATAAGATTTAGGGAATGGTACAATCTGACTCCATGTCCCATTACCATTCACAGTCCACTATCTTATTAATAATCCTTTTTGTATTAGCTTAGCCATAAGATTCTCAACCGCGTCGTAAACCATCTTCTCGTTAACAGTACCAGTACACACAAGTTTACCACTCGCAAACAAAAGAATCACACATCAGGGTCGTGCATTCTGTAAATAGGGTCTTTAAATCGATAGCAAGCCGATAAAACTTATCGTTCAAGATAGACTTCGTTCCGATTCTTGTCGCATATGAACCTGTATTTGTAAATAATATCTCTGCCCAACAATGAAGGCATACGCATGACTAATGACTTCTCTTCCGATGAAAGTTTTGATAGATCATGCACACCTGTAAGTAGGTTTAGTGTTTCTTTAACTATTTCTCCGCTTTCCGCTCTAAAAAGTAGGGCAGTATTTTCAATAACATAGGTTTGAATTAATCCGCCTATTCCACCAACCTTTCTCTCCGTTTTTCTTAATTTTTCCACAGCTATTCCCAAATAATGAATGTCCTTATCTAGCAAGATGGTTGCAGA
>JAVZMD010000008.1:0-29921 GCA_038883435.1 Thermoproteota archaeon
CGGTCTACCACTTGTCCACCCTTTTGAAATACATTTAGTAAACGAAGACGAGGCGGAAATTTACTTAATCCACAATCAAAGATGAATTCATCAAGATCCAGTGATTGTCCCAATTCGAAACAAATACAGTAAGACTACATGCTGCTAAAGTAGGACGTCTAGGATCATCATTGTAATGAAGCCTATAATCATGAAGAGCATCGTGTCTTTCCCAAATCCGCCTGAATGAGCCTCAGGTATCATCTCACTACCTATAACGTATATCATTGCGCCTGCTCCGAAAGCTAAAAAGAAGGGCAGTAACCATTGGAAAACCTGTACTAGAAGAGCGCTAAGTAGAGCGCCAAATGGCTCAACGATTCCTGATAGCAATCCGAGTAATACTGCTTCCCTCCTACTCTTACCCAGCTTGACGAACGGGATGGAGACAGAGGCTCCTTCTGGAAAATCTTGAAGAGCTATGCCGGATGTTAAACCCCATGCGGCTTTAACGTTACCTGATCCAAAGACTACTCCAACAGAGAACCCCTCGGGCAGGTTGTGTAAGGTTACTGCAGTTATTATCTTCATAAGCCTCCCGGATTTCTCGTTTTCCCCAGCTGTCTTCAAAGGGTGTTCGTGTGGAATGAAGATGTCAGAGCCGTACATAAGCAGAGACCCTGTTAGAAAACCAATGCTCGCTATGACTATTCCACCCATTTCTAATGCGGGCTGGAGAAGGCTGAAGAATGAAGCAGCCATCATTATCCCTATTGAAAAACCGAAGAAACAGTCTAACTTCCTTCCTGACAGGCTCGTCTTGATGAATGCTACCATCGCACCTGCTCCTGTCGCAGTTAAACAAACAACCCCGCCCAGGAGGGCATTCAGTAAGATTTCAAGCATGGTTTGCTACAATAAAAAGGCATTTAAAAACTCTTGAATAACTATTGAAGACTGGAAGCAAGGTATTTGTTAGAAACCGATGTATCTGTCTTTGGATACGCCACATATTGGACATTTCTCAGGAGGTTCTTCTCCAACATAGGTGTGTCCGCATACTGGGCATATCCAGACTTTCCCCTTGATAGGCCAGTCTTTATTCTGGTCGACATAGCCCTTGGCTTCCCTGTATAATTGCGCGTGTATCTTCTCAGCTTCATAAGCCCATTTAAAGCTCAGCTCAGCAGCCTTCTCTCCTTGAAACTTTGCAACCTCAATGTAGGTTGGGTACATTTCGTTAACCTCGTATTCTTCACCCATTATTCCAAGCTCAAGGTTTTTCGAAGTGTTTCCTGGACCCGCTGGAGTGCCGGAGGCAACTTTAAAGTCTTCCTTACAATTCTTCAACTTATCGTAGTGATTCCTCGCGTGGACGAATTCTGCAAAGGCTATTGCCTTAAAGAGCCTTGCAACATTGGGTAACTTCTCTTTTTCAGCGACGTCGGCAAACACCAGATACCTCATGTGAGCCATCGATTCCCCGCTGAAAGCATTAAGGAGGAGGTCTCTCGTAGTTGGTCTAACACTCATTGCGGCATCGAAAAATGACGGATGATAACTAATTTTTAAGCATTTTCCGAAAAAATAAGCAATAGGATATTTTTAATAATATCTGTTAAAAACCTTAGAACAGATTCTGCATTTAACAATATCTACAGTAGGGTTAATCTTTTCATGCATACTGCAGAAATATTTCTTAGACATGAAGTATGATGCTATTTTATCTATTTCCTCTTGAATCCTATAGCCTCTAATTTTTCCTCTAATAATTTTCTCAGCAAGACTCTCTATCAGATTAGTTACATCTAAGAAATCAGTCATTTTTACGAGCACCCCCCTCTCAGAATTCAGGTATCTGGAAATTGCTGAACGCGATAATCCCAGAATTTCTGCGGCCTCTTTTTCATACATACCCTTTTCTACCAGTTTACTCGCAAGAGTTCGCCTAACCGATGGGACGACATACCTGTATGTTAACTCGAATACGTCTTCCACTTTTCAAAGCACCATTATCTTTCTCCTTACTTCCTCAGGATTGTTGACTACTTCTGTTAAATCCTCAACAATCTCAAGCGAGCCAAGGTACTCGTTATTCTCATTCTTCACCGGTACTAATAACACTCTTATTATCCTGTCTCCGCTCCTAGTCCAGAACTCTCTGTATCCAGCTTTCCCATGCTTGACATCATCAACATTCTTCCTAACAACACTTTCAAGCCTAGGAGGATGGCAATATTCCAGTCTTCTTCCGATTATCGTCTTGGTCCTGACGAAGCCCTTGTGGAAAAAGCTTTGAGTGAAGAACCTTACTCTATCGTTTTTATCGGCAAAGGTTATTTCAAGCGGTAGAGAATTTAAGACAGCTGTGAGTTCATTGATATTCAGGAAGCCAGCATTCAAATCGATATCTTCTTTACCCGTTATTTTGTAAGTGTCAGGCTCAATGCCGTGAAAAGCAACCATTGTCCTAAATTCTGGAGGAAGCCTATCCATCTGCTCGCTGTTAACCTTCACTTCCAATTCGTATGGCAATACTGGCTTTGCATCAGTACGCCATTCTTCCTCAATGCTCACTAAATAGCCTAGATTTTTAGAAATCTCGGCAATAGCAGCCCACTCTCCTTCATTAAGCAGAGCATATAATGCTGGGAATAGAATCTTGTTCTCCCTGAAAACAAGCTCCGAAGCCTCCCTAGCTACTTCTAGAGCCCTCTCTGCAACCTCGTTAACCATAGAACGGTAAGAAGGTTTATCAGCTTTCTGTATTGACTCCAATAATCCTCTAAGCTTAATTCTTATCTGATCTTCTCTACCCCATAAAACCCTGGGTACAGCTGAAATCCCACGCCTCTCCAAATATGGGAATAAAAGCATCTGTATTTTCCTGTAATGAAGCCTGATCTTAGAAAGCTCGAATAAAGCATCTTTCAGTTTAACAAACCCTTCTTCAACCTGTTTTTCATTCTCAGCTTTAAGCAGAATCGAAACATATAGTTCGATGGCCTCCGACTGCTTAAGTATCCAATCATTCTCTTTCATAAGTATATCTAAAGGATGACCTTTGGGAATATCCTTGAGCTCCCTTGGTTGAAGCTGTTCTCTGAAAAGCGCTACATGAAGATCACATAGTTTTAATATTTCCTCTAGTGGAATGCCCTCTTTAACTAACTGCTGTTCTATCAAAGGTATTTCATGAGGAGAAACTTTAGAAAGAATATTTTCAAAATTCCTCTTAATCTCTTCAATATCTCTACCGCGGTGTACTTCCTTCAATATATTCTTAAGCGCTTCAATTATTTCTCTTCGATCAACGTTTTCAGTTGACATGTGTCAATTTTTTAGCAAATCGCATTTAAACATTTCCCGAAATCTAAAAGCTTCTCGAAAAGGCTAAAAAGAAGGATGAAGAGAGATTTATTATGAATGTTCAGGAGGCGATTGAAATAAGAAGGGCATATCGTGCTATTGAACCAATAGATATTACAGAAGATCTAATTAAAGACTTGGCTTACCATGCTTCTCTAGCACCCTCTTGTTATAATAACCAGCCTTGGAGATTCGTCTTCGTTAAAAACCCTGAGAAGCTTAGAGAAATTCATAATGCATTGTCTAGTGGAAACGATTGGGCGAAAAAAGCCTCTATGATCATCGCTGTATATTCTGAGAAGGAATATGATTGCATCATAGGTGAGCGAGAATACTATCTCTTCGATACTGGAATTGCTGTAGCATTTATGATTCTAAGAGCAACGGAGCTTAAAATGGTGGCTCACCCCATTGCCGGATACGATCCTGAGAAAGTTAAAAGGATTCTGGAAATTCCGGAGAACGCTATTCTAATTACTTTAATCGTAGTGGGAAAGCATTCTGAAGAAGCCACCAGTAACCTTTCAAGTAAGCAGAGAGAAGCAGAATTGAAAAGACCTCCGAGAAAGAGTTTTGAAGAGTTTGCCAGGGTTATTTAAGAGTAACCATGCTATATTTAATGATGATGTTCATGTACAATGTTATTTCTTCCCTCTAATTTCGCCAGATACTTTCCCATATTTCTATTGAATTCTTCCTGGCAATGTTTCGAACAGAAATATATAACGTACTCTCCATGTTCCAATTTACCGTATGCGTCTTCAGGGGAAACCGTCATTCCGCATACTGGATCTATCACAATATGCTTCTTCTCCTTTAAGCCAGTTACTTTAGGCTCATATTTTTTCAGTGTTTGACTATTTAATGCTACGATTATCGTACTTAAAGACATTATTAATGCACCCATTGCTGGTGGCAAGAGGATGCCATAACCGTATAGGACTCCTGCCGCCAGGGGTATGGTGACCGTGTTGTAGCATGTTGCCCACAAGAGGTTTTGAAGCATCTTTGCATAGGTCTTTCTGGAGAGGTTGATGGTCTTCACAACATCTCTAGGGTCGTTTCTAACAAGTATTATGTCAGCACTCTCTATGGCGACATCGGTTCCAGCACCTATCGCTATCCCAACATCAGCTGTAATGAGGGCAGGCGCATCGTTTATTCCATCCCCCACCATCGCGACCCTGAGGCCCTTCTCTTTCAATAGCCTTATTTTACCAGCCTTCTCATCGGGAAGAACACGTGCAAAGTAATCATCTATCTTAAGTTCACCTGCAACCCATTTAGCGACTTCTTCAGAATCGCCCGTAAGCATGTAGACATTTAAGCCTAGCTTCTTAAGCCTCTCCACAGCCTCGTAGGATTCTTCCCTCACCCTATCGGAGAGGGCGAATACACCAGCGGGCTTACCGTCTACGATTGTGAAGACGAGAGTCTTTCCCTGGTTATGAAGCTTCACAACCCTATTGTCAACCAGTTTAATCCCCATTTCCTCAAGCACGCTTTGACTTCCAACAAGTATCTCTCTCCCATTAACTTTTCCATAAGTGCCTCTACCGGGTAGAGCCTTAAACTCGTCGGCTTTTAAAAACTCTACGCCCCTCCTCCTAGCGTATCTGACTATTGCCTTAGCGATTACGTGTTCAGAATTCGATTCGACGCTTGCAGTCAAGCTTAGAAGCTCGTCTTCAGGAATAAAAGCGATTACATCACTCACTTCAAAGCTTCCTCGAGTTAATGTCCCAGTCTTATCGAAAACCACCGTGTTTACATCCTTTATGGCTTCGAAAGCCCTCCTATCCCTTATAAGGACCCCGTTTCTCGACATTATCGTTGTTGAAAGCGCAACCACCAACGGAATAGCTAAACCGAGCGCGTGTGGGCAAGCAATAACGAGTACCGTCACCATTCTTTCAAGAGCGAAATCCGCATTTTCCAGCAAGAACCATACGGAGAAAGTTATTATACCCGCTGTAAGCGCCAGATAGAACAATAGGGCTGCGGCCCTATTCGCTAAATCCTGCGTCCTAGACCTGCTTTCCTGAGCCTGCTTGACAAGCCTGATGACCTGTGCTAAATAGGTTTCTTCTCCCGTATGCTCGATCCTTATCTTAAGAATGCCTTCGCTGTTTATTGAGCCGCCTATCACCTTATCCCCCACTCCTTTGCGTATAGGCTTAGACTCTCCTGTTAACAGTGCCTCATTAACGAAGGATTCTCCCTCAACCACCATACCGTCTGAGGGTATTTTCTCACCTGGCTTCACAAGAACGATGTCGCCAACCTTCAGTTCTGAAACGGGTATGTCGCTTACTCTACTGTTCTCGATCCTGTGGGCTATTGTAGGCATTGTTTTAATAAGCTCATCCAGAGCTCTAGATGCTCCCAAAATGCTCTTCGCCTCCATCCAGTGTCCAAGGAGCATGATGTCTATGAGTGTGACAAGCTCCCAGAAGAAGTCTCTCCCCCTCGCCATTAAGACAGCCCCTGAAGAATATATGAATGCTATTGAGATTGCTGTTCCAACCAAGGTCATCATCCCGGGCTGCCGCTTCCTAATCTCATCTATTAAGCCTCTTAGGAAAGGACTCCCGGAGTAAAAATAGATTATTAAAGACAATGTGAACAGCATCTCTCTTTGAAAAGGAGGCTTAAAACTGAATCCAAACCACTCCTGGATCATATCAGACAGTATTAGCACTGGGATCGTCAATATTGAAGAAACTAACAGCTTTCTCTTAAATTCGGAAGCATGGTGAGCATGTCCGTGGCCAGAATGCTCCATATGCTCTATAACAGGCTTATATTCGTTCAATCGTCTAGAGTTAACCTATGACTATGATATTAAGCCTTATACGAAAAATATGAAGCCTGTAAGTCATAGGATTAGATCTTGAAATAGAAACATTTAAACTACCTAGAATAATCCTTAGACTCTGTTTATGAGCCTGAAGACTGAGCCAAAAATAAAGGAGAAAAGATGGTCTCCGAAGCTTGAGGAAGAACTTCTCGAAATCTGGGAAAAAGAAGGATTGTACAGATTCGACCCCAATAAGCCGGGGGAGATATATACTATAGATACTCCTCCACCCTACATTTCAGCTAAGTGGCATGTCGGCGGAGCCGCCCATTACGTTGGAATAGACATGGTTGCAAGGTATAAGAGGCTTCTAGGATACAATGTTCACTTCCCAATCGGCTGGGATAGGAACGGTCTGCCAGTTGAAGTTATGGTTGAAAAACAGTTTAACATCATGGTAAAGGAAGTAGATAGAGAGCATTTCATCAACCTCTGCAAGCAGACTCTAGACCAGGTTGAGGCAGAGGTGATTACACAAGCTAAAAAGCTGGGTTTAAGCAGCGAATTCGAAAACATGTATAGGACTGATTCTCCAGAATACAGGAGACTTACTCAAGAGACTTTCATCGAGCTGTGGAAGAGAGGCCTAATCTACGAAGCGAAAAGGCCTACGAACTGGTGTCCCAGGTGTGGTACGGCGATAGCTGATGCCGAAGTAGAGTACATAGAAGTCCCTTCGAAGCTTTACTATATTATCTTTAGGGTGAAGGAGACTAGTGAAGACGTTCAAATAGCTACTACGAGACCTGAGTTACTCGCTGGTTGCGACGCAGTCATATTCAATCCTGAAGATGAGAGGTATGTTAGGCTTGAGGGTAAGACGATAATAGTGCCGATTTACGGTAAGGAGGTTAAGGTTATTCCCAACAGTTATGCGAAGCCGGATTTTGGCACTGGGCTTGTGATGATATGTAGCTACGGAGATACTTCTGACATAAGGTTATTCAGAGAACTCGGTCTGAAGCCTACTAGAGTTATAGACGAGAATGCTGTTATGACTGAGGAATCTGGTTTCCTCAAGGGATTGAAAGTCGATGAAGCTAAAAAGAGGATTGTAGAAGAGCTTTCGAAAAGAGGATTGCTTGTTAAGTCTGAAGATATTGTTCAAAGAGTACCTGTCTGCTGGAGATGCCGGACGAGACTGGAATTTGTTGAAATGAGCGAGCTCTATCTCAAGCAGGAGGAGTTCGTAGAACAGGTTAGAGAAGCCTCTGATAAGATGATTTTCTATCCTGAATCGATGAGGCAAATCCTTATTGATTGGATTAATAGCATCAGAGGAGACTGGCCCATCTCCAGGAGGAGATACTATGCTACGGAGGTACCGCTTTGGTATTGTAAGAAATGTGGAGAAACCTATGTTCCTAAACCAGGAAAATACTACCAACCTTGGAAAGATCAACCCGGTGAAGATGCTAAGTGCTCTAAATGTGGCGGAACAGATTTCCAAGGTGATACTAGAGTCCTAGACACATGGATGGATTCTAGCATATCTCAACTATACGTAACTGGATATAAGAGAAACGAAGAGCTTTTCAAAAGGTCTTGGATCTGTTCTCTAAGACCACAGGGTTACGAAATAATAAGGACTTGGCTATACTATTCGATTTTGAGAACAATACAGCTAGTTGGCACGCCACCATTCAGGGAGGTGAGAATAAGCGGCCTTGGTCTTGATGAGAAGGGTGAGGCCATGCATAAGTCAAAAGGGAATGTGATATATCCAGATAGGTATTTGGAAGAATATGGTGCTGACGCATTCAGGTTCTGGGCTGCCTCTGAGGCCAAGCTTGGCTCGAATTATCGTTTCTCAGAGGAAAGGATTAAGGCTGCAAGACTATTCCTCACCAAACTTTGGAACATCAGTAGGTTCATATCGTCATTTGAATACGTAGAAAAGAAGCCTGGGCTCTGTTTACTAGATAAGATTGCGTTAAGCGAGCTCAAAAAGACCCTTAGCGAGGCTAAGAAAGATTATGATTCCCTAGATTTTTACGGGCCTTCAAACCTACTAAGAAACTACATCTGGAACTTCTTTGCAGATCATTATTTGGAAGCCGTAAAGCCCAGAGCGTATTTAACGGGAAATAGGGAAGAAGCCGTTTCAGCATGGTATACCCTACACAGGGTTTTAAGGACATGTTTGATTAGCCTTTCTCCAATAATACCTTTCATAACGGATTATTTATTTAGAAACATGTATGGCGAATCAGTTATGAACCAGTCTTTCCCCGACTTAGGGGATGTTGAAACCGTTGATAGCGAATTGGCAATCTTATTCATGAACGTGAACTCAGCCGTCTGGAAGCTTAAGAAGAAACTTAACGTACCTCTAAATGAAAAAGTAAACTATAGAGTATACCTACCTGAGAAGCTAAGAGGCTTAGAGTCTGATTTGATTAGAATGCATAAAGTCGAAGTCAGTTATGATCGTCCCGAGTCTGAGTCGGAGGAGATTGAGGGATTTTTCTTCAAAAAGCTTTAAGATCAATCGGAAAGGATTTCTTCAAGCAGTTTAACGCAGTTGTTAAGGTCTTCAATGCTTTTTACATTTGCGAATTCTATTGAAATATAGCCATTATAGAAGGTAAGGTTGAGAGTATGAAGCACTTTTCTAAGAAAATCTCTCTCAGGATTGTTTAAACTATCCTGGCTGACGGTTACGTGATTGACTAGAGGTGCAAGCTTCTCAAGAGCTTTCTCGTCAATGCTCTTAGCATCCTTAATGTTTAACGTTAAGCCTATGTTTTCAGAACCTATATCTTCAATCATACTCATGAGCCTCTCCATTTTCAAATACGCGGATTCATCCGTATCTATGCTAATCTTCACATTGTTCTTTTCTGCTGCTGAAAGGAGGTTAAGTAAATTCCTGTAGAGAAGACTGAAATCCTTCTCAATATACTCCCTACTCTTCTCAGGTGTAGCTTTCAGCTTTAAGACTTTACATCCATTTTCTCCGCAAAACCTTATCCAGTTTTTAACCTCGTTGAAGTACTTCTCATCGCTCTTAACATCGCCCCCAAGCAAGTTGAGTCTAAGCGTTAAGACCACTATGTTTCCCCTATTTTCCCTTACGACGTTGAAAATCTGATGAATATGCTCTCGGCTCCTAGCGCTCCTTTCATCGAGTTCAATGTTTTTAAAGCCTAGCCCTACTAGCTTTACTATAAGCTGTTCTAAACCACCTTCTTCAGAAGCTAATTTGTTAAGGTTTTGAGTATTAATACAAATGTTCAACCGGTTTCCCCACACCTAACAAATCTCAACACTGATACCTAGCATTCTTCTCCCCGTTTACATGATCTACTCTGAAACGTTTCCATGTTCCTCAGCGTATACCTCATTAGAGCTATGCTGAGACCCGCATTCAATAGCTTTTCCTTAGTCCTCATTTTTCTGTGTCTGAAAATCTACTGCAACACTCTTATTTTAAGTTTTCCTAGGGGCCAATTTCTACAGTATATATGTGAATGTGCCTTCTGAAGTATCTTCAACCACTACTCCGATTTTATTGAGCTCCTCCCTAATCTTGTCGGCAAGCCGGTAGTCTCCTGAGGCCCTTGCCGCACTCCTAATCGCCACCAGTATTTCAACTAACCTTCTCTCTCTCTCCGTAGCCTTTTCAACACCATTTTGGAAGAACCCCAGCATTCTCCAGAGTCTCAAGAAGCATCCTAAGAATCCTTTTGAAACATCGCCTTTATTGGCCTTTTCAACGATCTGGTTTGCAGCATCCATGAGGGTTGCAATAGCCCTCGGCGTGTTGAAATCGTTAGCAAGATGGTTTAAAACCTCCTCCTCAAGCTCCTCCGCTTCTCCATCCTCACTGCCCCCGCCCAATCTAAGTATTATCCTCCTAACCTTGTCAAGTCCTCTCTTAGCCGACTCCAGAGCCTGCTCATTGTAATCCAGCGGGCTGCGATAGTGTGTGGATAGGATGTAGAGTCTAAGAGTATCTGCATCGAACCTTCTTAAAGCGTCTTCAATAGTCACGTAGTTCCCAAGGGATTTCGACATTTTCTCCCCCCTGACCGTCAGCGGCCCATGGTGCATCCATATGTTTACGAATTTCCTACCGGTTAAAGCCTCTGACTGAGCTCTCTCGTTCTCATGGTGTGGGAATATAAGGTCCATACCGCCAGCGTGGATATCAAGAGTCTCTCCGAGGTATTTCATGCTCATCGTTGAACACTCTATATGCCACCCAGGACGCCCCCTTCCCCATGGGCTTTCCCAAGAAACTTCACCAGGCTTAGCTACCTTCCAGAGGGCGAAGTCCAACGGGTCTTTTTTATTTTCACCGGGTTCGATTCTAGCACCAGTAATAATCCTGTCAAGAGACTGACCTGAGAGCGCTCCATAGTCATGGTACTTTCTCACAGAGAAGTAAACATCGCCTTCTGACTCATACGCATAACCTTTCTCAACAAGCCTACTTACAAAACTAATTATGTCTTGAATATGGTCGGTAACTCGGGGGTTGAACGTAGGATGTTTTATTCCCAACTTCAACGTATCTATGAAGTATTTAACAGTGTATTGAAGCGCAACCTCGCTAGCCGGCCTGTTCTCCTCCCTAGCCCTGTTTATTATCTTATCATCAACGTCAGTGATATTCCTAACCAGCATCACCCTATATCCCAAGTATTCCAGGAACCTGCGGAAGGAATCGTAGACTATCTCTGCTCTGGCATGCCCCAAGTGAGCAACATCATACACGGTGGGGCCGCAGACATACACCCGTATTTCTCCAGGATGTAGAGGGGTTAATTTCTCAATCCTCCTAGTCAAAGTGTTATAAATGAAAACATCCCTAGGTTTGCTGAGTGGCTCCATGACCATACTAAGCTCCCTATTTTTCTTTTAAGTATTCTGTAATTCTCCTTCTCTCTCTAATATTCTTTAAAAGCCAGCTTTCCCTCAACACTAATTGCCAAGGTGTTCTAAGCCTTCTTGCAGCATGTGTTAAAGCATTCTCGAGACTACTGAACTTAGCTGGCTTGCCTGCTAGAGCCTTCCTCACATTCTCCCTGACTAGCCATACTCCGGCGGGCAGTAGGTATCCTGGTCCTGCTTCTCTCAGAACAAGTACTGAACCCTGTCTTCTAATCCTGCTAAGGTATTCTACGACTGCAAGTCTTGCAGCATAATAGCAGCCGCCTATTCTTGCATAGGTTGTTCTTCCCTCTGTATCCTCATAGTCCGAGCCTATTGCAATGTTTTCACCACTACTGACATTCCACACTGAACCGGGATGGAACATCTCTATGAACTCATAAGACCATTTTCCAGGCATTATGATCACTATAAACCTGTTATCAATATGCTCAGACTCGTAGACAGCATATTCGTCGACCTCAGGGTTTTCCCTGATATTCCCAAGTAGCTTCTCAGCCAAAGTGTTATCTACGGCGGTTATGCTCCACCTAGTTGGAACAAGCCTTCTCCTCTTACCTATTCCAAATATCGCAACGCTGAATGCCTTCTGTATTGTTGAAACAGGTACTCCGCGCGAGTAGAGATAATATATTGCCTCAGACGCTTTTAAATCCTCGTCATAGTATGCTTTCTCGATGAAACGGTTAACCTTAATGTTTCCAGACTCAATCTTTTCAACAAGCCCATAGGGGCCGAAGGGTTGAGCATCTTCATCTAGCAATATTCTAGCCCGGACAGGTTTTGAAAACTCTACGTAAGCATCGATAGGCTGACTTGCCATAGCTATCTCTTGAGTAAGCTGGAAAAGCCTACCTGCCTCCCAAGGCTTGTAAACATCCACTTTGAATATACCTCTTACTAGGCTCGACCTATATTCGACGAGTTTCTCAAGGTCTATACTCCACCAGAATTCAGGATGGTCTAGCATTTTAGTATCCCCGAAATATGGGGGGATCATTGGACCAACCCCGACCTTTGGATAACCAATTCTGCCTACGAAGACCCCTGGTGGAGAGGAACCGTCTAGCATTTTCTTATTCTCAAGACTTACGACAGGTTGCAGCTTGCTGTATCTTAACAGTATTGGACATTGTTTTCTACCGCATAGTGCTCTTGAACCCAAGCAGTATATACACTGACTACCCTTTGCAGCTCGGAGCTCTATACTCTCGTCTCCCCAGAGGACTGGGGGGTTACTCAACAGGTATTCTCCTACCGCGTTTCCTCTTCATCAGAATCACTTCGAGAATACCATTGGAATATCTTGCTTTCGCAGACTCCTCTTCAACTCTTGCGGGAAGGGGAATTCTTACGCTGTAGTAAAGCGGCTTTCCTCCAGATAATCTCCTAACACTGGGAGTTAACTTCTTACAGACACCTTCGACTACAATAGAATCTTCATGTAGTGTTAGCTTAATATCGTCCTTTTCAACACCAGGAAGGTCAACGCTTATTCTTATCTCTTCCTCTCTTTCAACAATATTGTAGAGTGGTTCGATACAGCCCATTGTCCTCGTCTTATTCCTCCTAAAATCCTCTTCGAAAAGCCTCCTCATTTCCTCCATCATTCTTTCAAAATCTTCCATTCACGACACCTCCTAGACAAGCTGTTCTGCAATCGGCTGGACTTGCCTCATTCTTCTTATTTCATCATCAGTCTTCCTCATTAACTCCCTGTATTGCATCCTTATCTCCTCAGCTGAAGCAATGAGCGAGTCGACTTCAACTTTCTCCAAGCCTATTTGTGGAAGTATTGTTAGAACCTTCGCTGCCGAACCGGGGTCTGGATAGTTGAGGTAGGATTGGACGAACAGTCCTAAGCCTGTTATTCCAAGCCTCTCTAGTTTCCTCAGTATAAGTGCTTTAGGGCCGAAGATGAAACCGTCATTTAATAATTCGACACCTTTCATCTTAGACAGTATGGACGATGCTTCTTCATTCGTAGGTATTGCGTAAACCTTTGGGTCTATTATATCTATCCTGTCTGGATCAGGTATTCCACCTAGGCTTAGAAATAAACTAGGATTCTTAGATTCAACCCAGTTAATAATCTCGTCAACTATCTCATAGAGTCCCCTCTGGGGTATTGGAAGTTCCGACCTAAGTATGTAGACATTATCCTTGTAATATATCTCAAAGATATCACCCATCTTCCCGTCTCTTATAATTAGCATTGGTGGGAACTCTTGCGTCTGAAGATATCCTATCTTCTTGAAGCCGAGCTTAGCGAGATAGTGGGTCAGCGATATTGTTCCGACTAGCCCGATGTCTGGAAGACCTTCAAGTATTACAGGTCTTTCAGAATCAGCTTTAACTTCCTCGATAATCATACTTTTTCCAACCATTTCAGCCTTTATTAATACCTTCTAGGAGAGATAAAAGCTTTAGCCTAATCAGTTTTTAGGCTCAGTATGGATAACTACTTCAACGTCGCCAAGTTTTTTCTTAATAGAGTCTTCTAGACGTGAAACTGTTTCATGTGCTTCCACCATACTCGTCCTTCCATCCATGTTCACCGTAAGCTCAACCCTTCTTAAGCCATGGGGGTCTCCGAACACTAGTATTCTATTTATTCCCTCGATTTTTTTAAAACGAACAATTTCTTCTTCAACAATATCTTTAACACTCTGATATAGTTTAGAGTCTAAACCAACTGTCTCTACAAGTGTTAAAGGTGGGTTGACGGTCTCTAGGTGGATCATTACATTGCCTACGTTCCTAACGTTTTCCAAAACCCTCCTTTCCACTTCATCAGCAATTCTATGTGCGTCTGATAGACTCATGTTTTCGGAGACTTCTATGTGTAATGATACTAAAAGTCTTTCGCCAGATTTTGAAACGATTATCTCGTGAACATTTGAAACACCCTCTACGCTTAAGGCAGAATCCCTTATTAGCCCGTAGAGACTATTTGAACCCTTTGGTATTGTTTGGATTCTGACAACAGCATTGCCACCTAGGTTCTCTGAAATCTTATTTTCAACCTTTTTCATAGACCTATGTATATTCGAAAGACTATTATCTATAGAAACCAATGCACCTATGTCAATATATGTTTTCCCATCGATCCTCCTAACGTTAAGATAGGAAACCCCTTCGCTGCCATACTCTTCTTCGACTAATTGTCTAATCCTCCTAACTACACTTGGAGGAACAGTATCTGTCAGCTCCAGTCCAGTCTCATAAAGTAGTTTAATGCCCAGGTAGGCCATCATCGCAGATAACACTAGCCCAGCTATGGCATCAGCCTGTGTAATTTTTAGGAAGCCCGCTAGAAAGAAGCCTAGAATAGCGATCAATGTATCAAAGAAGTCTGCAACCGAATGCAATAGACCCGCTTTAACACTTGTTTCACTTTTAGAGGCTTTTGAAAGAACCGTTATTCTAGCAAAGTCCACAATAAGTGTATAGGCTAATGCTATGAACCCTATCGCATCAAGATATACCTGCGATGGATTAACAAGCTTGTTTAAGCCTCTGAAAATTAGATATGCTACAAGATAGAGAAGTGCTATTCCACTTGTAAAGGAACCCAGGGTCTTAATCCTGCTATGACCATAAGTGTGGCTCTCATCAGCAGGCTTAATGCTGATCCTATAGGTTGCAAGGAGCATTCCCGTTATTATGAAATCGTAAAGGGCGTGTACACCATCACCTAGAATTGCCAAACTATTGGTGACAACGCCTGCGAAAACTTCAAGAAGCATTACTGAGCCTATTAAACACGTGGAAATCAATTGGGCTCTTAGTATTCTTTTTTCCTCAGCGTTACTCAAGCTTGCTTATTGCGAGAAGCTTTGAAAAAGCTGCTTTTAAGCTTGTTGTTTTTCAAAACTTTAAAAACTCTAGACAAGTCTGCAATCATCCCTAAATATGTTTCCAGCTGGAGATGAAACCGAACGGTACACACATCCTATCGTCACCTATATGTTGATAGGTATTAACGTTGGCGTTTTCCTCTTAGAATACTCTGATCCATGGACTTATGAGCTTATGATACTTCGCTACGGATTTATACCGAGGCTTCTGTTGACCAACCCTTTAGAAGGGGTTTTAAGAATGTTGACTTCAATGTTCCTTCATGCAGATATTATGCATATCTTCGGCAACATGGTTTTCCTATACATTTTCAGCGACAATGTGGAAGACAGGATGGGGCACGGTAAGTTCCTTGTTTTTTACGTAATCTTCGGAATAGTTGCCAACTTGGCGCATTTCCTAATAGACCCTGCTTCGAACATCCCAGCTATCGGAGCCTCTGGAGCCATATCCGGAGTAATGGGAGCTTACATGGTCATGTTCCCCTTCTCCAGAGTTAGGGTTTTCTACCGTTTCTTCATAGTAAGGCTCCCTGCTGTTGTCTACTTAGGCTTCTGGTTTCTCCTACAGCTTTTAGAAAGCATGCTCCCCGGCTACACTGGCATCGCATACTGGGCTCATATAGGTGGGTTCATAGCGGGAATGGTAGTTGCACCGTTCTTTAGAAAGAAACGCAAACGCCAAGCTTTAACGCAATATTACTATTACAACGTTTAAGCTCAACATATTCTTGGAAGAGGTATTCCCTGAAGCATTGGTAGACCCCTCAGCCCGCCAGCTCTTGTCTTAATCCTAACCTCTCCCTTTTTAGACTTGCCCACGACCCTCCCTATTATACATGCTTCTCTGCTGACTTCCAGGCTTCTTAAGACTCTGATCGCCCTCTCAGCAAAGTCCTGCGGGGTGAATATTACAAGCCTGCCTTCGCACCCGAGGTAAAACGGCTCTATACCAAGCACTTCGCAGAATCCTTGAACCTCTTCTCTCACGGGAATAGCTTCTTCCTCAACCTCTATCGCAATACGAGACGATTCTGCAACCTCATTAAGAGAAGTAGCTAAACCACCCCTTGTGGGGTCTATCAATGTGTGAAACGGCACTCTTTTCCTAACAAGTGTTTCAAGAATACTTGTTAAAGGAGCGCAATCACTTGACACATCTACTTCAATCTGGAACTCGCCTCTGGCAGCTAACACTGCTGCACCATGGTCGCCGATACTGCCAGTAACTATGACGGCGTCTCCAGGCTTAGCGTTTAACGTTGAGAGTTCAACCCCCTTGTAAACCATGCCGATTCCAGAAGTGTTTATGAAGATCTTGTCGCAACTACCCTTCTCAACGACCTTAATATCTCCAGTTACTATTTTCACTCTGGCTTTTTCAGATGCATCTCTAATGCTCTCGATTATTCTCATTACGAAATCTCTCTCCAAGCCTTCCTCGATTATCAGGGAGAGGCTCAGATATTCTGGCTTAGCCCCCATTGTGACGAGGTCGTTGACAGTTCCGTTTACTGAAAGCATGCCTATGTCGCAACCCTTAATCACAGGAGGCTTCATTACGAAAGAGTCTGTTGTGAAAGCAATCTTCCCTCCGTGCGTTTTAAAAACAGCCTTGTCAACACCCCTACTCGGAGTATTAAGCCTAACAGATATTTCCTTAATTAACCCGTGCATCAATCTCCCGCCGGCACCATGCTCTAAGATTATCCTTCCATCCAATTTCTCTCAACCCTCATATGCCTGTTCCTTGTTTGATACTTCAACTCTTAATTAAAATTAAGCTTTTTCTAGCAGATCCGTCTATTACAATTCTTTGAGTGTTTGCCTAAAAAATAGAATAATCGTCTTGTAAAAAATATCTTTCCGGAGTTAAAATCGCAAATAGAACTAGTTTTAAAACCTCGTCAACCAATAATAAATGGTTTGACATATTTGTTGCTTTTCTTGCTCAAACTCTCCCATTGAAGGCCTGAGGGAGAACAATCCGTGGAAGCAATGGTCAGCCCCTTCAAAAATCCTCAATTCCTTAACTTGGGCGATTAGTTTTTCATAGAGCTCTTCAGCCCCCTTCGGGTCGACAAGCTCATCGTCAACTCCCTGAAGAATCAGGGTTGGAATATTTACTTTAGAAGCGAATTTTAAACACGCTTTCCCCCCTACTTTACTCAGGTTGATTAAGTAGCGGAATGTAAATTCTTTCACGCAATTCTCATCGCTGAGAATACACTTGCCATCTTCGCTTTCTCTAAAACGCTGCGGCCAACCTCTTGAAACATCCCACTTTCTACTTGGCATAAAAATGCTGTATAAAGGAAACTTCCAAAGATCGGATAGTGGTGCAGGGATGCCTAGTAAACCCGTCTTAAGCCTTATGGCTGGAGCAACCAGTACTAGTCCAGCCAACTTTTCATAATATTCAGAACCATACCATAGGGCATACGAAGCTCCTAAACTGTGGCCGAGCATGTAAATCGGTTTTCGCCATTCATCCTTGAGTTGATTAACCATTTCATCTATGTCGTTTAATTGAATTCTAATGTCTTCAATATCTCCCCTTTCACCTCCGGAACGCCCATTGGACCTCAGGTCTAGGGCGAAAGTTAACACGTCTTTAGAAGATAAGTAATTCCCTAGGTAGGCGAATTCTCCAGAATGGCTAGAAGCACCATGTATACATACAAGTATCCTTTCAACTTTCTCAGGCAACCAGCATTGGTAGAATAGTTTTACACCATCGCTCGCTGGTAAATAACCACTATCCATCTTCATCGAATCGATTTGAAGTACACCGCTCTTAATAAAACGTTCTTTCAAAGCAATCGGAGGTTTCAAAAAGTTGCGGGCTACTCGTTTCCAGAATCAGCATAGAAATAAGCCGCACAAGTACCCTCCGATGAAACCATACATGGACCTACAGGATTATCAGGTCTACATACTTTCTTATAGAGGCTGCACTCGAAAGGCTTCTTGCTTCCCCTGACGATTTCTCCGCATAAGCATCCCTTGGGCTTAACCGTTTCAACTGGTTTCAGACCATATTCTTCGACAGCGTCGAAATAAGTATACTCTTTCCTTAAGGCTAGGCCGCTCTCCTCTATTAAACCTAGGCCACGCCATTCGGAGTCAACCGGTTTAAAGACCTCCCTCATGATTCTTATTGCCTTAACATTCCCCTCATACCTAACCGTCCTAGAATACTCGTTCTCGACTTCTCTCCTGTTTTCAACAAGTTGCTTCAATATCATGTAAATTGCCTCCACGATGTCAACAGGTTCAAAGCCAGTTACAACAGCCGGGACACCGTGTTTCTCAACCAGCTCAACGTAAGGTTTAACGCCTATTATAGTACTTACATGACCTGGAAGGATCAACCCGTCTATCTTAAGATCCTCTGCTTCCAGGAGCCTGTTTAAAACCGGCGGCATCACTTTGAAAAGACTTATCAGCCTAAGGTTTCTAATACCTCTACTTCTGCATCGGAGTATGGTTGAGGCGAAGAGGGGAGAAGTAGTTTCGAAACCTATCCCGGCCATTACGAATTCTTTCTCAGGCTCTCTCTCCGCCATTTTAAGGACATCGTAGGGAGAGTAGACAACTCTCACGTCAAGCCCCTCTCCCTTTAGAGTCAACAGGCTCCTACCGTTCAATGGGACTCTCATCATGTCCCCAAAAACTGCCACGGTCTTCCCTGCCTCTGCTGCTTGAAAAACCATTGAGAATCCAGAATCTGGCGTAACACAGACTGGGCAGCCTGGACCTGAGACGAGGTCAAGATTATCTTTGAAGAGGATTTTTAAACCATGTCTTGCAACAGCCATAGTATGCGTTCCACAAACCTCCATTATCTTGACTTCTCTCCCAAGTTTCTCTAAAAGCTCGTTAGCCCTATTAGTAATTTTCATAACCAGTTCCCTATCTCTATACTCATGTATGAATCTCATTCTCCAAACAGCTCCCTCAGCGTATCCAACATTTCTAAAGCAGCTTCTTGGTCTAGAACTTGTATGGCAAAACCCGCATGAACAATAACGTAGTCTCCGACGGAAACATTATCGACAAGATCCAGCCTCACGCTTCTACGAGTGCCTCCGAATGAGACTATTGCCTCGTCCCCCCTTACTTCTTCAATCCTACCCGGTATGCCGAGACACATGTCAACCACCAGTCTTAAAACCTACAGCTACGGCTTGTCCAAGCGATATTCCGCCGTCGTTAGTAGGTATTAAGTTATTGTAGAAAACTTTTAGGCCATGCTCCTCCAACACCCTCTTAATCCTAGATGAGATTATCCTGTTTTGGAAAACGCCTCCGCTTAAAACGATATTCTTAACGCCTTCTTCAAACCTTATTGTCTCAGCAAGCTCAACCGTAAGCCTTACGATAGTCTCATGGAACCGCATGCTTATCCCCCCCACTGGAACATTCTTCTTTAAATCTTCAACTATCGAATTTATCATTGGTGCAGTATCTACGATGTATTCACCTTCCCCAATTATGTTGAAAGGATAGTTTTTTTCAATACTGCCAGAAGCGACCATTTCAAGCATCATAGCGGGCTCTCCTTCAAAAGTCCTTTTTAAACAAACTCCGAGTAACGCTGATACAGCGTCGAATAATCTGCCTAGGCCACAGGTCATCGGCGTATTAACCCTTTTTTCAATCATATTTTTCAGAATTGTCTTTTTCCTATCTTCTATTCCAATATCGATTTTCAATGCCTCTTCACCCATAGCATCGTATAAATAGCTGAAAGCCATTCGCGAAGGTTCTATGACGGCTTTTTCACCACCTGGCATTGGAACATATTTCAAATGCCCCCTCCTGAAATACTCCCCATTTCTGACTACTATGAATTCTGAGCCCCATAGGTTTCCATCATCCCCGTAACCTGTGCCGTCGAAGGCTATGCCCAGAGCATCTTGGTTCAGAATCTTGTTTTCAGCCATTGCTGAGATTATATGGGCATAGTGGTGCTGAATAGGAATTTTACTACCCTTCAACGATAATCCTATCTGAGAAGAGTAGTATCCAGGATGTAAATCATAGGCGATTGCTTTGTAATCCAAGTTGAGAAGCCGCTGTAAACTCCTTATGGTTTCAACGTATCTCCTCCTGATGAAAATGTTTTCTAGATCACCCATGTACTGGCTGAGGAATATCTTACCCTTCTTCGCTATCGCAAAAGTATTATTCAAGTCAGCACCCATTGCTAAAACACCGTCAACGTTAAATTCGACTTCAACTGGCTCTGGTACGAAGCCTCTGCTTCTCCTAACCAGTCTTAGTGAACCGTCTTGAATAAATCCAACGGAATCATCGGCGAAGTTAACTATCCTACGATTATACGTCAAGATGTAATCAGCCATATTCCCGAGTTTTTCAAGAGCCTCCTTATCTCTAAAGATTATTGGCTCCTCTGAAAAGTTTCCACTTGTCAGGACTATTGCAGGAGGCTTAACTCCTATCATAAGAATGTGATGTATAGGAGTATACGGCAGGAAAACACCTAGGTATTTCATACCTGGGGCGACTTCCTCTACAACTGGATTAGGCTCTCGCCTCTTTGCGAGAATTATGGGGGCAGAGTAGTGTAGAAGCCATTTTTTCTCTGAATCGTTAAGCTCAACTATATTCTCAGCCTCTTCAATATTCCTAACCATGATTGCAAAGGGCTTATTGCCCCTCTTCTTCCTCCTTCTCAATTCTAGGACAATATTCCTATTGGTCGCGTCGCAAGCTATGTGGAACCCGCCGTAACCCTTAACCGCAACTATGAAGCCCTCGTTTATCAGTCTCGCAGCCTCTGAAAGGGGATTTTCCACTCTTAACAACTTGCCTTTACTGTATAGCTTAACACTGGGGCCGCATAATCCACAAGCATTCGGCTCAGCTTTAAACCTCCTGTCCAATGGGTCAGAATACTCCCTTGCACATTCTCTACACATTTTGAAAGAATTCATGCTCGTATTAACTCTATCGTATGGGAGCCTCTCTAGTATTGTAAACCTCGGGCCGCAGTTTATGCAATTGATGAAGGGATAGAGATATCTTCTATCATGAGGGTTGAAAAGCTCATTTAGACAATCTTGGCATACTGCTACATCAGGTGGGCAGAGAGTTTCAACTTCCTCGCAAACTGTTTGTTCAACCCTAAATCCATTATAACCTCTTTGGGGAATTTTCTCATAGTATACTGTTTTAATAACTGCCCTCGGCGGCTTCTCCTCCTTAAGTCTCTCTATGAATTTCAGACAATTCTCAGGCTTACCCTCAACCTCTACAATAACACCATTACCTGCATTAAGAACAAAACCGTTTAAACCGAGCTCAGTAGCTACACGGTATACGAATGGTCTGTAGCCGACACCCTGCACTATACCGTTCACGTTAATTCTATAGGCGACTATCTCCTCAGACTTCTGACTCGGCATCTAATACTTTAAGTAAGTGATTCTAAGTCAGTATATAAATAGGTTTTCCGAATGCAATTGAAGAAATTAGATTGATACCTTCAGATCGCCAGCATACTAATCAATTTGTACTTCTCATCATCTATTTTCTTAATGCTTTCACATGCTTCCCTGATATTCAAATCCACAACTCGACCATCCTTAAGTCCGACAAGCCTATTCTTCTTTCCTTCTGCCGCCAATTCGACAGCACGTTTTCCAAATAGGCATGCTAAGTTTCTAGACCTTGCAGTTGGCACGCCTCCTCTCTGAATATATCCTAGGACGGTTACTCTTAGATCGTACCCAGTTGATTCTCTTAATTTGGAAGCCATTTGAAAGGGATCGCCAATAGCACCCTCTGCCTTCACTATTATGCTGGACTTCTTACCTATCTCACCCATCTGTCTTATTCTCTTAGCGATCTCTTCCACGGTAATCATATACTCAGGTATTACAGCGAATTCCGCACCTGAGGCTAAAGCAACCTCTAAAGCTAGGAAGCCTCGATTCCTCCCCATGACTTCCACAATGAAAACCCTATCATAAGTCACTGCAGTATCCCTAATCTTGTCTATTGCTTGAACTGCAGTATTCACCGCGCTGTCGAATCCTATTGTCTCGTCTATTTCTGCAATATCGTTGTCGATTGAGGAAGCTATGACCGTAACAGGTATGCCGCTTACCCCACTGAGACTTGAAGCCCCTCTCATGGATCCGTCTCCACCCAGGGCAATGACCCAATCTATTCTTTGGGCCTTTAGGTTCTCAGAGGCCTTTTCCAATCCCTCTGGCGTCTTGAAGAGATCACACCTGCTGGATTTTAGAATACTACCACCAGTGTTTATTATCCCGCTGACATCTCTCGGAGTAAGAGGCTTGAAAAGGTTTTCTATCAATCCTAAGAAGCCTTTTTCAACTCCTATGACCCTGAAGCCTTGGCCAGAGGCGGTTCTAACAACCGACCTGATGGCAGCGTTCATGCCTGGAGCGTCTCCTCCGGAGGTGACTACTGCAATATTCATTCTTTTCCTGGCTTGATGCGACGCTGATAAAAAAGCTTGCGGGAAGGGTTTAGTAGTCTTTAAATACGTGTTGAAGGCTTAATCTTCCTGTTGAAAAGCAACTCGGACCTCTTGGAAGTACTAGATGGGATTGCTAGAGAGGTTGAACCAGTGATCTACGATGCACTTTCTGAAAACGCGTCACCAGAGTTTCAAGAGGTTCTCATATACCCTATTAAGGCAGGCGGTAAGAGGATTAGGCCAGCAGTAGTTCTTTTAAGCTGTGAAGCAGCGGGTGGGAAACCTGAGAATGCTCTGAACGCTGCAGCAGCCATCGAGCTTGTTCACAATTACACTCTGATTATAGATGACATTATCGATCACGGCGAGGTTAGGAGAGGCAGGCCTACGCTTTGGAAAAAATATGGGTTATCTATGGCCCTGCTTGCAGCAGTGCAATACAGGGAGGCTATTTCCGAGCTGCTTTTAAAATCGGAGAATAGTAAGAGGCTGCTTTCCATAGTCGACCATTACGTAATGAGGCTTGTTGAAGGTGAGAGGCTTGACGTTCTATTTGAACAATTCGGTAGGGAGGATGAGCCTTATGTGGTGGATCATAGGAGGACGAGTATAAGCTTGGAAGACTATATCGACATGGTTATAAGGAAAACATCATCATTGTACGAGGCTAGTGCAATGATGGGTGCAGTGGAGGCGGGCGCTGAAGAGAGAATCGTTGAGGCGTTTAGGGAATTCGGCTTGAACCTTGGAGTTTCATTTCAAATAGTTGATGATCTTCTTGACCTTTTCGGCTCTGCTTCTGAAACCGGTAAGCAAGTTGGAAAAGACATAATTGAGCATAAGCTTGGAAATATGTTGATACTCAAGGGTTTAGAAAGAATGTACGGTGATGATAAACAATTCTTCTTTAATGTTTTAAGAAGCAAGCAGATTTCGGAAGAGGATTTGGAAAAAGCCTTAGAGATTCTTGCAAAGACAGGTGTTAAGGAGAATGCTGCCAGGGAAGCATGGCTTTATGCAGAAAAGGCAAAGTCGATGCTGGCAATTCTCCCTGACTCCAAGGCTAAGAAGACCCTCTTAGAGCTAACCGATTACGTTGTTTACCGGAACAAGTGAAAAAATGAGGCCTCTAATAGTTGTAAAGCTCGGCGGAAGCGCCATCACGGTGAAGGACAAGCCCTTCACTCCTAACATTCAAACGATAGAGGAGGTTTCTAGACAGGTTTCCGAGTTACGTGGAGAATACCTATTCATACTAGTCCATGGAGGAGGCTCGTATGGACATGTTGTTGCATCAGAATACCGCATTGCAGAAGGCTTCTTTCATCCCGATCAGCTAATAGGCTTAACTAAAGTAAAATTGAGGATGAACGAGCTTACAAATCTAATACTAACAAGCCTAGCATCCTATAATGTCCCAGCTGTCCCAGTTACTCCCGTAAGCTGCTTAACATGCTCCTCGGGGAGGGTGGAGAAGTTTTTTACAGAGCCGCTTAGAATGATGCTTAACCTTGGGATAGTACCTCTCTTGCCAGGAGATGTAGCAATGGACTCTTCTGAGAAAAGGTTTACGATAGTATCGGGAGACCAGATTGCAGCTCGCCTTGCCGTCGAGCTTAATGCGATGAAACTGATTTACGGTACTGATGTTGACGGGGTATTCACAGGAGACCCTAAGCACGATGGTAATGCAAGCCTGATTCCAAGGCTTAGCAGGAGCATGATGAAGAACCTGAGAGCATCAACGATAGTCAGCGACGTAACTGGTGGGATTTTCAGGAAGGTTGAAGAAGGGTTTAACGCAGCTGAGAAGGGTATTAACGTTATAATTGGCAACTTGACGAAACCAGGGGCACTCATCAGCATTGTTAGAGAAGAAGCCGTGTACACTACTTTAGAGCCTCAATAAGCCTTGAAAAAATTAGGTAGAGAAAAACTCCGAAGAGGATTCCACCTATTATCCACAAAGGCTGGTTAGTAATAACACCTCTGATAAAGGCTATTAAGGCAGTAACAGCCCCCACGATTATCGGCATATGCTTAATGCTTAGCTTCATCCTACTCTTAACAACTGGTGTATACGACACGCTTGCCCTATCCACCTCCTCGAGAGCTGTCGCAGGAGTTTTAATACAAGTATCCTCACTTCTCACCTTTCCCACTTCAAGATGGATTTTAAGTATCTCAGAGAGGATTATCCTACCATTGTCGGTAATGCTGTAAAACTCCATATTTCCAATCCTCCTCTTGTATACAAGACCTTCCCTATTCAGAGTTTCCAAGTGATGCTTCACCAGTTGCCTAGAGTACCCCAGGCTTTTCGCAAGCGAAGTGATAGTTCCATCTCCCTTTAAGAGTTCCATCATCATTTTAACCCTGTGAACATTTGCTGCAACCTCTATCATTCTAAGCCTTTCCGGATCCAACTGCCCCCCATTTTCTCCCATAACAATTCTTTTAAACCGACTAATCTATTAAGGGTTTCACCTAAGTTTGGAAATAGTCCAATATTACGGATGGTGTGGAATATTCCTATTCTTTTTCAGCTATCAGCCTAAGGTCGATGGATTTATCTCCTCGTCTCAAGACATCTATCCCAGTTATCCTCAGGTTCATCTTTACACCCTTGGATTTGAAGACCATTCTCTTAGGATTTGAAGGAGACACTTTCTTAGCCTCATTCAGGAATTTATCTAACGGGATCAGCTCATTACCCCATTCCACTGCCTTGAAAGGATGACGGTCTCCGACCTCCTGGATTCTGAGCGTTATTTCAACCTCGTACTCGCCTTTCGCCCATCTTTTAAACATCCGATATTACGAGATAAACTTCCTTAAAGAACCTTTTCCAAAGCATATGAAGAAGATGCTTTTCCTCTTCATCGTAGACCCTATTTTCTCAACTGTTTTTCTAACATTCTCTTTAGATAATAGGAGATGTGAGAAATCATCCGGATGATCCGTAGTTCCAAAGCCTTTCACCACCTTACGAAAGCCCAATGATTCTAGAAAACTAGCCAGCGTGGACTCGTCATACTCAGGGAGAGTGTAGAAAACGCTTTCAACACTAACTCCTTTTATCATCGTCAAATAGTCTATATGCCATTTGACCCTCTTGACCTTCCTTAGATGTCTAGAAACCCTCTTCTCAAACCCTCCAGGCCCCTTTGCTGAACCAACGTAAACGTAACATCCTGGGGAAAGCTCGACCTTAGGTAGAGACCCAGGCTTAAACCTGATTCTTCTCTTAACCGATAGGATTAGCAAGTAGGAGCCCTTCAAAAACAGCTCACATAACCCTATCTAGACAGCATACACGCTATTTACAGTATTTCGACTCAAAGAAAATAGTTGCTTCCTGAATACGCTTCTTTCCCAAGGTCTTCTTAAAGCCGTAGTTGGAAATCTCGTTAACATTCCCGCTTAAACCATCCTCCTTAGCCTTCATCACAGCTCTAATGACGTCTAGAATTATGTTGCCAGCGTTCATACCATCGTTAGACCTTAGGTTTATGTTTATGACTATGTTACTGCTCATGAAGCCTGTTGCGTTGAACTGGAGATAGGTAACCCTGTTATTGCCCAGAAAGTCCACGTAATCTGTTGTTCCAGATACGACTTCCCAGCCTTCGTTAATCTCCTCTGCTATCGAGGAGGTTTTAACTTGTTTCTTAAAGTCTCTGAGATCCTCGTACATCGTATTCAACGTCTCAAGACCACCACCTACGTCAAGTTGATAGCTCCTAACTGGCTTAATACCTCTAGACTTGAGAAAGTATACAAGTCCTCTGTGGAGTGCAGTACCTCCGAGTTGACTCATTAAATCATCTCCAACAACGACGATACTCCTCTTCTTGAAGGCTTCGATAATATTCGGGTTTGTAGCAATGCTTGTGGGAGTTGTATTCACAAAACTGGCATTTGCTTCACATGCCGCATTAGCATAAGCAATCGAAGACTTGTCTAGGCCGCTGGATATCGTGTTAACAACAACATCCACGTTATTCTTCTTCAAGCATTCGACTACACCATCCTTATCCTGCTTCAGTACCTTAAGCTGAGACGCGAGATACGGGTTGAGTTCATCTTCCAACAATCCCTTCTCAACGATTACTCCAGTCCTCGGTATTTCACAACGTTTTTCAACAATGTTTGGCTCTGAGAAAATGGCTTCTGACAAGTCCTTGCCAACTTTCCTACTATCTATGTCTAATGCCACGACGACTTCAATATCTCCAACGCTGTATCCTCCCACTAGGGGATGCCATAAGCCGCTGTTTCCACGACCTGAGGAATAGTAGAATAAGCCCTGTATGGTAGTAGAAGCACTATTTCCCACCCCTATGAAGGCGACTCTTATTTTCCTTTTTGGCATGAATAAACGATGTTTTACTGGTATATAATTATTTTCTCTTAGTCCTCAATAATTTCTCTTCTGATTACTTCACCTACGGGAGCAGGTTTACCCTCATGTGTCTCAACACCTGCTTCAGATATTTTAACCAAGCAGCAAAACATAGTCGGTCTTGAAAGCGCTTTCTCTAAGATAATAGCTTTAATACTCTCGCCTAGGCTAGTTGAGACCATTCTTAAGACTGTCTTGCTCATGTAGACGAGATGCTGCCCACCTATTACGTCAAATTCCCTAGAGCCGAAACCCGCTTCAGGATCTATCAGAATATCGTTACTCTTAACACTTCCTACAACGTCCTTTCTCCATTTCTCCTGGAAGCTTCGGCCAGCACTACTGCGCCGCCAGCTGTTTACTAATAGTAGGGACTCGTATCCAGAAGCCATCTTAACCAGGTTGTTTATTTCCAGGGACAGCTTTCCCTGAAATTCTCTGGCTTTAGAAGCCAGGTGTTGAAGAGGCGTGTTGAGCAGTTGAGCATGATAATGCGGTACGAGAGAATCTACGATTATCAGTGTTGGCACCCAATCGTTCTTTTCAACATCCCTCGGCATTACTTCAGTTATTACCTTGTGCTGCTCGCCGAAGCTATTTGCCTCATAGGTCTTAAGCCTGTTTAGAGAATCTTGTTTAACACCCCTCTTTACACATATTGTTCTTAAACGGTCCATGTCCCAACCCTCAGTCAAAACAGCTATTACAACATCCTTATCCTTCGTATTTCTAAGGGCCTCAGCCACCAGGGTCATTGAAAGACTGGTCTTCCCTGTCGCAGGGCTGCCGTAAACCAGGTTTGAAACCCCAGTTGGCAATCCTCCAGCGAGTTCGTCTAACGATTTTATTCCAGTGAGGATTCTTCTCATCCCTAATCTCCCCCGTGAAGAATAAGGTATTGCTCATCTCCCTCCTGAGCCTGTTTTAAATAACCATGTCTCAACAATGTGGCAAGCGCCCTAAGCCCACCAGCTCCTATCGTCGACCTTATTTCTTCTACAAGCCTGTTTAAAACAGCCTTGTC
Source organism: Thermoproteota archaeon (assembly GCA_038883435.1). Lineage (GTDB taxonomy): Archaea > Thermoproteota > EX4484-205 > EX4484-205 > JAAOZP01 > JAAOZP01. Next base: position 27,874 of record JAVZMD010000008.1, read on the forward strand.
ACCTAGCTCTTTTACCATGTTTATTATTCTAAGCCCAAGCTCATAGTCTTCGTTAAGGATTTCTTTCAGCCTATCAGACTCCTTAAAAGTTCTCAGATTAGGCTTAAGCTTTTCACGTTCCTCTTTACTCAATGGTTTCATCAAGATGTTTGCAGGAATCATAAGAGGCTTGACCTCACCCCTCCTATTCAAAATCACTGCCGGATAATCTAGGATTTCTTTCTCCAGCCTATTATAGAGGCTCCAAGGATTCCAAGGGTCTAGAGCCTCCGACGGAGGTGAAAAACTAATCGCATCAAGCTCGTTTATGATTTTCTCAGACAATTCTGAAAATGCCTTCTCAGCAAAAAATATTACGAAACCCTTCCTCTCCAAATCCTCTGTAAGAAACTGTTCAACATGTAGCCTGGCCGAATCATATCTCCTGCTCTTAGGCCAAACGATACTAGGATAGGTAATAACTATGACCGTGGGGTGCTTAGGCACCTTGTAAGAAAGCTTGTTCAATATCGTCAAGACCGCTAGTGCTTTTGAAGAAGCCGTTGGGAGGCCTGAGAGGTCGAAAACAATACCCGTTTCTAATACTTCGTCTAAATCCAATTCCTCCCTTCTCCCGAAGACCTTTCTCAACGTACCGAATGTAAATGGTTCTAAAGGAGAGTAAATCGATAATCCCCCTTCAGGATTTTCAAAATCCAATTTAGATATTATCTCAGGTATTGTTGTCTCGGATGATGAAATATTGTTAACCAAAGCTTTTGCAATAATACTCTTCATATTAAAAACTCCGAAGCAGTAGTCAATTATCTCCACTAGGGATTCCACGTATTGTTCGACTTTCTCCCAAGAAGGCGGCTTAACTGGATTTATACTATGTTCGAAAACATTGTAATACTTCGCTCCGCTTATCCTTGCGACACAACTGAATTCATCGCTTAAATCTAGAAGTATTGTCTTGTAGTTCTTTAAGAGTTTTGAAAGTATAAATACTAAGGCCCTCCTGAAATTCCACCCGGTTATTCCGATTCTACCCATGAGCTCGAAGACTTCGTTTACCCCCATTGGAACATTCTTCATACTAATATCCTCACCTCCTTAGCGGAGACCATTACCGTCTTACCTTGCAGCATAAGCCCATATCTTTCAGATATGAAGCATCCTAAGGTATTTCCGTCCGGATTCAAGAGCAAGAGACCATCCGCCTCTAAAACTTGATTGACTTCAGGCATGCTGCACGTCAAAACTCTTAGTGGAACTCTTAGTTCAATATCCTCCGGGAAGCTTCTTAACCATAATGCAACAATAGGTTTCTTCAAAATCCTATCGATTATTTTTTCGTTTAAATCAGTTCCCCCCATTAGAATTACCTCCATGCCTCTACTTGCTCTGAATATTCTAATACTATTGTTGCAAGGTTTGAAACCCTCTGCTTCGAGTACTTTCCCAATTCTATTTTCAAAAAAATCATCGTCTTCACCATTAACAATGAGAACTCTCGATTTGCTTCTCAATTGAGACAAACAGGCTTGTAATGCAACCCTTTCAACCTCTTCTCTATCACCTGCAATAAATAATCTCTCCGGAATCATTTCTGTTTGTAGCAAAACGCTATTATTGGCAAGCTTAATCGGCTTAACGCATGGTTTTAAGAGAAGCCACTTCTCAATAGCCCATTTTAAATCCTCTTTATCATCAAGTTTCGAAAAGCCCTTGAGGATACCGTCTATAGTTTGAGCATCGTCTGAAGCGATCTTAACTCTGAATTTGAAAAGACTTTTTGTAGGCTTTGCTTCGCACAATATTGCTATTTCACGGTTCCAATTTTCCGCTACCGCTTTTACGAATGAGGCTAGACTTCCCTGAAGTTCAATAGTTTTAATGTTCTTGAATGACTTGATGAAGGTATTCTCATTAATACTGGTGACAATCTTAGCACTACCCTTCAAGACTTTTACAATACTTCTTAATCCAAAGCCTTGAACAACAAGGATTCTCGGAATAGGTGCGATCCACATAAGCATAGTACTATCCCAAGGTATATTGGAATA
>JAVZMD010000009.1:0-29523 GCA_038883435.1 Thermoproteota archaeon
ACTTTAACAGGTAAGAGGGGCGAGCTTGAGGTAGACATGGTAGTACTGGCATTGGGCTTCAAGCCTTCTAAGAAGCTAGCCCGGCTCGCCGAGGCTCTTGGAGTATCAATAGACAGTCAAGGGTTCATAGAAGAGGCTCATGCTAAGGTTAAACCATTGGAAACAAGGGTTAGGGGTATTTACGTAGCTGGAACCTGCCATGGGCCAAGGGACATTGTTGAAAGCGCTGTGGAGGGTAGTGCTGCAGCAGCACTCGTGATAAGCCTTTTCAGAGGAGAGAGCGTAAAGCTTTCCGAGACCGCCAGGGTTTTGGAAAACAAGTGCACCGGTTGCGGAAGATGCATGACTGCATGCCAGTATGGTGCGATAATTAGAGATGACGAAAAGGTTAGGATTTTAGAAGGCGTATGCAACGGCTGCGGGGCATGTATTTCATCATGTCCGCAGGAGGCTATTGTATTAGGGAATTGGGGTATTGAACAATTGGCCTCGCAAATCTCCAGTATGCTAGGTGACTAGTAATGGTCTGGAAACCAAAGATAATAGCGTTCACATGCTGGTGTTCAAGCTCCGGCGTAGACCAGGCTGGCTTCGAGGGCTTTAAGTATCCCGTTAACGTGATGACCGTGAGAGTTCCATGCTCAGCCCTTGTGAACCCTAGTCTAGTAGTTAAAGCATTCGAGAAGGGCGCTGATGCGGTTTTACTTACGGCCTGTAAGCCAGTTGAGCTTAGGAAAATAGCGCCCAGTAGGATAACCGAGGCTAGGATAGGCCTTCTCAGAAGACTGTTGAAAAAGGTCGGGGTTGAAGAAGATAGGGTTAGAATACTATGGATATCATCTAATGAAGGAGGTGTCTTCGCAAGCGAGGTTTCGAGGATTGTTGAGGAGGTTGAGAAACTCGGGCCGTTAAACCTTAGGGGGAGGATGCTTGAGCAGCCCTGAAAGACAACTCAGGGAACTTGCGAGAAACCTCCTTGAGAAGAAGACCGTTGATCTTATAATAGGTTATGAAGCTTCTGAAGCGGGGGTTAGACCATGTTTTATTAATCAGCCGAGTGAAGCGGAAAGGCTTGTCTGGAATCCCGATTGCAGGCTTAGCCTAGTAAGGTATTTGAGGGGTTTTAAAGACAAGAAGGTGGGGGTTGTCGTAAAGGGCTGTGACGGTAGGGCTATCGTGGAGCTTATTAAGGAGAACCAGTTGGATAGGAGAAATATCTTCATAATAGCTGTCGAGTGTAACGGTGTCTACAAGCCTGTGAAATACGGTTCTTCTAAAATTATGAGACAGGTAGCTGAGTATTGTGAGAAATGCGAAGCCAGGATATCCCCCATCAGGGACCGCCTTATTAAATCAGATGGGAAGGCCCCGGAGAATACGTCTTCAAAAAACAATGGGGAGCATTTGGACTGGCTTAGCCTCTTCAGGAAATGCTTAAGGTGTATGGCTTGCGTAAGGTCATGCCCCTTCTGCTATTGCACCGAGTGTTCAATAGAGGGCTTCAAACCCGCTCTAATCCATAAGCTTGTCGACCCGGTGGAGCTTTTCACATTCCACCTTACTAGAGCGCTTCACATGGCTGGCCGTTGCGTAGAATGCGGTGCTTGCGAATCCTCATGTCCTGTTGAAATACCGCTTACAAGGCTCTACGGTGAGCTCAACGAGTGGTTCAGGGAAAAATACGGTTACGTTCCAGGCATGAGCCTGGAGCAGGCTCCTCCACCACTTGTCTTCAAAGAGGGTGAGAAGCCTTGACCTTGTTCTCAATAACGGAGGAGAACCTGAAGGCATTCTTAAGAGCGCTTTCTTTAAAACATGTTTTAATCGCTCCAGTTGAGAAAGACGGTTATTTCGAATTCGACATATTGAGGAATCCTGATGGTGTTAGTCTTAACTATACTAACACAAGGCTGTCTCCGAAACGCTTCTTCCTGCCGCAAAGGCAACTTGTCTTTAAACACTATCCTAGGAGAGGGTTTACTGAAGAGCCAAGGGAACATTCTACTGCTGTGTTGTTTGGAGTAAGGCCTTGCGACGCTTCTGCACTGCGCGTCTTAGACAATATACTCCTCAACCCTCCCTATAGAGATACTTTCTACGGGAATAGGAGAGAAAACACGATTGTAATAAGCCTCTCATGCACTAAGCCTATGGCAGAATGCTTCTGTAATGTTTTCGAAACTGGTCCGATAAGGGGGACGAGTGAAGACTTAACGTTCACCCCTACGAGGAGAGGGTTTGTAGTAGAAGCAAGGACACCAAAGGGTATTGCGGTGATAGGAGAATTCGAGAAGCTGTTTAGGGAAGCAGACGGGGAGATGCTGGAGGAGTACAGTAAGCTGACTCGTGAAGTACTTGATGAAATGGATCGCAGGCTTAAAGTTGATAAAACGAAGCTTATTAGGATTGAGAAAGAGGCTGGAGAAGAGTTGTTCCAATTGAACGCTCAGAGGTGCATAGAATGCTCCCTATGCTCATTCGCCTGCCCCCTCTGCTACTGTTTTGAAACAGAAGACTGTTTAGAGAAGGATTCGTACGTCAGGTTCAGAGGCTGGGACACCTGCATTTCTCCATTGTTCACCAAGATGGCGAGTGGCCTAGACCCAAGGGTTACAAAGGCCGATAGGCTCTGCCACAGGTTCTGCCATAAGCTTAGCAGAATACCCCTCACCTTCAAAGCCTACGGGTGCGTGGGCTGCGGGAGATGCGTCTCACTATGCCCAGCCGGAATAGACATAAGGGAGGTTTTGAGGAAATGGGGTTGAATCCGTATATTCCTAAGCCGGTGAAAATAATCAGGATCAAAGACGAGACTCCAGACACTAAGACCATAACAATAGGTCCGAAGCCTTTCGATGAATTCACACCGGGTCAATTTGCGATGGTAACCGTCTACGGAGTCGGGGAGGCACCGTTCTCAATATGTTCACCGCCCTTAGACAACAACCTGCAGTTCAGCATTAGGAAGATGGGGGGCGTTACAACAGCTATACACGAGGCCTCCCTCGGAGATGAGGTCGGCGTCAGAGGACCATACGGCAGGGGCTGGCCCATCGGAGAAATGAGGAATAGGGATATCCTGCTCGTCGGAGGTGGAATAGGCTTTGCACCCCTAAGGCCTCTTCTCCTCCACCTTGTTGAAAACAGTAATAAGTATGGGAGAATAGCCGTATGCTACGGAGCCAGATCCCCCTTACTCCTCATGTACAAGGACGAGTTTGAAGAATGGATGAAGCGAGGAGTTGACCTCTACTTGACTGTTGACGTCGGTGAAGGCGATTGGAAAGGCAACGTCGGAGTAGTTACAACAATACTGGACAAGCCCCGTTTGAATAAGGCTGAGACAATAGTGTGCACATGCGGCCCACCCGTGATGATAAAATTCGTTTTGAAAAAACTAGTTGAACTAGGATACTCTAAGGATAATATTTACGCTTCCTTGGAGAGCAAGATGAGGTGCGGAATAGGCAAGTGCGGCCATTGTCATTTCGGCGGTAAACACGTATGCTTAGACGGCCCAGTCTTCAGGTACGATGAGATGATGGAATTGCCTAAAGGAATATCGCCGTTCTAAAAAATAATACAGAGTAGCGGGGATTGTTTGAGAAAAGCCCGGTCCAAGGGTCTAAGCCTGAACGAACGCGACTGTCAGCCATTTCCCGGTTGCAATCCTCCAGCCAAGCTGCTGTTTGATGTTATCTCCCAGCGGCTTGGTTGAAGGCTGTAACCGAGCTGGTTAACAGCCACACTCGCCCAAGCCTGCTTCCCCGCGCCGGGCGGTAATTATTTACTCGATAAGCGATAAAAAGTATTTTGAGCATGTTCTTGTAGTTTTTGCTATAAAATTTTAATATTTAGAAACCGAATATTTTATAACCATATGAGGAGGTTTCAATAATGCTTGCCGAATAACAAGTTTAGGGAGGACATTGAAAACCTGGTTGATAGAATAGGGGTTAACGTCCCCTCTAGCGTTAGGGAGGGGCTTGAGAAGCTGAGGGATAGGCTGATAGAGTTAAGCCAGAAAGGCCTGGTGAAAATAAACCATTCCGTTATGGAACTAGTGTGCGCTAAGCATTTGATGCTTAAGGGCTATGAGGTTGACGTGGAGCATGACCTGGGCGGAGGGCTAGTATGCGATTTATACGCAGTAAGAGGGGACGGTACGCTTGCTGTAGAGATAGAAACAGGCTTTGTACCGCCTGATAATGCTTTGGACCCTGAACAGTATTGTAGGGCTAGGGTTGCCAGTAAGATAACTAGGTACAGCGTGAAGGTGGACAAGTTCGGCCTAGGTATTCCTCCCTACTATATTCTTCAAATACCGCCGGTTTTGGCTAAGCCTCCGAGGTTTAGGACTATTGGAGAAATCGAGGAGGTTAAGAGTCTCTGCGACTTGTATTATAAGAATCCTCCGGTAAGCATAGACGAGGTTAAGAACGCTAGGCTTCACACTGTTTACGTGATCGATGTCGCTGGCGATGTTGTTTCAGAAGTCGACCCTGAGTTTTACACTTCTATTGTTGAAAGTCTCCTCAAAATAACTATGGTTAGGAGTGAAAAGAGCTATTGAAAATTAGGCTTGAAAATCGGTAATGTTTTAAAACAGAATTTAGGTTATTAAAAAGCTCTGCTTCTTTCCTCAAGATTGCTTAACGGCTTTTTCGGGAAGAATCACAACATGGAGGCCGTTAGAAGGTTCGGGAAGCCCTTTCCTAAACCTTATTCTTACAACACCATTATTACCGTGGAGGCCGATTACTCTTCCGATAATTTTTCTCTTCCTGCTTATCATGCAAGCCACCCTCCTGCCCATTAACAGCCTAGCCGCCTCCTCCCTACTAGAGATACTGTCGAACCTTGCGAGATACTGGTATTTCTTAACGTTTCTCATTCCCAATCTCGATCCTCGAACTACTCCATGAAGTAGAGCCTGAGTCATCGAGCATTTTTCAGAAAAACCGTTTTTATATTTTTCGATGCCTTCCCTAGAAAAGTTAATATAACATGTTTATATCTGAGATGGCATTATGGCTGTTTCCGAAAGCTGGAGGAAGCCTCCAGTCGTGTCCGCGGCAGGTGGTGGCAAATGATTGTTGCGAACAACATAACAGAGCTGATAGGTAGGACGCCGATGGTTAGGATAAACAGGCTTACTGGCCCAGGTGATGCTATTGTTTACGCTAAGCTCGAGTGGTACAATATTGGAGGATCCGTTAAGGATAGGATGGCTCTCTACTTGATGGAGTATGCCGAAGCCTCTGGGAAGTTGAGTAAAGACAAGGTCATACTAGAGGCTACTTCAGGCAATACTGGGATAGCTCTAGCAATGCTTGCCGCAGCTAAGGGATACAGGATTACAATAGTCATGCCCGAATCTGTAAGTGTTGAAAGGCGTCAGATAATAAGAGCATACGGTGCTGAGCTTATTCTCTCGCCTGGTGACAAGGGTACGAGTGGAGCAATAGAGTGGAAACAAAAGCTTCTCAGAGAGGCTCCTGAGAAATACGTTGACTTAGACCAATTCCGGGATCCTGCAAATATTCTTGCTCACTACCAGACGACCGGTAGGGAGATACTTGAACAGACCAGGGGCATCGTCGATATGGTTGTTGTCGGAATCGGCACGGCGGGCACTGGAGTTGGTGTTTCAATGAGACTTAAAGAGTTTAATAAGAACATAAAGATAGTCGGCGTTACTCCTCGGCTTGGAGTAAACATACAGGGGCTTAGGAATCCGAAAGAGCCCTACCCCACAATGCTCTTTAGAAGAGAATTTTTCGACGAGATCGTAGAGATAGATGAGGAGAGTAAGAAGAGGTCTCTCCAAATAGCTCGCGAAGTTGCTGGAAAGGAGGGGCTGCTTATAGGAATGAGTTCTGGAGCAATAATGATGGTTGCACTTGAGAAGGCTAGAGAAATTGGACAGGGTAAGACTATTGTCGCGATATTGCCTGATAGCGGAGAGAAGTATTTGAGTACCGGATTATTTGATTAATTCAAGTCTTCTCTATTTATAATGCTTCTTGCAAGCAATCTAGCTACTCGAATCGGCTCAGGAATTTTACCGAAGACAGCGAACCTGTTAAGAATAATCTTAGAGTCGAAATCATCTATTCCAACATTTCTCACGAATATTTTGAAACCCGTTCTCAATTTTATCTCCTTCCTCGGCCCAAGCCTCCTATATGCTTCAAGCTTCTTCTCCCAATTGTCTGGAAAATGCTTCCTAATGGCTTCTTCAATCCCCTTTGAGGACCTGTAGGTCACTGCTAATACTGGCTTACCTGTATCCTCGAAAACTCTGTTCACGTCAACTATATTGTACATGCTTATTATAGTCCCACTGATCATTATCAGGTTTACGTCTTCTCTCCCCAATGATTTGTAGAGCGATACTACTGAATCCGTAGCGTCGTCTCCCGTAATTGTTGTTTTTGCAAAGGAAAAACCATCTATTAAGAAGTCACTGCGCATCACCACGCCTGCTAAGACGGCTTTTTCAGAACTCCTCTTGAAACTCTCAGCAACCCCCAATGCCCTTATCGCCTTTTTAAAAGTCTTTACTCTCATCTTACGGAGAGTTTATGCTTTATTAGGAATATATGCTTTTCAAAATAAGCTTTTCTAAAGCTCTGTATGTACTTAGTTTAACGGTTCCGTAAAATTTTACCTATAGAGGAATGTTTATTTCTTACAGACAAACTCTTATTATAAGACCAGGGATAGTCATATTAGAGGAAGAGGGGGTATGGGGGTGGAGATTACTCCAGGAGAGAAAGCAGGCGTATCTGCATTATTAAACAGGAGTGATGTTCAGGCTTTGCTGAAGGCTTTTATGAACGGTTCCATAAGCGTTTTAAAGCCTGTTATAGGTCAGAACGGCGATTTCACATACCCTGAAGCCGAGAAGATAATGGGAACCTCAACCCGTGTAACGAGGGAAATCCTAGAAGCCCTATCGGAAGAGGAAATCTTGGTAAGGGAAATATCTGTGATTAGTATCGTCTGCCCATACTGTGGTGGCAATAAGTTTGTAATTGAACTCGTCTGTCCCCATTGCAATTCTACTAAGTTAAAGATCGGTACTACTATTGAGCACTTAGAATGTGGATACATAGGTTTCGAAGAAGATGTTAGAGACATGATTTGTCCAAAGTGTAGAAAGCGTATGAGGGCTCTAGGAATAGATTATAGAAAACCGGGTGTAATGTATAGATGTATGTCTTGCAAAGAGTTTACGGGAGAGCCTAGGGAAAAATATACTTGTCTAAGAGAGAAACATGTTTTTTACGAGGATGAAAGTATTTCAAAAGAATTATATTCATATACGTTTAATCCTGAGAAGAAGGAATTCGTAGGAAAATGGATTATGGATCTTAATCCCGTGGTAGAGGTCTTGAAAGCTAGAGGATTTTTGGTTAGAGCTCCCGCTAAGATAAGGGGTAAATCCGGTGTTGAGCATACCTTTACTCTCTTCGCCTCAGACGGTAATGGTAGCAATATTATCATCGATGTTCTTGTTAATGATAAGCCTATAGACGACTCCGCGCTCTCCCTCATTTTCAAGGCATTGGATGTTGATGCATCTAAAAGAGTGATGGTTTTCACACCTGGTCTTACGGATAAGGCAAGGGTTCTCTTCGACTACTATAGGGTATTGCCAAACATGAGTATTATCGAATGTAAAAACATTAGCGATGTTAGCAGTACGGTCCTAAATGTTTTAAACCCTTTTGTTGAAGTACGCCCCCAAGTAATATAGCATGCGGAAACTAAGACTACAAGATATCATTTTCATCTTCAATTCTGCTTTAACCCCTCTACTGTTAATATTGTTTTTAACATGGGGCAATATAATCGGATTAACTATCGAGAAACTTATTGCATTATGTTTCGTTTCCTTAATATTCGACTATCCCCGGATGCTTGCTAAGGTTTTCATACTGCCCATTGTAGAACGCTTTAGGAAGACTCCTGTAATAAGGGAAAGTCCCCCTATATCGGTAATAATACCTGCACACAACGAGGAGAACACTATCGCTGCATGTGTAGAGTCTGTTTTAGAAAACAAGTATCCTTGGAAGCAGATTATCGTGGTTGACGACGGTTCAACCGACAATACTTACAAAATTGCCTCTCGCTATAAAAGTAGGATCACGCTCTTAACTAGGTCTAAGAGCAGTATGAAAGCATACGCTTTAAACTATGGGCTTCAGGTTGCCAATGGGGATATTGTTGTTACTGTTGATGCTGATACACTAATCAGCTGGGACTTCTTAAGCATTGCCGCCGCATATTTCAGCAATCCTCTCGTCGTCGCCGCCAGCGGAAACCTAAGAGTTTCAAACGATGACTCAAACCTGTTAACTAGATTACAATCCTTTGAATACGTTATTGCCTTCGACATAGGGAGGAGATTACAGTCTCTTTTCAACACGCTCCTAATAATCCCTGGTGCAGTGGGAGTAATGAGGAAGAGCGTTTTAGAATCACTGGGTGGCTACGATCCATTTATCGGCGAGGATTTTGATGTCACGCTTAAAATGCATAAGGTCAAAGGGAGAATTATCTTTATGCCTGAGGCCTATGCTTGGACGGAGGTTCCGGAGACCTGGCGTAGCTGGGTGAGGCAAAGGATAAGATGGCATAGGAGTCAGATAAGAATGTTAATAAGACATAGAAACCTTTTCTTCAAAAGACACTTCGGCCTGCCTGGTCTCATAGGTGCTCCAGACATGTTAATGATGGATATTCTCATGCTAATCATCCGCCCAGCTTGGCTCTTCTACTTCATTCTTACATCCCATAGCCCATTCCTATCCTGGTTGACCGTGATCGCTTTATATTCAACGATGGAGCTTCAAACATCGCTAAGCGCTATTTCCATAGTTGAGTATCCACAAGATATTAAGTACTGGTACTTGTTTCCAGTAAATCTACTATTATACCGCCCTATCTACGCTCTAATCCGATTGTATTCCTATGTCTCTGAGTTGATTAAGCCGTCGAAAGAATGGTAATGTTTCTTAGCCACAATTTTACAGATAACAACCTGCTTGAATTGTATATGTGTCACAGTTGTATTTCACTTCTTATAGCCTATTTTCCTAAGGAACTCGTATCTGTGTTTCTTATCCTCCTCATTCTCAACGCCTTTAGTCTTAATGCCGTCGACGACTCCAAGTACTCCTCTCCCTTGTTCAGTCTCGGCTATTATCACGTTAATCGGATTACCAGTAGCGCAGAAGATAGTTGCAACCTCTTCAACATTCTTAATCCTATTCAGAACGTTAATGGGATAAGCGTTTTTCAAAACAACGACGAAGACGTGTCCAGCTGAAATCTTCAAAGCATATTCAACCGCTATTTTCTTCAAATCCTCGCTTGTACCCTCGAATCTTACGAGAGCAGGCCCGCTTGATTCGCAGAAAGCGACTGCGAATTCAACCTTGGGCATACTGGTTACAATGGCCTCGTAAATGTCTTCAACACTCTTTATGAAGTGGGACTGGCCTATTATTATCTGAACCCCCTCAGGGGGCTTTATCTCAATAGACTCGAGCCTGATGCTCATGGCTGGTTAAGAATTGTTTGAAGAGGGTAAAAAGCTTTATGAAAGCCCTAGTGTTTAATCTTTTCAGGAGTGTCTTCCAGAGGCGGCTTCTTCGACCTTCGTCTCCACGGCGGCAAAGCGCCACAGTGGTTAGTTTCAAGGATGATACGACTAGGAAGTGCAATTGTTGAAGCAATAGTTACGGAGTTTGGGACACTGGAGCTTTTAAGAAGAGTCTCAGACCCACTATGGTTCCAGGGTTTTTCAAACGTGCTTGGATACGACTGGGACAGCTCGGGTTCAACGACAGTGACATCAGGGGTGTTGAAAACAATCCTATTTAAGAAGAACATTGGGGTCTACGCATGCGGTGGGAAGGGAGCATTATCCCGTAAGACCCCAAGCGAGATAGAGGACATAGTTGAAAAAAGGGGTGTTAACGCTGATCCAGATAGGCTTACGTATTTGTCTAGGATTTGCGCCAAGGTTGATAACTCGATGATTCAAGCAGGTTACCAGCTTTACCACCATGTTTTCTTTTTCGATAAGGATGGAAATTGGGCTGTCGTACAGCAGGGTATGAACCCTGAGCTGAAATGGGCTAGGAGATATCATTGGCTAAGCGAGGGTTTGAAAAGCCTTGTCGAAGAGCCTCACTCCGGCATAATAGGCGTCTCAAAGCATGAGAACGTTCTAAACCTAACTGCTAGAGAAAGTAGGGCCAATAGAAACGTTACCCTAGAGATTGTTAATGAGCCCACCTATAGGCTTAGAAGATACTTGAAGACAGTGGACGAGGCTTCTTCAGAAACAATTTTAAAATGGATACCTGGGGGTTTTGAGCCTCCTGCCTACCGGGTTGTGTTGGAAAAGAATGTGAATTGGAAGGCATTGGAAAAAGCGTATGAGCTTAAACCAAGCAGTTACGAGGAGTTCCTCAGCGTAAAAGGAGTCGGGCCTGGCACCCTTAGGGCCCTCTCACTCGTCGCCCAGATAGTTTTCGATGCTGCGCCAAGCTGGAAAGATCCGATAAAGTTCTCATTCGCATTCGGAGGAAAAGACGGTGTTCCATATCCTGTTAACAGGAGGAGGATGGACCGTGTTATAGACATGCTTGAAGATGCTTTAGCTAAGGCGAAGATTGGGGATAAGGATAGGATTTATGCTCTTAGGAACCTTAAGTCGCTGGCTGAGAGGCTTGACCAGCAACATGGTTTTCGATAAAGACATATAAGCGTTCTCAGAACTGGTTTTTTGAAATGGCTCTGCTTAACGATGAGAGTAAGAGGAGGCTGAAGGAAATATTAAACAGGGATTTTAAGAATCCTGTGGATATAATAGTCTTTACTGAAGAGGGCGACTGCAGATTCTGCAAGGAAACACTGCAGATAGCACAGGAAGTATCTAGTTTAAACTCTGACATACTTGTTAAGCACTATCCTTATGAAAATAGTGGTAATGAGGCTGAAAGATACGGGATTAGGCTTTTCCCCGCCACTATAATAGCCTCTCCAGAGAAGGATTATGGAATAAGGTTCTTCGGAATCCCCTCGGGCTACGAGTTTGAAACTTACATTAAGGATATACTAATGGTTAGCAATGGTAGGACAATGCTAAGGGATTCCACGAGGGATTTCATCAAGGGAGTTAGGGAACCACTTAACATTAAGGTCTTTGTAACCCCCACTTGCCCGTATTGCCCCTCTATGGTCTTTTACGCTCATCAATTCGCATTTGAAAACGACATGATAACCGGCGAGATGATTGAGGCGATGGAGTTTCCAAAGCTTGCTGAAAAATACAATGTTACCGGTGTTCCTAAACTCGTCATAAACGATCTTCACGAACTTGTGGGGATGAGGTCTGAGAAACAACTTATCGATTTTCTCAGACACGTCTTAGAGGGCTGATGTTAAGATACTCGTAGCTGAGGCTAATGTTTAAATAATATGGATTTAAAACTATTGGTCATGTTCGAGCAAACGTATTACGAGTTGAGACATAGGCTTGGCCAATCCCTAATCGGTCTCATACCATTAGGTTCTGTTAAGAATCAGGGGCCGCATCTTCCGGCGGACGCTGCCTCATTAATCGCAAGCTACTACTCGGGTAAAGTCTCTGAGGCGCTTCAACCCTACGTTTTCCCCATTGGAGAAATACCGTACGGTGTCGATGGCATGATGTGCCTTAAGCCAGATGTTCTAAGTGCGTTCTTAACGAGTATGTTGGAGAACCTTTCAAAGCTAGGTTTAAAGAAGATAGTATTGTTGAATGCAGATCCAGTTAACGATGCCTTCCTAAAGGAGCTTGTGAGCAAGAAGCCAGTTAAGGACGTCGAGCTTCTCCAATTGAATATATGGGAGAATCATCCTGACGTTCAATCGCTTGAAGGAGAGCCAAAAGGCGGCTCAGGTGGTGCATACTTGACTTCCCAACTGCTCTTCATAAACAGGAGCCTCGTAAGGGAGGATAGGATGAAATACGCCGATTCCTCGATGGGTGTAGAGGGAAACGTTTCCAAGGCCAGTGTTGAAATAGGTGAGGTAATAACTTCTCAGACAACGAGAACACTGATTGAGAAAATCGAAGAGTTCATGAGAAAGTAAACGATAACTATTTTAACGTAACGCTTTTCACACCTTTTATTCTCCGCATTTTTTCAATAACCTCGCCGGGTATCCTCCCATTAACAACTATCTGTAGTTTAGGTTCTGGAACTAGCTCGGGATCATCTGCAATAACCTGCCTTATGCTTATACCTAGCTCAGCTATAATACTACTGGCACCCGCAACTATACCCGGCCTATTCGGATCAGCATATATCTCTATGACATCAAAGCCCAAATAAGGTGCTGCATCAGCCAGATTCGGGCCTGCTGGCTTAAGGGCTCTGAATATCCTGCTGAGCCTCTCATCCTTCATTAAGAGTTCAACCGTGTTTCTAACTATACGCCTGTCAGCATTTGCTGCTTTAGCTATCTTAGCATCAGGTATGTGTATCGGGCCGCAGTATATCCTGCCGTCATCGGCTATCCTGAGGCCGTTCTCAACAAGCAGTCTCGCCACTCTCACCTTTGCCGGATACCTCTTAACCTTCTCATACACTTTGCTCCACAAGTCCGCATACCGTTTTTGAATCCGCGTATTTAAAATATTCACTGCATCGACAACTGTTGGATAGGCTTGCTTAGAAATGTACAGAAGTATACAATCGTCCAATAGAGTATATATACTAGCTGAAAGCGCTCAAGGAACGATCAAAATGAAGCCACCGGTTGTAAATCTGAATCCTGAGGATATGCCAAGATCGTGGTACAACATTCTCCCAGACCTTCCAAGACCCTTAGACCCGCCATTAAATCCCGCTACTATGAAGCCGATTTCACCACAAGACTTGGAGGTTATTTTCCCAAAGGAGCTGATAAGACAGGAGGTCTCAGACCAGAGGTATATCCCAATACCTGAAGAGGTCGCTCAAGCATACTATGCTATCGGCAGACCAACACCGTTAAGAAGGGCAACCCGTTTAGAAAAATATCTTAACACCCCTGCCAGGATATACTTTAAATGCGAATACGTTAACGTTGTTGGGAGTCATAAGCCTAATACTGCTATAGCTCAAGCATATTATAATATGGTTGAGGGCACTAAGGGGCTAACCACTGAAACAGGAGCTGGCCAATGGGGCTCTGCCCTAGCATTGGGATGCGCATTCTTCAAAATGAGATGTAAGATATTCATGACCAGAAGCAGCTATCTCAGCAAGCCTTACAGGAAGATACTCATGCAGCTATTTGGAGCAGAAGTATATCCTTCCCCTAGTGATCAGACAGAATTCGGCAGGAAGATGTTAGAGCAGGATCCGAATCATCCCGGCTCTCTCGGAATAGCCATAAGCGAAGCAATAGAGACTGCTGTAAAAACCGGCATGAAGTATTCCCTCGGAAGCGTCTTAAACCATGTCTTGCTTCACCAAACCATTGTTGGCCAAGAAGCCATGAAACAAATGGAGATGCTAGACGAGAAACCAGACTACGTAATAGGCTGCATAGGAGGAGGATCTAACTACGCTGGATTAGCATATCCATTTATGCGGGAGAAGCTAGCAGGCAAACTCAATGCTGAGTTCATAGCAGTAGAGCCGAAGGCAGTTCCCTCTACAACTAGGGGCAAATACACGTATGATTTCGGAGACACTGCAGAAATGACCCCGCTCTTGAAAATGTACACCGTAGGCCATAAGTTCTTCACACCACCAATACACGCTGGAGGCCTAAGATACCACGGTAAGGCTCCATCCCTCTGTTTACTGATACACGACGGCTATATGAAGTCTGTAGCATACCATCAGACGGAGATTTTCCAAGCCGGTAAAATCTTCGCGGAGAACGAGGGCCTTGTCCCCGCTCCTGAGACAAATCACGCGATAAAAGCAGCCATAGACATAGCCTTAGAATGCAAGAAGAAGGGTGAGGAGAAGGTTATACTGTTCAACATGAGTGGCCACGGCCTGCTAGACCTTCAAGGCTACGCTGAATACTTAGAGGGGAAACTAGTAGACTACGAACCGCCGCAAATCCTAGTTTAGAAATTTCATCACACGTTTTTCTTCACTCTTATTCTTCTTGTAGATCATCTACCCTACAACGTCTTCAAACAATTTACCGTTGAGTTTTCCATATTTCGCTTAAAGCGAGAACTCATTAAATCTTGAAGTAGAGCCGGGGGCGGGATTTGAACCCGCATACTGCGGGTTTCGACAAATTATTTGTATATTTTTATTTTCTGCAGCCCGCCGCCTAACCGGGTTCGGCTACCCCGGCTCATGGTTTTTTATGCTTCACTGAGTTAAAAAGTTTTTCCTATGTTTCTGAGCTCTCCTATTAATCTTCAACAGATTTAGACCATTTATATAAAGTAAAAGGAACATAATACTGGAGAATAAACATGCTCTCTTAAAAGCTTCCTCAATATCATTGTCCCGTGGAAGAAATTGCATAAAGAATGGTAGGGTGAAAAAGAAAGGCTTCTTCAGGATTCCCAGTATGCCATAGTACGACTAGTGTTTTACACTAATGAGGCCTTTTGCTTATGAATACGGTGAATCCAGGGTCTTAATGAAGTTAACCCTGCGGATTGCCCGTTACCTTTAAAAATGAGTTATAATTGTTATTTTTAGGGATATGGCGATATATTGTGAGCGTATGGTTAAGTATGTTGTTCCCGCTTTGAGAATGTTAATATCCAGGAGGCTTGTTGAGGATTATAATCTGAATCAGATTCAGGTTGCTAGGCTTCTTGAAGTGACTCAGCCTTCTGTAAGCAATTACATGGGTAGGAGAAAGGGCAGTGTTAAGATAAGGCGCTTTCTTAACAATGCTATAGTTAACGAGTATGCTTCCAACCTGGCTCAGAAAATCTTTGAACAGGGCCTGTCGATCAGGGATCTTAGTGATGATGTTTGTGAGCTTTGCACTAAGCTACGTAAAAGCGGTTATTTAATGGAGTGATTTAATGTGAAAGCAACTTATATTGCCATAGCTGTCTTCTCACTCGTCCCAGCTTTAATCTTAGTGTTCTTCCTAATACCAGGGTTGCAATCAGGCATGGTTATAGACTTAGCTTGGGCCATTTTCCTACTTCTTATCCTTAATTTCGTCCTCTCGTTGGCAATCCTTTTTATCGAGGAAAAACTTAGAGCTAATGGAAAGCCTAAGCAGAAAGGCTAAATAGTAGCTTAAAGAATCTTCCTGAAGAATTGAGGCTAATTCTAACAGTAGTGTTGCTGACGCTTCTAGTTCTTTCACCAATATTACTAATTGACTCTATAATCCCCTCTAGTAGTATTCAATGCGATGTAGGAAGCATACCTGTTTCTGGATTGAAAAACAGCCCTTGGGTTTACGCCCTGGGGCTTTCTATTTCAGGCTATAGCGTGGAGATGGTGGCCAGTGAAGGTAAGGAGCTTGTAGGCTATTTCCTAAGGTTTTTCAACTCTGGCAACTGGTTTATAATGGCTCTTGTGGTTATTGTTGGGGCAAGCATTGTCGCAAGCATTTTTTCCTCTTCAGTATCTGACGCTATTAAAGCGTCGGTGGTTTCAATAACAATAGTTGCAGTCGTAGGGATATACTATATGAATAATAGTTTAAAGCCTTCTTTATACAGCCTTCCTCTAAGGCAACCTGTTATAGAGGATGCTTTCGCAACCCTATCCTTAATGATAGTCGTTGGGACAATATTCAACATCGTCGCCGTAGCCTTTCTCTCCGGTATTCTTACCTACGTTGCTCTAATGTTTAAACCCCGCCCAGCTCTAGTAACACCCGTAAAACCACAGGCTTTAGAAAAGACCGTTGAAACTAAATCTGAGGAAACAGGTACTGTTAAGATTGAGGAGAAAAAGCCCCCGCTCAGTACTCCGCCACTCTGCCCAAAATGTGGCTCAAAACTGATGTGGAAGCCTGAGGAATCAAGGTACTACTGTAATAAATGCGGAATGTATCCGGAGGATGTCTACTTTAAAATATGAAGCCAATCAGCCAATATATGACTATGGCGCTGATAACTAATAGTAATCCTACACTTATCTTCCTTCCAGTGCTCAACTCTTCTCTCTGAGACACATAGTAGGAATCGACTATTGCATAAGCATTCAGATAAACCAAGAACAGTATTGCCATTAAAACTGGTATCGCAGTGGCTAAAGGCGGCAATTGTATGCGAAAACCCCCCTCCCCCCTGATTGTTACAGTTTCGATGTTAAAAGTTATTCTCGACTCGCCGGGTGGCATAGTAGCCTGGGGTGAGAATATGAAGAAAATGCCTTCTGCAAATACGTATGATTTAGTTGACGCCTGCACGTAGTAAGTATTGTTATTAGTAAGCACACCGTAGATCACTCTAGTAACATTTCTCGAGCTGAATATTACAGTGACATTTACCGTCTGGTCTTGCGAGACAAGCTGCACTGTAGAACTGTATCCTATTGCCTCGGGTATTGCAAGGCTTCTGTTAGTCAACAACGCGTAAGAGTATCCCCTGCCCCCGCTGGTAGTGACATGTACTTGGATGTTTTCAACAGGGGGGTTGAGCACTACGATGAATAAGTCCCCCCCTAGGATTCTTATTCCTGAGAAAGAATACTCCGTAGTACTACTTTCTGCAATAGCAGATGAGTATGTTAAGAGGATGCATACTATGACTGTAAGCATTTGAAGTGTTCTCTCCAATATTTTTTCCATTATCAACAATCCACTGGTATCTTTTATCCTTTAATCCAATCCAGGGGGTTTTACAGTAATGTGTAAAGCTTTAATAGTTTAGACTGTGAAAGCATCTATAGGGAATGTTTTGGAACGGGTTCGATGAAGACAGGGAGTTCGAAGAAGAATGGTGGTGTAGAAAACCGTTTCTAAGGGTTCTTTTCTCTCCCTTACTGCACTTATTCTCATGGAAATACCGTATGTGGAAGTTTCTACGCCTACCTCCGGAGAAGAGGAGGAAGATAGTTAACAAGAAGGCTAAGAAGATTAGAAAGAGCCCGCATTTCCCAAAGGCCACTAGAGACGATCTTGTTGGCAGGGATGAGGAGTTTTTCAAAGTAATGACCAGCATCCACTACCATGTTTTTAAAGACCCTGAGATAAGAAAGACTTTCTCAACTCCACCTCCGAAGCTTTTCGTAATAAAGGGCTCCAGCGGCTCTGGGAAAACATTCTTCGCCGAAATAGTTCAGAGAGAGGCTTTTGAAAAAGGGCTTGAATACGGTCTATTGGTAAACCTGCTTAAACTCCGGCCTGAACAGGTTTATTCGATGTGGTACGGCCAAAGCGCACAGAGGCTTAGCGAATTCTTCAATAACGCGTTCTACAATCCAAGCATCGTCTTAATAGACGAGTTCCAAGCTTTTGCGAAAAGGTTTAGCTCAACTAGTGAAGTTGGTATGGAGGAGACGAGGGTTCAGACGGTTCTTCTCGAGAAATTCGACGAGTTGCAGAAAAAGGACTATAGGACGATAATACTTGTTTCAACAACGGAGTATGAATCCCTCATAGATACTCTACGAAGGAGGGGTGTTGCTGGAACAATAGACCTGGACGAGAACTTGTCGAGAAGCATGCTGCTTAAAATAGTTGAGAAACAATGTCAAGCCCATGGTATTAAACTCTCTCCGAACGATATTCTTACGGTTATAGAGGATACTCTGAGAACCTTCGAAACGCAGGCGATAACCCCTGCCGACATAGTTAACGCTTTCCAGATGGTTATTAACAGTAAAGTAGCTCCTCTTCAGAAGAACATTATTGATAGGCTCTTACACGGCGAAAGCATTAGCGAGCAGGTAAGCCCGGGAGAATTGGTTACTCTAAACGATTTCAGAGAAGCAGCTTCCAAAGTTAAGGCATATTCAATAACTGCCAGAACCGAGGCTGCTAAGAGGTCTGTAGTAAAGCTTAGGCCGAAGGAGCGTTATGAAGATGTTGGAGGATTGAAAGGAGTTAAGGAGGAGATAATAAAGGAGATCTCCCTTTCGCTAAATCCAGATCTTGCCAATAGGGCCAGGTACATCCCTCCCAAGGGATTCCTCTTCTACGGCCCACCTGGCACTGGCAAAACGCTCCTCGCTAGAGCAATAGCTGGGGAGAACAATGTCTGGTTCTACCTTGTCAACGGCCCCTCGATAATCCAAGGAGTATACGGAGACCCTGAGAAGACCATAAGGGATATTTTCGAGGATGCGAGGAGAAATGCGCCTGCAATAGTCTTTTTCGATGAAATCGACTCTGTTGCACCAATGCGCGGTACGCATGACCCCGTTATGGACCGAGTCACTAGTCAGCTTCTAACAGAGCTCGACGGTTTTGTTCCATTGTCCGGAGTAGTGGTAATTGCGAGTACGAATAGGATTGAGGTTCTTGATAGGGCTCTTCTGGAAAGGTTTACGAGAACATTCGAATTCAACTATCCGAAGACGGATGATGAGAAGAGGGAGATAATAAGCATACATTTAAGGAAGTATCTTGATGTTTTAAGCGATGAGACCACGGTAGACAGTGTTCTCGAGACCCTTAGGAAAAAAGCCCTGAGCCCTAGGAGGATTGCGGATGTCATAAATGAGGCCAATAGGCTTAGAGTAAAGGAGATAGATGCAGCCAGACAGCTTATAAAAGCCATGGAAGAAGGAAGGTCTATTGAAGAAATAAGAAGCATCTACTCTAGGGACATCGAGAGGTTGGCTAAGATTCTAGGAGTAGATGAAAAATCCGAAGAATTATTGAGTAGAATTAGATTAGTGTCCCCTTCAAACTATCCCTTGAGGCTGGTTCATTTTCAACAGGCTTTAGAATCGATATCTGAAGAAGAGGCTGTCAGCGAGGCTAGGACCATGATCGAAAAAAGCGTGAGAGAAGAAACTCCTGAAATCGGGAAGAGCTACGGCCTCGTAGCTATAGGTGGAATCGGAGAGCAGAGCGGCCTAGTGAGCGCGGTTGAGGTTGTGATAAACCTGGAGGGGAAGGGTCTTGTGAAGGTTGTGGGTAGTGAGCATGGCGAAAGCATTCAGGCAAGTGCTGAAGACGCATTCATATACATTAACAGTGTTTCAGGATGGAGGTTTAGGAATTACGATGTGTTTGTAGAATTAGTTACGCCAGCTAAGGGTATGGAGAAGCTCCAGCTACGTCCCGGCGTTTCCTATCCGCCAGTATCCGGCCCTTCAGCAGGCTTGGCTATAGGTGTTGCCATGATATCTGCCTTAACAGGATTAAGGGTTGATCCAACAGTCATAATGACAGGAGCTATAACAGCAAAGGGAGAGGTCTGGCCAGTCGGAGGATTAGACCATAGGGGTATGGGTAAAATAGATGCGGCATTGTCTGATAAATACGCTAGGAAACTGTTAGTGCCAAGGTTCAATTACGAGTCTATGAAAAGCCTTAAAATAGTTGAGATTTTAGAATCCAAGGGGATTATCGTCGAGCCTGTCTCTAACCTTCTAGAAGCTGCAGTAAAATCCCTAGTCGGAGTAAACTCCGTGGATGAACTCATCTCATATCTTAAAGCTGAAAAACCTGTTGAACATGTTGAAGCAGCTTCATGATTGATCATTGGATTCGCATTCCTATGGGTTTACGGGGCTTGTTCTAAAAGCCTGTGTGGAAGCCAGTTCAGCAATATCTTTAGCGTTTTCAAGAATCTTAGTCAAATTATTGAAAATCTTAGTTAAGTTTACCCGTCTTGCCCCATACTCTGTTTTCCTCTCTAATCCAAGAATACTGTTTTCGATTTCAACATATTTTTCAACTAACACCCGTAGTTCATCATAATTAAAAGAGTTGAAAAGCTCGACAGATTTAAAATGAACATCACTAAGCATATCGCCTATCGTTTTCAAATCGGGTAATTCCACTTTAGGAGTCTTTTCACACTTCTTTACTTCCCTGGATATTTGAACACACTGGTCTGCAGAGTCCTCAATGTATTTAACTAGCATTCTAAGGTCCATCAGCTTCAATAAGTCCATATTCATCTTCGCCAGAAGCTCAGGATTCCTAAACGCTGATCTTATTACTCTGACGGCTATGAAGTATTGCCTGTCTACCTCATCGTCTCTCTCTATAACTCTCTCAGCAAGCACAGGGTCCCAATCAATTAGGGCTTTTATACAATCCGATATCATACTAGTTGCCAGAGAGTTCTGCCGCCTAATCAGTTTCTCAGGAGTAACCATTTCAGGGTCGAGAAGAACCCTTACCTCGATATGCTTCAAAGTCTCCTCAGAAATCTCCGCGCCAGGTAGCCTCCTAACCGCGCTTCTTATCTCGGAAACGTTGCTTGCTGAAAACTCTATAGCAGACTTTAAGACTATCGCATTGTATCCGAGGAGATAGCTTCCAACTAACGCGTCTTGAGGCATAAGGGTCTTATGAGATAAGTCTATTTCCACACGGTCTTCAGCAAGCCTCTTTCCACCCTCAGGCGTTACTATCAGTGAACCGTCTTTTCCAACAAGCATTGTAACAATCGTGCCCTCTCTTATCCTGTTCTGTTCAATCCATGTCTTTGGCAAAGTCACTAAGAACGAGCCTGAACCTACTTTCTGAACTCTCCTCTTCCAGACCATTGAATAAATACTTTTTGAAGAAAATATATACGTTACGTATCTTTTTGACTAATATCTAAAGTAAGTACAACATCTTTATACTTTGTTCTTTAGCCATTCAAGCCTAAAATGGCAGGGTTAAACCAAGCAGGGTTTTCTGTTGCGAGAAAGATAGTTACGATTGGGGTTTGCGCTGCACTCTACACAGTCATAGGACTAATGACTTTCCTGGGGTTTTTCACGCCTGTTTTAGGAGTAGTAAGGTTCTGGCCAGCAGTCTTCGTTCCAGCAGTTTTCGCAATGCTTTTCGGGCCTACTGTTGGAGGCATGGGTGCTGCAATAGGCATTTTCCTCAGCGATCTCTACGTGTTTTACGCTACGGGTCAAACAAACCCCTTGTTAAGCCTAATAGCTGGGGTCCCAGCAAACTTCCTAGGTTTCTACATAATCGGGAGAATCGGTAGGTCTAGAGTAGGGTGGAACGGCTGGAGGGTTTCAATACCTTTTATATTCTTAGGTATCGCTGCCCTGGGGCCGCTGGCCTACGTTGAATACATGATTTCGATAGGAATGGTCGATACTAATGTGAGATGGATTTCAACAATACTGTTTTTCCTGGCGATAGTAATATTCATCCTGGGCTTAGTGGGAGCTAAGCTCAGGAGAGAATACTTGAGTTACTATGTTGGCGGTTCATTAGGTCTATTGATAGGCGGCCTATGGATAGGTTTCGGAATATGGCTTTACAGCCAGCTTTTCGGCCTACCTATTACTGGTCAAAGAATAGACCTTGCTTTAGCAATATACTTCTTCCTCTGGGTATTCGGAACTGAAATACCATTCATACTAGTGGTGCCCCCAATATTGGATGTTGCTTACAAGGCTTTTCCATTTCTGAAACCAGTGTGGAAAGATAAGGGTTAAAAGCCTCTTTAAACCGCTTTTTTAAGTTGAAAACTGCAATAGGCGTTGACGTGGGTGGTTCAACTACAAAGGCTGTAGCATTAAGAGACAAGAAGATTCTCAGCGTGAGCGAAATGCCTTCTTCAGACCCGCTTGCAACATCCATAGGCCTACTGGGTAAGCTAGTTATGGTAATGGGCTGCTCGTTAAAAGATATTGATGTGGTTGCGATGGCTGGTGGGCGTAGCCGGCAGCTTCCTGAGAACATCCTGGGCCTGAGGGTTGTTAAGGTTGATGAGATAACGGCTGCTGGCACTGGGGGGATAGTGCTGACAGGCTTAGACGAGGCTCTCGTGGTAAGCATGGGTACTGGTACCGCCTTAATCGAAGTCAGGGAGAACGGTAGGAGGATAAGGCACGTAGGCGGCACGGGTGTTGGCGGAGGAACCCTTCTAGGCTTGTCGAAGAAAATGCTTGGAATCTCAAGCGTAAACGTCTTGATTGAAATGGCTGAGAAGGGAGACTCTAGGAAAGTAGACCTCACCGTGGGGGATATTGTCGGAGGAAGGATTGGAATCCTGTCTCCAGATATGACTGCTTCAAACCTGGGTAAGATTGGAGACACTTCCAGCCAAGAGGATCTTGCCGCAGGTATTGTCAACCTTGTCGGTGAAGTTGTTTCCTCCGTAAGCTATTTGGCTGCGTCAAAGCTTGGTCTTGAGGATAGAATAGTCCTAGTGGGCAGGGTTGCTACACTTACTCCTGTTCTGAAAAGCATTCGAAGAGTGTTTTCAAGCTTCAACGCTAAAGCAATAGTTCCGGAATTGCCAGAATATGCTGTGGCCGTAGGTGCTGCACACAGGGTTTTAACAGAAATCGACTAGAAGAATAATGATTGGGAGCTTAACGCCATTAGTCAAGTAAAGCATATGTAAAGTATTTACGTTACTCAAGTAAAGCATATGTAAAGTATTTACGTTACATGTCCTTACTTATTGTTTTGAAAATCATTACGTTAAGCTTATACAAAAATACGGAATTTTCCTCCACAAATGTCAGCTAAGAAAAGTAGATCTCTACTTGTAACCGCTACAGCTCTCTGTGCAGCCCTTTACGCTGTCGGATGTTATGCTACTGCCTACATTCCTTCTCCCTGGGGCTTCGGCCAATTCAGGCCGGCGGTAGTAATACCTGCATTATTCGGAGCGATTTTCGGACCACTTCCTTCTGCCCTCGGAGCCGCAATAGGGACGCTGATTGCCGACTCGGTAAAACGCGGATCATTACACATAGGGAGTCTGATCGCAGCCGTCCCTGGAAATTTCATCGGTTTTTACATCTATGGGTGGATGCTCAGGAGAAATTTTAATTGGGCAAGGTTCATAGCTGCTTCGCTCCTAACCCTTGTAATCGGGAACGCCATGGTTGCTTTCCTCTACGTGTTTTTTTACAGGGCCTTGTTTCTACAAGCTCTTCCGTTTTCGATAGAGGCGTTGACTTTTATCTCAATTGGCCTAACAATTTACTGGTTTGCCACAATGCTTCCATTCATGCTTCTCGTGACCCCACTGCTCATCCGTCTGATCGCTATTGCAATGCCTGAAGTAGTTCCGGAACATATATGCGTCACCAGTATTAGGACAGGGTTTCCAAGAAGACCGTTCATACTTGCCACGATAATACCTGGGGTAACACTGATTATGCTTGGCATCGCTACTTCCCTAACCCCGTTGAGAGATTTCACCCTAAATGCTGCAAAGCTCAGTAGTACTCTCCCCTTGGAATTAGCATATTATTGTACTGGGCTAGTCCTTGTTGCAATGGGTGTGGTGCAGGTCAGGAATAGATCTCTTTAAAATCTTTCTCTATGAAAGGTAAAGAATATCTTTCCCCATACGTTGGCTATTCGAACTAGAAGGGATAGTTCAACAGGTGAGGAGTAATGCCTGCAATATCGGGTAAGAGGATTGTTGAAATGAGGATTGTAGAAAACCTGAGGAGTGTTGAGGAGCAGATTCAGCCCGCGGGCGTCGACCTCACCGTGGAGAAAATAGAACTATTGATTGAAAGAGGGGAAATAAGTGCTGATCCGAAGTTTTCGAAAGGGATAAATGTTCTTCCTAAGAACGGATTTTACGAGCTACCCCAAGGGAGCTACAGGATTACTTATCACGAGATTGTTAATATTCCAGCGGGGTTCATAGGATTACTACTGCCAAGGTCAAGCCTACTGAGAAACGGCGCTACGATATACACCGCAGTCTGGGACCCTGGTTACAGGGGTAGGGGTATGGGACTAATGGTAGTTTTCAACAAGCTCGGTATTAGGATTGCGGAAAAAGCTAGGGTTGCTCAGCTCATAATAATTGATGTTGAGGACACTGGGGAACTGTACAAGGGCAGGTTCCTAGGCGAGAACCTGAATACTACTGATCGTCTCGGAGTCTACTGAAAAAGATTAAACTTTTTATACTGCTTTTTCACAGCGTAGCCGATCCTGCTTGGTTAAGAAGGTTGTTGTAATAAGAGGAGATGGAACGGGTCCTGAGCTTACGGAAGCCGCTATGAAGGTTATGCAGGCCATTGGGGCAACTGAGAGGATAGAGTTTCTAATCAGGGATGCAGGCTCCGAATGGTGGCAGAAGCACGGTGGTCCAAGCTATTTCCCAGAGGAGACGTGGGAGGCTCTAAGAGAGAGCGACGCATGCTACAAGGCCCCTGTAACGACCCTTCCAGAGCCGAATACTCCGAAGAGCGTAGCCGTAACCATAAGGCAAACCTTCAACCTGTATGCTAACGTCAGGCCGATTAAGACCTTTAGAGGGCGTGAAGGCCCGCTTGGAGCTGTCGACATGCTCTTCGTCAGAGAGGCTACCGAGGGCCTCTACTTCGGAGTAGAATTCATGGTTTCAGAGGATGTGGGTATTGCAATAAGGAAAATATCTCGAACAGCCTCGGAGAAAGTCGCCAGGTTTGCCTTCAAACAGGCTAGGGTGAGAGGATGGAAGAAACTAATAGTGATCAACAAGGCTAATATTCTGAAGCTCACCGACGGGGGGATTTTCGTCCCAACTGTTATGAAGGTTGGTGGAGAATACCCCGACATAGAGGTTGAAAGCTATTTCGTCGACAATTTCGCTCAACAATTGATTAAGAATCCGCAGAGATTCAACCAGAACGTTATCGTAGGCACAAACCTGTTCATGGATATCCTTACCGAGGAGGCCTCTGCCCTAATAGGTAACATAGGCCTAGTATACTCTGCAAACTTCGGAGACAACTACGCCATGTTCGAACCCGCTCACGGAAGCGCCCCCAAGTATAAGGGTTTGAATAAGGTTAACCCTACAGCAATGATACTGGCGGGAGCATGGATGCTGGATTACCTTGGGGAGAAGGATCTTTCTAAAGCAATCTTCGAAGCAACGGAAGAGGTTATTGCTGAAAACAGGGTTGTAACATACGACCTCGGCGGATCAGCCTCAACCCAGCAGATGGCTGAGGAAATAGCCAGGAAGGCTGTGGAGAAGCTTAGGAAATAAACTGCTTCCTACATGTTTCTGAGATGTGAAAAAGTAGGGCTACTGGTTGGTTATAGTCAGTTCAACTATTCTATTCTTTAAGATGACTGTTTCAGCTATACTGATTACTGTTAAGACAATCGAGGCGATGAAGGTGGAGAGCGTAATTGTTTCAAACAATCCTAGGCTGGTGCCAAATATACTGAATACGCCTTGCATGGGAAGGAGGGCAAATAGCATAAGGGGGATAATTATTAACTGAGAGTATTTAGAAGGTATCAGCATTAAATTCAAAATTATTAGGTAACATATTGGTAAAGCGAGTAGAAGCGATGAGACGAATCCGCGCAATATTAATACGTAGAGTAAATATGCACTGCCTATAATAAATGTCATGACGAGAGTTATTACGATGTATCCTATGGTAATAGTCAATATTACCAATAGAGCTAGTGCTATAAAGTGATATATAATAAACTTATGTGCAGATAATGGAGTCGTAAATATTAGTTCAAAGATTTTATCCTTCTTCTCTTCGTTAACTGTGAATGCGAGTAAAAAGGCTGAAAACATGGCCATGGGCACGGTAAGAGATGCTAAATTCATCTCAATTAAAACTTCTCTCAATCCTGGAAGTGATAATGAAGCATCTTTCTGAAGATTAATAATTAAAAGTAAAAGAAATGGTATAAGAACGGCAATTACCGACAATGATGTATCCAAATAATTTTTAACTACAAACTTTGCCTCTTTTTTAATAAATTCTATTTCCTTCATATCTCTTAGCCTCCATGCAAATGAGCATAAATTTCCTCTAAACTCAGCTTTAATTCCTTAACCTCATAAACATTTAATCCCTGCTCTATTAAGATTCTAGTTATTCTTGAAATTTCTTCCATGTTCTCGATTGGGATAAGGAGAGCACCACTATCATCGCTAACCACATCATCACGCGCAAATATTTGACGGGCCCTAACATTATCGCTAGTACTTATCCTTACCATCATGTTTTTCAATTTGGTTTTTTGATACAGGTCATTGAGGCTACCGCCATATAGGATTTCTCCCATCTTTATTATAGTAACTTCTTCACATAACTCTTCAACATCTGCAAGTATGTGCGTTGATATCAGAATCGTAACTCCTTCTTTTCTTAACTCCTTCAATATCTCTTTCAGCTTGTGCCTCCATACTGGGTCAATATTAGCTAAAAACTCGTCTAAGATCAATAATCCCGGGTTGTTCATCAAAGCTCTTGCGATAGCAACCCTCTGCTTAGTACCCATTGAAAGCTTACTGAACTTCGTATTAGCATATTCGGAGAGATCAAACCTACTAACCAAGTCTTCAACAATTCTTTTGCAATCCTCAATCCCCTTCAGATCTCCAAACCTTATCAGGTTTTCCTTTACAGTCAGGGAAGAGTAGAATGCTGGATGTTCCGCAACATACCCTATCCTAGACTTAACAGACGGATCAACTTTTGGATCAACTCCGAAAATCTTTACATTGCCTTTATTTGGAT
Organism: Thermoproteota archaeon; assembly: GCA_038883435.1. Lineage (GTDB taxonomy): Archaea > Thermoproteota > EX4484-205 > EX4484-205 > JAAOZP01 > JAAOZP01. Next base: position 26,610 of record JAVZMD010000009.1, read on the forward strand.
TAAGTAAACCGAGGATTATGCGGAAAAGCGTCGTCTTCCCCGCCCCATTATGCCCAAGAAGCCCATGTATACTATCTTTCCGGACAGTCAAAGATACATTATTCAATATAGTCTTATTACCAAAGTTTTTAACGATTCCCTCAACATTTACAGCTGGAAGATCGTTTTCCATTTTAATTCTGTTTACTATTTAATCTATTTTTTCCCTATTTATGTCTTTTTATCGGCTTTGCTGGTAGCATCAGATTTATTTGTCCCAAAAATGGCTGTCAATCTATTTGGGTTATTTAAATCATTATAATATACTATGTTAGGTTAGTATGTTACTGCACGCAAGATATTTTCTTCTTAATATCAATTTTTTTTACAAAATGTTTTTATTTAACTTCTTATCCTTTTTTTAGACCCAAAATGGCAGATATCTGGGCATGTCTAGCAGGTTGTGCTTCTGGATGTCCTATCGGATGTGCTGCGCCATGCGCCATAGGTGCATCAGCATGCGTACCGACTGCTGGTGTAGCCTTAGGGGCGGCTGCTGCAGCATCAACGATTGCTGTCTATTTTGGGACATTCGCTATTGCATCGGCTAGTTGAGGTTTCATATGTTCCCAAGTTTTTTCCCTTTCACTGTTGAAAGCTCCTGTTATATATTCGAACAAAGTAGTAATCTCCTAATTGAAGTTCCGAAAAATGACTGGGAATTAGTGCTAAATATCTTAGAAAGCGCTTCTGACAGATCTGATTTAACAAGGCTTATTTTGGAGGAAGCTAAAAACTCAGAGAATCCAGGGTTCTTCAAAATGCTGGCTGAGTTAAATACCTTTTTGGGGACTATGGAAACCTTTTTAGAAAAAACTGTAGAATCAGGTGATTTTTCTGAGAGTGAAATATATGAGTATATTCTTAGAAATGGTCTACGTGAAATGATATTGGAAATCACATCTGAATGTAATTTAAGATGTAAATATTGCCTTTTTTCAGGAAATTATAAAGGGTTCAGAACGCATTCAACAATTAAAATGTCATCAGAGATTGCTCTAAGAGCAATTGATATGTACTTTGAGTACTTGGAATTAGGAAGCATATATAACCCTCAAAGAGAGCCTGTAATAGGATTTTATGGAGGCGAACCATTACTTAATTTCAGACTGATTAAAGATGTTGTTAATTATGTGAAACAAAACTATTCAAAAAGATACCAAATAAGTTTTACAATTACAACAAATGGAACTCTTCTTACAAGCGAAATTATAGATTTCCTTCTATCAAATAATTTTTCGATATTCGTCAGTTTAGACGGACCACGTGAAGAACATGATCGCAACAGAATTTATGCTAATGGTAAAGGTTCCTTTGATATAGTAATAAAAAATGTAAAAATGATATATGAAAGAGCCAAAGAACTACACTTAAATGCAGCCCCAACAGTATATGCATTGGTAACGTATGACATAAAGACCGATTTGCTGAAGGCAATGGAGTTTTTTGATAAAGAAAGCCCAATAAAACCTATTCTTATCAATCCTGTATCTTCTGTAGGTACAGAGTATTATCGTCAATTTTCAAAGGATTGCTGGGAGGAATTTCTTAGAAAAAGAGCCATTCTCGAAAAAACTTTTCTCGAATACGTTGAAGGCAAAGAATATCGTAAAAAGAATTTTGTCCCTTTTATTGAATCATTTTATAGGGCTCTAATGTTCAATTTTTATAGAAATTTATTCCAAAGAAACTTACTACGCTACACAAGTCCATGCATTCCTGGCTATAAGATTTTTGTTGATACTATGGGGGTGCTTCATCCGTGTGAAAGAGTACCAAACAATATATCGATGGGTAATATAGATAAAGGTCTTGACTTTGAGGCTATAAAGAGAATGCTAGTGAATTATAGGAAAATATTGAATGATTGTTATAAATGTCCTATAGCATATACCTGCCAGAAATGCTTTGCTAATATGGAAGAGGATTGTCGTAAAATTAAAAAAAGTTTCTTTGAAGATTTAAAAATTGCACTTAAACTGTATAAAAGAGACCCTACATATTTTAGCTCTCGGTTAAAAGTATATGCAGATCGGTATAACTACATTGACTTCAAATAATCATATGAAAAGATACTTAATTATTCATCCTTGGGTTCACTTTATCGTAAGTTCGGAAGGATATGGAGTAGTATATGATCTTTTCCATCAAAAAATATATGTATTTAATAGAGATGAAACTAAAGTCATAAAAACATACTTGGAAAATCACGAGATAGAAAACTTGTCAATTAGTGTTATCGATAGGTTTTTATCTCTAGACTTAGGATTTCTATCCGATGAACAGTTATACATCGATAAGATAAGAGTCGGTTCACCACTTATCGATCTTTCCTCTTTCCAAATTACCCCTTCTCTACAAGAATTAGAGCTGGTAATGTCAAGTGGAAATTGTCCATATCGCAGTATTTGTCCTTTAACTAAAAGTGAAATAATACCTTCCTTTCCATGTAAAATGTGTTATATGGGGAAAGAATGCGGTTTCCATGGAGAGTCAAATCCGAATAACATGCATTTCGAGGAAATTATTGATATTAGTAGAAAATTAGCCCCTACTGCTATTGTGGTGAATGGCATTACGTTTCAAGAAGATGGAAAGATAATGAGCATCATTAACTCGCTTATGAGCAACGTAAGACCAAAGGCTATAATTTGTAATATACCTTCCTTTGATATTATTTACAGAAGCGATTTGATAAATGAGATCCTATCGAAATTTGCATCAAGGGATCAGGATTGTAGATTTTTGTTAAACATTAGTTTATTTCCTGAAGAAAGGGAATCATTTATGGATTTTCTCAAGATAGTTTACAGAAATGAAGTTCTTTTTAAATATTCAGTAGCAACTTTGTGTTTTGATTTTAATAATTTAGCAG